>JAISEL010000094.1 GCA_031264185.1 Deltaproteobacteria bacterium
GCGCCTCAAAAGTACTTAAAAGGAGAGATTTGCCGAACCTTCTGGGGCGGGATAAAAAATAGGCCTTGCCCTTTCTGGCCATTTCATAGACATACTGAGTTTTGTCGGCGTAAACATAGTTGCCCAGGATAAGATCTTTAAATGTTTGAATGCCGATTGGTATTTCTTTCATTCCTGTCCCTATGGCTGGATTTTAGTCGGATGATTGAAAAATCCTCAATTCTTTGATTAATACTCGCTTATTGATCCTGTATTGTCAATGACTGCTTGCTGGAAAAAAGTTTCTCTGAAACGCCTCAGATATAACCGGAGCCGGAGGAGCTAAACTTGAGGCCGGAACCGGTGCCCTGGCCGAATCCTTGGATCAGTCCTTTCCTGGTCTGGCCGGAACTCTGTCAGCTATTGTGAACATTGTCCGAACCGGCTGTCCTGACAATGGGACCGCTAAGATTTTGCCCGGAAAATTGTTCAGGCCATCGGCAGTTACGCTGTTCAACGGGAATCCGGACGGATTTTTCTGCCTGCCAGCAAGGCTTTTGAGCCAAATTGCTATTGTCCAAGAGCTTTTGTCCGTACAAAACGTAAACATGGACAAACTAATGAACCTGTGTACCGACGAAATTTGAACGTGGACAAACAAAAATGAACCAGCCCAAGAAGCTGTTTGAGTTTTTTGGGCAAACTATGAGCAGCCATTACTCAAAGAGGCAGTGAGGCAGGACGAACCCCAAACGCTTAGTCAGCGGCACAAGCGGCTATGCCGAGCTGATCGTATGGTCAAGCGGAGGCTGGCGCTGGCGGTGTGGCCGTTTCCGGGGCTTTAACAGCCAAATGAGCCGCGTAAGAGTTCGCAGGCACAAATTTCCTGCCAACCTCGCAGAAACCGATGCTGGAGTGATTTTGGGTGGTCTGCTGGAGCTGCTGCTGGTATAATGGGCTGGGTCTAAGGCAGGAGAAGAGGTTTAACCCTGGGTTTCCGATTTTGTACGTATGTACGTATCAACCTCCCCCTTTAGGGGGAGGTTGAACGGACGGACAATTTTTTCATTCATCGGTGGTCTTATTTTCAGCAGCGTCATCTCCCGATCCGGGTTCAGCCTCATACTGGGCCTGAGCTGGAATCTCGTTCAAGGAATTCAGATCCTCGTCTTTAAGAACCCTGGTCTCAGCTTCAAATTTAGACTTTGTTTTTGCCTCAGCTTTTGCTGCCATTGCCTCAGCTTTTTTCCTAGCCCTTCCTTCAGCTCTGGCATCTTTTGCTTCCTTTTTAAGCTCAGGAGTATTGAAATACTTACGGTATAGTTCCTGCCTATTTTCTAATTTAAGCTCGGTGGCAACATCATCGTCTATTAAGCCAAGCTTCCAGTGTTCTAAAGCTGTTTCTATAATTTTGTCCTTAGCGGCTTGATCAAGATTCTTGTTCTTAGTTTTTTTTCCTGAGCCAGCTTTAATGGGCTCTTTCGGGACAGACTCTTCCCAAACTGCCGGTGAGCCATCCTCGGAGAAGTTCAATCTAAGTTCAAAAGGTTGTCTTTGTTCAGCAGCAGCGTATCTGGCTTTGGTGAATGTTACTACAAAATTAGTACCTTTGCTGCCTTTTATGGCTTCTAAGGCAATTACTGCATCAGCATTATCCTCTTTAGCATTGGATCCACGTTGATCGCCGCTTTTACCGGCATGATGAACAAAGATAATGCTTATATTACGTTTTTTTAATTCTTGAAACCAATTATTGACTGGTACCCACGATAAAGGATCGTTACCAAGCGAACTACTAGCTAAAGACGCTAAATTATCTATAAAAATAATATCAATACGATATTTTACAATTTAATCATGAATAAGTTTCTGAAAGTTCTTATCTAATAAATCAATATTCTTGTCTTGAGCAATATTTGGACAAATAATAAATTTACCATTATTACTGCTACTATTATTATCTTTATTGTCATCACTATTATTAGTATTATCTTTTATATTTAATAGTCTCATCCTTTCTTGCATCTTTGAGTTAATAAACTCCCCGTCAATATAAAAAACATTCTTAGGCTGTGAGACCATCCAGTCTGATTTTTGGAACGGATAGCTGCCTTCACTGAAGGCTTTGGCCAGCTCAAGACAAAACCAGCTCTTTCCGACTCCTCTGTCTGAAAAAACTTCCATTATTCCTGGCTGGGGCAAAATTCCTGGAATAATGTCAGGGATCTCTTGAAACTTTGTTTCTAAAAAAGTCTTTGCTGAGTAACAAATAAGCTCAATTTCCTGTTCTTTGCTGTCTTCCAAGGTAAGATTAAAGTATTCTTTAGCGAATTTAACAAACTGTTTTCTGTCAATTATTGGATAGACCAGAAGGGCTTCATCGGATGTTATGCCCGTGTTATCAGTGTCAATCAAAAATTTGAAACTGGAAGGGCGATAAGCCTTAACAGACTGAAAGGTTTCATAGGCCAATCTGCATGATTTAGGATTGACAGAAACTTGAAAAACAATATTCCTACCCCGCAATCCAGACCAATCCACTTTACCAACAGTATTAAATTCTCCGCCAGGCCAGCTCACAGCAAAATATTGGGTCACATTATTTATTTTGAAGATAGTGTTATTTAAATTATCACAATTTTCTTCATTGTCAGTAATTATTACGTTATTTTCCGGGAAACGAGAAAGATCTAAAATATTATAAATAGGATATGGTTCAGTAAAGAAAGATCTTTCAATATTAAAATAGTCACCAGGTTTAGAATAATCTATTATTTGAGGAAAGTGAGGACTGTAACCCATTGACTGATTGTTAGATGTAAGGCACACATTAAATATTTTAATATATTGATTAAATATTATATTTATTAAACGACCAGAATGATCTTTATAAGAGACTACAATTCCTCTTTTAGTCTTATCAATATTGTAATATATATATTTTTTATTAATATCACAATTTATTTTATATTTATTAATACTTTCATCTATGAATTTATCATCTAAAGTTAATATATTTTCTTGTTTATAGCTATAAACATTATTATAAGGCATAATATCGTTTTTTTTCATTGATATTTGAAAAAATTCAGCAAAACTCAGATAACTGTATTCTTCTGGAATTGCCTTTATATATGTATATAAATCAATTAAGTTATTGCCACTCACTAGTGGTTCGGAAGACTTATTCCAAGTGAAATCATTGTGAATAGTATAATCATACCTGCCAGAATAAATTTTATCAACTCCTTCATCGCATAATGGCAATAATTTTTTTATATAAGCGACATGATTAACTCTAGAAATCCGCTCGATATATTCATATTCTATCATATCAGCTAAATATTATATCTTTTCTTTTGTATTGTATATTTTTTTTGGACTGCCATACATAATTAATTACCTAAATGCTTTGATAAAAGAAATATTTCCATTATAAATAAAAAGATATTCTCAAATTCGTTGATTAATTGGATTAATATATTTAGAATTCTTCAAATGAGATAAATCAATGCCATAGTCAAGCTTTTCTATTATTTCATTTAGTTTTTCAGCCGGAAATCGACTACCATATGTATTTTGCGCTAATTCAGGTATTTCATGACCGTAAAGTTGTCTGAAAAAATTATCTTGCAGTCCGTTTTGCTTATAAAAATCCGCAAAAGTATGCCGCAATGAATGGAAAGACTTTTTCTCAAATGTGTGATTTTCTACCTTAAGAGCATCCCTGATTACATCAGAAAATTGTTTTCCAGGTTGTTTTCCGTACTTTCCTGTGTTTTCAGTTTTCCTTAGCTCAGAAAATAAACGAATGCTGTTCCTGTCAGATATATTTCTGCAATAATCAATAAAACCTAAATCAATTAATGTGCGATGTACAGGAACTATTCGGACAGCATTTTTATTTTTGAGAGTTTTAGCATATCCATCGGCGTCAACGCCTTCAGCATTTATATCAATAATCCAAATGCCGTTTTTATTAGATATATCTTTCGCGTGTAACTGTGAAATTTCTTCCAGCCGCATTCCAGTGAAAAGGCCGATTAACGGAATCCAAAAGAAAGCAGGGTACTTGAATTGAGCGTTTTTATACTTCGGATGTGAAAAAATAAGTTCCAAATCTTTAATTTCAAAAGGAAGTCTCAGGTCAATAATTTGCCTGGTATCAATTATTTGTAACTTTTTAACAGGATTAAATTGAATAAAGCCTTCTGCTTGGCACCAATCCAGCAAACTTCCAACAGTTTGGACAAGGTAGTTGACTCTTTTTGATGACAACACTTTAGGATGATTATATTTTAATAGTTCCTCAATAGATTTATCTTTATATTGGCTATTACGCATAAAATTTGGGGGCAATTTTAAGAGAATATCTCTGTATTGCCTCATAACAGTTCGATCAATTGAAGCAATAGGTATATCACCCATTATTTTGAGAAACAACTGAAGATCTGATTTATGTGCCTCAACCAGATGTTTTTTCCATCGATTTTCAGTTACTTTATTGGCAACAAATTGAGATAATGCAACTGAATAAATAATTGACTGAGTTTTTACTTCAATATTTACATTTGTTTGTGATTGACTGCTGTTTATAGGTTGTGAATTTTCAATTTTTACATTGGAATTTAATAGATTAAACAGTTGGGATAAAGTATCGTCTTTTGGATCTACTAATTCCTTAATAAATTCATTGGTTGTAAAAGTCCGATTATTATAATTCTCAGACTTATCAAAATTGTTTAAAACAATATTTTCTTCCCCAAAAAAATTTCCTTCAGCTCTGTTCAGCAAAATAGTAATATATTTGACTTCAGATTCCAAAAATAACTTTGTAGCAATCAATTTATCAATAATCGAAGCGTTATCAGCTTGACTTTGATTTATAATTCCTGCTTTCTTTAATGTTGGCAGAACCTCTTCAGACCATGAAGACAGCGAGTCTTCATTATTGATATCATTCAGTAATTTTTTAATGATATGCTTGCACGTATCAGCATATGAATACTCAGGATGTTCTACCTCAATACCAGTAAAAAGAGAAGAAGGCGAACGCGGGCTCAAATTGACAGTATCTTCTTCCAGCTTCATCTGGATGTTTCTGTTGAGCCGGAACCTTAATTCTTTCAAGTCCATTTTAGGGTCATCCAACAGACTTTGTAAATCGGAGTACAATTTTCCGGAAATTTCCAGTGCCTTCTGACGGTATGGGGTCATCAGACTGAGACGAATTTCCCGACCGAACCGTTCCCTGTACATGACAGGGAATCTGGCCCTGAAATAATAAAAATCTCCCCGCTTATAGATATGAGAAGAAACCCACGGCCTGGATTTTTTCCTGGGAACTTTGGAGTCAGCTAATGATTTTTTCATGACTGCCGCCTTGAAAAAAGGTGGTTTGTGGCACACATTTGTGGCACACAGGCCAAAAATGGGTCAAGCAGTCATGCGAAAAAGTCATCAAATCCGAAAAGCTAAATGATTGTAATCACTTAACTTTTATTTTTTACAGTTGGTGCCGAAGGCCGGACTTGAACCGGCACGGGCGTTGCCCACCACCCCCTCAAGATGGCGTGTCTACCATTTCCACCACTTCGGCCTCTACTTTTTGGTGGGCGGTAGAGGATTCGAACCTCCGACTTCCACCGTGTGAGGATGGCACTCTAGCCGCTGAGTTAACCGCCCAAAAGATTTGAGGTACTAATGACAGTAAAATTCGGTTACCTTTACGAGGTCCTATAATCTTGTGGGCGGTTCTTAAAGCAGAAGACTTGTAGGCTCACAAGAAGGGTAACCTAATTTTGCTGTCAATACACTAGGACAAATTAGAATGGAATTCACTTTTGAGGTCTATTATTATTTCTATTCTAATACCAGATATTTTAGTATATTGCCGTTTCATTCGAAAGCCATGTTCAGCCAGAATTCCAAAAAATTTCGCACCAAATAGGGGGAAATGGCAATAACAAAAACTACTAACCAAGCATTTTAGTGATAAACAGATAAAAAACAGCTATTAACATATTATATAATAGATGTAATTATATACCTTAGGATATATATTATGGCGATTTAACCCAAAAAATTATTAAACTGCCCATGAGAACAACAAAAATTCCTGTTACAGGTAGATTTTCCTACATATTTGATGCGCTTATATCTGTTTTTTATATCAGATTTAAATGCTTCAAACTTTAAATCAAAACTATTTTCCATCTTGTCCAATTTAGAATTGAACTCACTTCTAAGCTCTATCATCTCTGTCTTAAGGCCAGAGATATCAGTTGTAGTCACCGATAATTTTTTATTAATATCGACAATTTCCAATTCACGCGTTATATCACGCCGTGTAAAGTCCTTCCATGTTGGAACTCAAAGCAGAACCAACTGCTTACCCGGAAGATGCGCTGGCATTCGATTGGTCTGACGGCTGAAAATTAGTTTCGGTGCGCATGAATTTCCTTTCTTGCCCAAAAGTTAATTATCATGATATCAGTAAGTTTAGAATTCCTCAACAAACACCTGACACCTTTTTACACTGAGGTGGTAAAAGACCATCAAGCAGGACAGTCTAAGATGGCCAACCGTACATTTGGCCAAAACTCTTCATGCAGCCCACAAATCCATAGGACGAAGTTGACCGCCTTAATCGCTGAGGCACCCCATAACTATGAAATCTCTAGACCCCAATTTTTTCACGTCCCGATCAAAAGTCGGTCTGTCAATTTCAACCGCAGTTAAGGGTTGTTCCTGTCTAGCGAATTGACAGTAAAATTCGGCTACATTTATGAGGCACCATAATCTTGTGGACGGCTCTTGAAGCAGAAGACTTGAAGGCTCACAAAAAGGGTAACCTAGTTTTGCCGTCAGTACACTAGCTCAAATCATCCCAAAAGACAAGAGCTGTTTTTACGACTTGAGGAGTTAATTTAAAATAACACAAATAGTCTCTTTTAATTATCTTAATCTCTATTATGGCTATTATACATTAAAAACAGCCCTTATCTTATAGATTTTTCTGGCCGGCATCTCATAGATCTCGTCTATTCCGCTTTCTTTTTTAAGGGACTCTAAAAAATCCTTCAATTGACCCTGATCCTTGTAACAAAACGTAAACCAGATATTTAAGTCATTATTTCTAAGGTAATTATGCGATACTTGTTCAGAAGAAGTAACTAAATCACTAAAAAAGTCTATCTTGTCAGCCGGAACTCTGGCCGCACACAGGGTCGAACGGTAGCCAAGCTGACTTTGGTTAAATATAGCTCCTATCCGCCTGATAAATTTCCGTTCTTTTAAAGCCTGAACTCTTTTTAAAACCTCTGCATCGGTTAAAGAGAGATTATTATCCAGATTAATTTTCTCGGCCAAAAGAGCGTAAGGTTTGGATACCAGAGGAAAACAGTCCTGGAGGGCATTCATAATCAGGGAATCTATAGGATCTAAATCACTTACAGGCAAAATTATCTGACCTTTTTTTTGGTTCATGCGGGCAGAGAGGCTCTGAACCTAAAAAGTTACCGGCGGAGTGAGCTCTGGCCCGGCAACCGCCGCAAATTGACCAGTATTCACAGTCCCTGCAGCGTCCTAAGTACTCTTCCCTGTTTCTCAGGCTTTTAAACAAAGCCGAATTTTCGTATACGGCCATGGGGTGTTCTTGCCGGACATTACCGGCAGCCAAAGGCAGATAGCCGCAGGCCCTGACTTCCCCTGCGTGGCTGACAAACATGAATCCCTGGCCGCCCAAACAGCCGCGTCCGCTGTGCCGGGAGCCTTTTATCCCCAATTGACGGCCTATCCGGTTGTACTGGGGAGCGCAGGTAGCCTTAAAATCCAGTTTCAAAAACGGTTCCCTAGTTTTTAGATCTACCAAAGCCTCTTCGTAGTCTTCCGGCCGGACAGATGATTCTGAAGCCAAGTTTAAAGCCCGCCCCACCGGAACCAATAAAAAAACATGATGGGCTATGGCCCCAAGTTCTTCGGCTAATGAGGTAATGGCCGGAATTTGGGAGATATTATAAGCGGTTATAGTAGTATTGATCTGAAAAGGCAGACGTTCCGCCCTCATGATCCCTACCCCTTGGACCAAACTGTCAAAGGAACCGGCCAAACCTCTAAAACTGTCATGTTCCTTAGCGGTAGGACCGTCCAGACTGACACTTAACCGGGCCACTCCAGATGCTTTAATCTCTTTGGCCAAAGACGGAGTCATCATAGTTCCGTTGGTAGATAGGAGCATCCTCATGCCCAGAGACGTTCCCAGATAGGCCAGATCCAGGATATCCGGCCTCATTAGCGGTTCTCCCCCGCTCAAAATGACCATCGGCTTTGGTTCCCAAAGGGCTAATTGTCTGAGCAGATTTTGAGATTCCTCCGGTTCTAACTGACCGGGCAGAGGCTCTGAAACGGCTTCGGCCCGGCAGTGACGGCAGGCTAAATTACAGGCTGCCGTCGTTTCCCAGGCCACCAGGCGAGGTGGGGCTATTTTTCCAAAACCGTCCATCAAAAGCTACATTTCGGCAGCCAGAAAAGTTCTGCCGGAGGCGGATATTTCTTCGTCAGTTAAATAACAGGCCGGATCCGGAGCCCAGATATCGCCTGAGGCAAAGTCCGCTCTGGCTCTCAAACCGCCTCCGCAATGGTACAGAAAAACACAAATCCGGCAGCGGCCGGTCAGGTATTTTTTCTTCTCTTTCAGCTTCATCAGCAGTTCGTTAGACTCATCGTGCCATATTTCGGCAAAAGGTTTCTCCCGAACTGAGCCCAAAACCCTGGTCCGCCAGAACTGGTCGGGATAGACAGCCCCGTCCCAGGAAATAGACCCAATGCCGTGGCCGGAACTGCTGCCGCCGTTTAAACGTAGCAGTTCCAGGACATTTTCCGCCTCTTCATGGCGTCCTTCTTCTTTCATCTTTAAATACAGGTAAGGCCCGTCGGCCTGATTGTCGACCGTCAGAACTTCCGGACTATAACCTTTCCGGTAAAGCTGGGCAGTCCTTTGGGCGATTAAATCGACCGCTTTTCTGGTCTCTTCGGCCGAAAGTTTTTCGGATAAAAGATCTGTTCTCTGGCCGTTATCCACCAGATGATAAAAACATATTCTGGGAATAGACTCAGCCTCAAGTAAATCAAAGATGGTGCCAATATCCTGGTAGTTACTTCTGGTCATAGTAAGGCGAAGACCGACTTTTAAACCTGCCTGTTTGGCTATGGCAATGGCCTTTAAAGCCTGTTCAAAAGCCCCTTTTTGGCCTCTCATGAAGTCATGGTGTTCGGAAAGACCATCCAGACTTATACCGACATAGGAAAGGCCGATGTCTTTGAGCTTAGTGGCGTATTTTTCCGTTAAAAGAAGTCCGTTGGTGGACAGGACGGCTCTTGTTCCGTTTCTGACCGCCAAATCCACTAACTTGAAAATATGAGGATGCAGAAGAGGCTCGCCGCCGGAAAATAGAATAACCGGGACACCGAAATCCGTCAGATGTTGGACCAAGGCCCTGGCTTCGTTATAGTTGAGTTCGTCGTCAGCTGGCTTTTTTGTGGCCGAGGCATAACAGTGAATACAGGACAGATTACAGGCTCGGGTCATATTCCAGGCGATGACAGGTTTTTTGTCTTCGGAAAATTGGAGCAGATGGCTGGGCAGCTCTCTGGACAGGCGCCGGTAGCGCAACAGGTCAGATGGCTCCACCGTGCCGCAATAGAGTTTGGAAATGCCGATCATATTTTTTAGCCTTTCTCTGCTAGTCAGCCTGCTGACTTCTTCTGGACATTTTAACACAGGATCTGATTTTTGGTAACCGACATGAAATTTTTTCATGATCTTTTAAAAAGTTACCGGTTTATATGCTTATTATTAATCTTAATGCTATATAACTATATATTATTAAACTTTTAATATACAAAGAAGGATTTTAAATTGACAGCCTAAATTCGTATTCTTGACCTAAGATCATGTGGACCAAAAAGCCTGAAGCCTTCAGACTTTCAGATTCTGTTTGTTAAATGCAATCCATTAAGGCTTTTAAGCAAAAAATAAATATAATAGACTAAAATATATAGCAAATAACGCTTTTCTGGACAGTATGAAGTCCTCAGGTTCATTCCTGACCAAAAAATGATATTATGTTCCGGTCTCAATCGCTGGAACTTTTGGCTCCACCGCCCGGGCCTTCTGTCTCCGGGAGGTTATGCGGGTTGCTTGGACGAAATTTATAAATTCTAACATTTTTGCACCGAAATAGAGGATATTTATGGTTGAATTAAGCATTATCGTGCCGATATACAATGAGGAAGAAGCTCTGCCGCCTTTTATTGAAGCCGTTAAAGGTGTTCTCAAAAAGGTCACCGAAGATTACGAAATTATATTCTGCATGGATCCGTGCAAAGATAAGACCGAAGAAGTGGTCATTAAAGCCCGTCAGGATGAGCCCAGGATCAAGCTTTTAAAATTCTCGCGGCGTTTTGGTCAGCCCGGGGCCATTTGGGGCGGCCTTTCCTATTCCACAGGCCGGGCGGTTATTGTCATGGACTGTGATATGCAGGATCCGCCTGAGGTTATCCCGGAAATGGTCAGAATCTGGCGCCAGGGTGAGTATAAGGTGGTCATTCCCCAGAGAGTCAGCCGGGAAGGCGATAATCCTGTCAAAAGACTGGTGGCTTATGTGGCCTACTGGCTGATTAACAAAACCTCTACTGTGGAAATTCCCAGAAACGCCGGGGATTTTCGGCTTTTAGACCGTAAAGTGGTGGAAGAGCTCTTAAAGCTTAAGGAGACCAATGCCTTTTTGAAGGGTCTGACCGGGGTGGTGGGCTACAAATACACTTTAGTCCCTTTTGCCCGTAAGCCAAGAATTGAGGGAGAAGGCAAATATTTTCCCCTGACCGGCGGTATTTTTATCGGCTTTAACGGTGTCATAGCTTTCTCCGGAGCCCTTTTAAGGCTCATGACCATAGCCGGTTTCATTCTGGCCGCTCTGGCCATTTTTGGAGCGTTTACCATAATCATCGGCAAAATAACTGACTGGTATCAGTTTGAGGCCGGTCTGGCCACTATAGGCGTGCTAATCGTTTTTCTGGTCGGCTGTCAGTTTGTGGGCATGGGCATATTGGGCGCCTACATTGGCCGGATTTATGAAGAAACCAAACAAAGACCAATATTTATAGTTGAAGAGGCGATCGGTTTTGACAGCCGGAAGCTAAACGGTTTAACCGGTTAACTGCTCCTTTATGCCCGAAAAAAATCCCAAATGCCCCATTTGCACTGACATCGCTCAATTAGTTGGGGACATTCCCGGCCGTATTCCGCCTATTGCCAGATTTGCCATTTATCACTGTCCCAGGTGTCATTTTTCCTTTATTCCCGAATATCGGACAGATTATCAAACTGTCTACTCAGAGGCTTATTACCGTGGTCAGGGGGCCGATCCTCTGGTCAATTACGCCTTTGATCACCAAAGGCCGGAAATAACTCTGCGACAGTATGAATGGCATGGTTTAACCGATATCTTCAGGACTTTAATGAAATATTCGGCCGGTAAAGCCAGATGGCTGGACTACGGCTGCGGTCTGGGCAGTCTCGTCCGCTACGGCCGGCAGCAAGGAGTCAATGTTTTCGGCTACGAACCCTACGGCTCTCAGAACCAGCCTAATCAGATTTCACCGGCTGAACAGAACTCAGGCTCATATCTTTTGCCTAAAGAGTCTCTGCAAAAAGAATCCTTTGATTATATCACCGCCATTGAAGTCATTGAACACACCGCTGACCCTCTGGCTTTTTTAAGAGACATAAGGCCTCTTTTAAAAGCAGGCGGCATTTTGTTTCTGACTACAGGCAACGCCAAACCCTTTAGGGACAGGCTGGCCAAGTGGTCTTACGCCGGCTGCCCTGATGTCCATATCAGCTTTTTTGAGCCTGAGACTTTGGCCTTAGCTCTGGAGAAAACCGGATTCAAGCCAGTTTATGCCGGTTATATCCCCGGCTTTACGGAAATTATTAAATACAAAATCTTAAAAAACCTGGGCTTTAAAAAACGTTCGGCTCTTTTCGATGTCTTGCCCTGGCCGATTCTCTCCCGTTTAGCCGACTCTAAAATTAAAGTAACCGCCTTGCCTATTGGGGTGGCATTCTGAAACTATTTGAATCACGGGCTGCCTTGACTCATAGGTATAATTGTATTATATTTATTTATCCTATTTTCTGTTAAGATTTTATGAATTTTTCAACACTCAGGGTCGGTCCTAGGAAGAAGAACGATGATAATTGCCCGCTCGCCCCTTCGCGTCAGTTTAGGCGGAGGCGGAACAGATTTAGCCTCCTATTACCGGGAACACGGGGGAGGTTTTCTGATCGCCGCAGCCATTGACAAGTACGTGTATGTTACCGTACTCAGACCTTTTTCCGAAGGAGTTTATCTTAAATATTCCCAGATGGAGGCCGTCAAATACGTTGTGGATATTCAGCATCGGATAATCAGAGAGGCTCTGCTGCTGCAAAATCTTAAAACCCCTCAGCTGGAAATCACGGCTCTGGCCGATATCCCGGCTGGCACCGGTCTGGGTTCATCAGGCTCATTTACCACGGCCCTTCTTAAAGCCCTTTACGCCCACCGGCGGCAAATCCTTCTGCCCCAACAATTAGCTGAACTGGCGGCTCACATTGAAATAGATCTGTTAGGCGAACCCATCGGCAAACAGGATCAGTATATTGCCGCTTACGGCGGTCTGACCTGCTTTACCTTTAACCCTGACGACACTGTCGAAGCCGTGCCCTTAAATATTCCGATAATGGGACTTTTCGAGCTGGAAGAGCGTCTGACTCTCTTTTTTACCGGTTTTACCAGAAACGCCGGAGATCTTTTAAAAGATCAGCATGAAAAGTCCAAAAAAAATGACAACGAAATGCTGGATAATCTTAATTATGTTAAAGATTTAGGGTTTCGCAGCCAAAAAGCCTTGGAAGAATCCGATGTCTACGCTTTCGGACGCCTTATGCACGAACATTGGGAAAACAAGAAAAAACGCACTCAGGGCATGTCCAATCCCAGAATCGATCACCTATATCAGGTAGGCTTAAACAACGGAGCTGTCGGCGGCAAAGTGGTCGGAGCCGGGGGAGGCGGTTTTCTGATGTTTTTAGCGGAAGACAAATCCCGCCTGAGGAAGGCTATGGCTGAGGAAGGCCTGGAAGAACTCCGCTTCAAATTTGACTTTGACGGCTCCAAAGTCGTGTTGAGCTGAAATTTTCTAAGGAGTTACAGGCCATGGCCGACAGCCAGACTTTAATGAATAACGGACCGGACAGCCTAACCCCTTCGGACAAAAAGCTTATAAACCTATTAAGCGGGGATTTGGGCTTATCGCCTAATCCTTATGCCGAACTGGCCGACAAGCTGGCTCTTTCTGAGTCTGAAGTCATTCAAAAAATCAAAAATATGACAGAGACCGGCTTAATTCGCCGTTTTGGGTCAGTGGTCGTCCACCAAAAATCAGGCTTTACGGCTAATGCCATGATAGTCTGGCTGTTGGATGAAGACAATGTGGACCAGACCGGAGAAAAATTTGCCTGCCTGCCTTTTGTTTCTCACTGCTACCGCCGCTGTCCGGCACCAGGTTGGCCCTATAACCTTTATACCATGATCCACGCCGAAAACAGGGACAAGCTGGACAATATGGTCCGGCAAATGGCCGAGCTTTCCAGGTCCAAAGATTGGAAGGTATTAGAGAGCCTTAGGGAATTTAAAAAAGAATCTCTAAGGCTATTTACTTAGCAAGCAGCCCGGCAGGACTAAAGTAAAAAAGAAATCAGTCAAATTTACGAAAAATCTTAAGAAATAAGACTTCCGGAAGATTGGTCAAAACACTAAAACGTTCTGCCTTCATGCGGGGAGGTGTAAAGTTATTTCCAGCGGCTGTAGTTATAATAAATTTTCCGCCTATTATTTGGTTTTGGGGACAGCAGCCGAACCGGCTGACCATAGGACCTTTAGATTTTAGGCGAAAAACTTATTTTACTAAATTTTTAACCATACTTTTTGATAGGTTAGACAGCTATACAAGCAAGTCTTTAATCTTTTATTGCATCTTTTTACCATTAAATGCAGTTAATTATTTTATATTGGTGTTGTTTTTTTAAAACAGTTCTGACAAAAAAACCGCACCCGCAGACTAAATAAATAATCTCCGGTTTTCCGATATTGTGGTAGAATTAAGAGAGTAACGGGAAAAATTAAACTTAAATGATTCAGGCGGCTGAATAAATTGTTCATTAAACCCGGCCAAAGAACTTAAAAGTTTTTTAAAAACACCCAAGTCAAGGCTCCGGTTCGTTAACTTAGGAACTAACTGAATTAGCTGAAATCACAACTGAATCGGGAGTTTTACAGCCCGCCATCGGCAGAGGTTTCGCGGCTCACCATTTTTTCTCTTATAGCCGCAACGTTCCGGTCAAGAAAAAAATTACGATTGAATTCAGTCTTCAGGTCAGAACTAACCGTAACTGTGTATAAATTGTTCTTTTCTGGCCAATATGGTACTTTAGCCATGCAATCAATAAATATACTTCTTTCAGTGTTGTCTTTTACAACTTTATATTTATTGCTGGTCTTGTCTTTATCTTTTTGGGGCCGAAGAATTCTTAGTCTGGTCAAGGTCGAAAGGCACAGCTACGGCCAGACCCTGCCCATAACCGCCGGACTGGCCTGGCTGGTTTTTCTGTGTTCAGCTATTTATCCTTATATCCGCAACTATCAAGGTTTTTTAACATTATTCTATTTTGCCGGCTTAATCGGTTTTTCTATAGAATTCATTATATTTTACTTTAAAAATATCAAAAATAAAGAACATAAAATTAGCACATTAAAGCAAGCCTTACTCCAGCATAAAACATTAATGGCTACTTTAATACTGGCTATGATTTTTGCCTTTATATATTCAGTCGTCTGGCCATCGGGCAGTATGGACAACTGGATGGACACCAGCGCTGATTATTACGCCTGGATCTTCATAAGCGAATATCTGGTAGGCGGAATCAGAACTGAAACTTTGGAGCTGAATCACTATTTTAGCTCCGGACTGTTTGACGCTTTCGGAACCTACAACATTATTGACCTCATATCAGTTGCCAACCTAAAGACCCCTCTTTTAGCCAGCTCGGCTGTCTCGGTCACATTTCTGGTCTGGTGGGCTACAGCCATCTATTTTATTATCAAGCGAGTCTTTGGCTTCAGGTTTCGTTATTCTTTGGTCCTAACTTTAGGTGTGTCTGTAAGCTGGCTTTTTACCTATATTATTGTCTTTGGAATGTTCGGCCACCTGGTGGCCATGACCTCTTTTTTGGTAGCTCTGGAACAGATCATCCCATCCGAAGAGGATGGCTGGCCTGCCAAACAGCCAATAAGAAAGCTTTTCTTTCCGCTTTTCGTTCTTTTCATGTCCTATCAGGCTGGCTATGTTCCCAGCGCCCTGTTGGTGATAATGACGGCCAGTCTTCTGGCTTTTTTCAGTCTTAAAAACCGGCCGCTCAGTTCTAGGCTGCTGAGGGCATTTGGTCGAGGCCTTTTCCCTGTTCTTTTTCTGACAGCCATTTTTGGCCTCCTGATGCCCGGGGTCTTTTACCACATGGGCTTCAGAATCCAGGAAGTAGTCGAACAAATCTCCGGTTGGAATCTGCCGTTATTCAGCCCTTTGTTTTTTTCCGGCCTGCCGTACTATCCCCACCGTCTGGTTTATTCCAGCTATGTCTCTGAAGGCTACCATACTTCTGTTCTCCAGTATATCCCTTTTGTTCTGATTGTAATTATTTTATTGGTAACCAACCTGACAATTAATTCTAAAAAAACCCTCACTGAAAATGACGGTAATTCAGATAATAATGGTCTCTTCCCTACTTTCCAGCCCAAAGCTGTTTTGACCTTGACCATAGTTTTTCTGACCTGTTTAATGGTTTATTTGACCGGTTACTTTTTATACAACCATATCTACCGAGTCTGGAAGTTTGCGGCCTATACTGTCCTGCCTCTGTCTTTTTTGCCAACAGCTCTAGCTTTCAGTTTGCTGATTCGGCTGATCAAAAAAAATCAGAAACATGTACTTAACCTAATTTGTGTTTTTTCTGTAATACTTTTTTTTATTCAATTCATAAATCTCAGAATTGAAGCAATACCCAATAAATACTTTAATATGAGATCAGCTAGACGTATTATCAGAACAATAGGACAAATATCAGTTGATATACCTTATAATTCAACAATAATAGTCGATCTGTCAAGTTTAAGCCATAATTTAATTGCAGCAATAATTCTAGGTAATAATAATTTTATTAGGACAAAATTTGTTACATCTTTATTTTTCATTTCACAAAATATTAATTATTATAAATTATTCAGTAAAAATACATATATACTGTCCGATGTTAATTACAAAGAACTAATTAGTTCTAGTCTGTTGTCGGCATCCGCCCAAAACTTTTTTGTTTACAATTTCCCAAGAATCAGAAAACAAGGCCATGTCGAAATTCACGGGAACAATTTATTTGAAAACAGATTGACTAAATATTCAAAGTTTAATTGGTATATAAAAAAAAGTCCTATATATGCAATATTTACGATTCCAATAGATAAAATAAATAAAAATTTACTTCTGTCGTTCAATCTAAATCCCAAGACTTCTTTGCCTTTACCATGCCAAAAAGGGAGAATCGGCATCTTCCTGGAAAATAACGAAATCAGATGGACAGAACACGAAATCGGCAGCCTCTTTACGCCGGTTCCGGCTGAGATGACTTCCAGCGGTGTATTAAAGACTGTCTTGGAAGCCGGTCCCTTTCCTGAAGCGGCTGCTCATTCGGATACTGCTGACAATCAGGATATTGTTCTTTGTAATTTTGAAATTGAAAGCCTTAATTTACTTTATTTTAACTATAGAAATGAGCATTAATATTAAAATAACTTAATTTATTTGTTATTTAATCACCGCTGCCACGGCTCTTCTGCTGTCACAAAAAGCCTGTCCCATGGGTCAACCGCCAGACGAACCGGTTAGTCTAAATAGTCTAGCACATCCTCTCTTTTCTTCTGTTGGCCTAAAAGGCTGAAATAGTTTAAAGTAGTTACCTGATTGTCAGGCCTTTTTAGTTCCAAACCTTTAGCTGAAAAGTTCTAACACTGGCAGTTATATTACGTAATTGCAGGAATATATAATTATTTTAGAATAATAATAATGCCCGTATTAACTATACTTAAATCGGCCATCTCTTTCACATTTTACTTTACCATGTTGAATCTGGTTCTGTATTTTTGGGGAGTTCTGGTTCTTAGACTGTTCAAGGTCCGGTCAACCGGCAATACCACCAGTTTAGCGGTGGTGGCCGGCTTAGTCTTAATGGTTCTTTTAAGCTACGGTATCTCAGTTTTTGTTATTAATTATAGCTTTTACTTATTTTTATTTTATATATTAGGCCTTGTTGGCCTATTTATTTCTTTCTTTTTTCGAATCAAACCATCTTTAAATTCAATCAAAATACAAAATTTAGCTGCTTATTTAATAAAAAATGATACTTTTATAGTGTCTATAGTATTGTCCCTTTTTCTTTCTTATCTCTTGTCGGCTGTTTGGCCTTCCGGAAGGATGGACCTCTGGATGACCTACAGTGTTGATTATTATGACTGGATCTTTTACGGCGAGTATCTGGTCGGCGGCATAAGTCCCGATGTCCTGAGTTTAACGCCCAGATTTTACCGGCTGATTCAAGATGCTTTCGGAACCTATTTAATTATAGATCTTATTGCTGCAGCCAATTTAAAAACCCCATTCTTAGCCGCCCCCGCCATATCAGCCACCATGCTCCTCTGGTGCAGCACGGCAGTCTACTGTTTAATAAAAAAAACCTTCAGCCTTAAAACCTGGCTGTCATTGGCCCTGACCCTGGGAGCCGTCTCCGGCAGCCTCTTTAATTACATAGGTCTAATCGGGATGTTTGGCCATCTGGTGGCCATGACCGCCTATCTGGTGGCTTTAGAGCAGACCATGCCGGACTTCGGCTCTGTCTGGCCTCAGGCCCAATTAAAAAGAAGGCTTTTTATACCTGTTTTTATTATATTTCTGTCTTACCAAGCCGGCTATGTCATGTATTCCGGGTTAATCGTCCTGGCCGGAATACTCCTGGCTTTTTTAAGCCATAAAAATCTGCGTGTCATTAAAAGAGCGGCTAAGGCCGTCTTCACCGGAGCTAAACCAATAATTATAATAACTTTTATTTCAGGCCTTTTGATGCCGCAAGTCTTTAGTCACATTTTCTCAAGAAGCCTTGAGGTGGCCGCCCAGACCTTGGGCTGGAAACTGCCATTTTTCAGTCCCTGGCTCTTCTCAGGGATACCATACTATTCCCCGGAGGCCTTAGATCCGACCTTTCCCAGCGAGCTGGATCTCTCTCCTTTAGCGTATCTGCCTTTGGTTGCCTTGGTCATAGGCTTATTGATAATTGTTGTTCGGCTTCCCCAAAAAAGGCCGGCAGTTCACAACCCGAACCCGGAGCCAACGGAGACCGCAGCCATTCTGTCTCTAACCGGCATTTTCCTAATTTCTGTGGCCAGTTACCTCCTTTTGTATGTTTTTGGAGACCACAGCTACAAAGTCTGGAAATTCGCCGCCTATACAGTCCTGCCTCTTTCTTTCGTGCCCACGGCTCTATTTATTTCAGCTCTGACCCGTTTCCCATGCCAAAATAGGCAGTATCTGCCGACAGCTGCAGTCATAATCGCAGCTATATTCATTGGGAAAAATTTCCTGGCCATGCTTCCGCTTAATGATGTCGCCAGTAAATATTTTGATATCGTTTCAGTTGAGGGTTTTATTGCTGACTTAAAATCAATCAGAAATAACACCCCTTTTGAAAAAATTATTCTTTTTGATTTTGATAACCCAGTCTTAGGTTTGATTTCTGCCATAATTTATGGCAATAATCTAACTTATAAAGCATATTTTACTTCATATATGTATTTTATGTATGGTAAAATTGATAATTTTAATATTATATCTGAAAATCTAATAATTATAACTAATAAAAATTTTGAAAACATAATTAATAGCAGTAAATATACAAATAATTTATATCATATTAATCAATATGACTATGGCTTCATCAAAGCCCTCGGGTATGTTAGCCTAAAAAACGGCACCTTATCCTTTAACTGGCAAACTGGGGCGCTACCAATACACGCTACTTTCCTCGTGCCGGAAAATAAAATCGGCCGGAACCTGAATTTTAAGGTATCTCTTGACTTGCAATACGAGATCTCGGCAGCCTGTCAAAAAGGCCGGTTGGGAGTGGTCAACAGCCAAGGAGAAATAATCTGGTCCGAACACAATATAGACAGGTTGAGTACTCCAATCCCGGCTGATCTTATAGGCCAAAAAATCATAAGAACTGTTTTTGAGGTCCGGCCAATCCAAAAGGAATCGGCATTGTTGAAAGCATGTCAATTAAAAATAAAAAGCATTATATTAGACTAATTTATATTTCATATATTTATTCATCATGTCACTAAAACTGGAAAACTTTTTTTTGGATGTTATAATGACGCTACATTTTTTCATTCAGCCAAATTTGCTCATCGAACCATATTTTTTAGTAGAGTCATGATGCATCCATAAAAACCCGGCTCCGTACCCTTGAGGCTAATACATTTCAAAACTTATGGCCAAAGAATTCCTCCAACTGTCATAATAATCATCAGGCCTTAATTTTATTGTTGAGCAATTGGAACTACAACATGGTAATTAAAGATTATTCAAAAATTACATTATTGATATCTTCTGTTATAGGATGTATTATACTATTTTTTGCAGCTAAATTTTTTAATTATGGCTTTGATTTATCTGATGAAGGCTATTATCTACAATTAATGACGCAATCAGCTAATTATAGTGCTACAGGAACTCAATTTGGATTTTTATATAATTTATTATTTAAATTAATTAATTTTAACATACCTTTACTTAGATTAATAACTTTTATTATACTTTTTATTTTAGTATTATTATTTAATTATCTATATTTATGTCTATTACTTAATAATAATATCATTAAACTAAATTATTTTAATTTTGTTATATCTTTTATTTTAACATTTTCATTATTTCCATTATACACTCTCTGGCTGCCTACACCTAATTATAATATCTTAAACTTTAAATCAATTGTTTTAATATTAATTGGAATGCTAATTGCTTCCAACAATACCATCAAAGAAAAAAATATTTATTTCGGCTGGATTATAATTGGCCTGGGAGGATGGTTGTCTTTTTTGGCCAAACCAACAACTGCTGTGGCTCTGGGCCTAATGGTTTTCATATGGGTAATAGTCATAAAACCAATAAAATATAAATTATTATTTATATCTGTATTTACTTCTGTATTATTATTGTTTTTGACTTCATTATATATAGATGGATCTATTAGTGCCTTTATTGATCGTTATACAGTACTTATCAGTGAAGATAGTATTTTAGGAACACATGGATTTGATAAATTTTTATCTATTTACTTAATACATCTATATGAATATATTTTACATAAGAATTTTATATTATTTTTATTATTAATAACCTGTATAGGATATTTATTATCTTTATATTCACATAAAAAGTCTAATATTATATGTTTAATAACAATAATGATTTGTCTAACTTCTTTTTATTTATTTATTATTACATATGAAAATTTCAAATGGTACATTTTAGGTGCCGGACACTTGATTTGGGCTCCAATTTTAGGAGCACTTATCCAATCAATTGTCAATAAATCTCCTAAAACCTTTGAAACAGATACCAAAAGTAATGCTGCCTGGACAATTTTTCTGGCCTTACTGCCTATAGCCTATGGCCTGGGGAGTTCCAATTCTATCTTTGCGACCTCAGCCTTTTCTGCCTTCTTTTTACTTTTAGCCCTTTTAACTTTTTTAAGAAGATTTAGTAGCTTAACGGAATATACAACTCGTCTTATTATTCTGGCTATTTGTTCTCAATTTTTGTCAATTGGTATTTTATATACTTCATTGGCAAATCCATATAGACAAATAAAAAATATTTGGACATATAATAAACAAATAAGTATTCAAACAGGAACAGAACCAGTGTATCTTCCGGATTATCTGGCAAGTTACCTCTCCAGCCTTCATAAAATTGCTGAAGACAATAACTTCCGCCCAGGTGATCCAATTATAGACCTCTCCGGCCGGATCCCTGGAGTAGCCTTTGCTGTAAGAGGCTTGACACCAGAAACTCCATGGATTATCGCCGGCAACCCAGGAAGCCAAGCTTTATTTAGCCTGGCTCTCAAAAAAATTCCCTGCCAGGATCTGGCTAAAACCTGGCTTTTGTGGGACACCAAGCCTTCTTCTGAACCTTTGAACCCAAAAGCTTTACTCGAATCTGGTATTGATCCTGAAGATGTTGATATCATTGGAACTTTAGCATATCCTCGACTTTTAGAAGACAATGTTTTGGAGTTCGGCAGACATATCATTTTTAAACCTAAAAAACCTTACAATGAACTTGTAGAATCTTGCCTAAAAGCTAGAAGCACGCTTGATTAGGGACCATATTTTCTTTTGCCAGGGTTTTCATTGAAAACTGGCATTTAGACTTAAGGCAACGGTTGTGTGCATATTTAACTGAAAGGATTTAGCGGATAATATTTTTTTCGATTATAACTATGCACTGGTTCCGTCAATTTTCTTTCAATGCCATGAGATAAGTAATCCTGACGAATAAGCAGTACTGAAGATTTTACACTCTCAAATTACCTGGAGGTCATCATCAATACACCGCTATCCAATTTCAGACCAAGGTATCTCGAAGCTGCCGCCAAGGAGTACGCTGCTTTAGACAGCCACCATTGCTAACCCTAGGTGAAGTGGCCTTAATTGACTTTATTATTAATATTTAACAGCTTATTTTTATATCAATAAATATTTAAATATATATTAATAAATCAAATAGATCTGCGTTGTGTGATGCTTTGAAGACCACATTTTTTCCGGGTCTACTGATTATTCTTGAGATAGTCTCCAGATAAACATATTAAATTTGTTTATTAAAGGACTATATTATTGCAATATAGTAATTATTTTAGCTAAAATAAAGCATAACAATTAAAATTAGAGGCTCTTGAACCATTACCGGGGTTAGCCTAGAGTTTCTGTTCACTGATGGTCATTTGGAGTCACCTCGGAGAGAGAAAACATTTAGTTATTCGTTTCGGCTGGGCTACATCCATCAATCCCGCAAGCTGTACTCGCGCCGGCACCAGTTCTTGTTCATAGCTAAAAAATGTAAAATTATTTGTCCTGACCGGCAATCAATTTGTATTAAAGGGATTTACAAACCTTTCGCGCTATATCATTTAAAAACATATGTAATATATCTTTAAAACTATAAAAACATCTATTTATTATTTTTATACCAATATAATGTATACATCAACAATAATTAACTCAATGCTGTCTTTCTCTCTTTCCTTTACCCTGTTAAATCTGATTTTGCATTTTTGGGGACAGCAGGTTCTTAGGCTTTTCAAGATCCGAGAGACTGATAACACTACAAGTTTAACTGTGGTGGCCGGTTTAGTTTTCCTGATTTTTTTGAGCTACGTGCCTTTCCCTTTTATTCGTAATTATAGTTTTTTTCTGTTTATATTCTATGTTTTAAGACTAACAGGGCCATTAATTTCCCTGCTATTAAAAATCAAATTATCATTAAAAAATGCCAATATAAAGAAATTACTTATTAATTTATTAAATAAAGATATTTTTTCCGTTTCTATAGTATTATCTCTATTTCTGTCATTTCTCTTTTCGGCTATTTGGCCTTCCGGCCGGATGGGCCTATGGATTTCTTACAGTGTTGATTTTTGTACCTGGATCTTTTTAGGTGAGTATCTGGTTGGCGGGATAAATCCAGAGGTCCTTGATTTAACTCCATTATTTTACCGGCTGGTTCAAGACGCGTTCGGAACCTATGCTGTTATTGATTTCATCGCCGCCGCCAATTTAAAAACCCCATTTTTAGCCTCCTCTTGTGCCGTAGTCACCATGCTACTGTTGTGCGGGACGGCTGTCTGCTGCTTATTAAAGAAATCATTTAATCTGAAACCCTGGCTTTCTCTGGTCCTGACTTTGGGTTTAGTTTCGGGCAGTCTTTTTAATTGCATCGGCCTAGTCGGAATGTTTGGCCATCTGGCAGCCATGACTGCTTATCTGGCCGCTGCTCTAGAGCGAATTATACCCTCCGATAATCCAGAATGGCCTTTCGGTCAATTAAAAAGAAGACTGTTTATCCCTGCTTTTTTTATCTTTTTAGCTTATCAGGCTGGCTATGCTATGTATTCTGGACTAATAATCCTGGCTGGTATGCTTCTGGCCTTTTTAAGCCATAAAAATCCGCCCTTCATCAAAAGAACTGTAAAAGCCACCTTCGAAGGCGTTAAACAGGTAATACTAATAACAACTGCAATTTCCGCTATTTTAATGCCATCGGTTTTTAGCCACATTTTTTCCAGTAGTCTGGAGGTGGTGGCTCAGACTTCTGGTTGGCATATGCCTTTTTTCAGTCCCTGGCTCTTTTCCGGCTTTCCGTACTATTCCCCGAAGGCCTTAATTCCTGCCTGCTATGACCAGCTGACTCTATCCCCGCTTCTGTATCTGCCTTTGGCTGCTGCGGTCATTGGTTTACTGATTTCTGTTGTCAGGCCAAATAAAAAAAGACTGGTGGAGCAAGCCCGTAAAACGACTGCCCAAAACAGAGCCATTTTATCTCTCGCAGTCATTTTTCTGAATTCCCTGGCCGCTTATTTGTTTCTGAACAATATTTTCGGGCATATATACAAGGTTTGGAAGTTTGCCGCTTATACGATTCTACCCCTTTCTTTTTTACCCACCACCCTTTTTATTTCAGCCCTAGCCCGCATCGCCGGCCAAAAAAAACAGCACTTACCGACTGTGGCGGTCATGATTGCGGTTTTAATTACCGGAAAAACTTCCTGACCATGCTGCCGCTCAATAATATTGCCATTAGATGCTACGGTATTGTTTCCGCTGAGGGGTTTGCTGCCAGTTTAAAATCAATAAAGAATAACATTTCAGAAGATCAGTCCTTTATTGTTGCTTTTAATGACCATGTCTTAAATTTGATTTCTGCCATAATTTTTGGCAGCGAATTCACCTATAAATCAACTTTTAAAATATCATTTAAATACTGTAAATTTAATAATTTTAATCTATTTTATAAGTATTTATTGATTTTATATAATTATTATTAATGATATATATTCAGATAATTCTAGAAATATATATGTGTACGAATATGACAGCATAAAAAACTCGGCTACGTAGGCTTAACAGATGGCACATTTTCATTTAACTGGCAAACTGGAGTCCTCCCTATCCATGCAACTTCCTGGTGCCTGAGGGTAAAATCGGTCAGAGCCTGAAGTCTACAGTCTCTCTTGACCTGGATAATGAAATCCCAGTCTCCTGCCGAAAAGGCCGATTGGGCGTGGTCCAACTAAAAGGTGAAATAGTCTGGTCAGAACATAATATAGACTAACTGAGCACTCCAATACCGACTGAACTTATTGATCAAAAAATTATAAGGACCGTTTTTGAGGTCTTTCCAAGTCGAAATGCCATTGTTCCAAAAAATGGCGGACTATTAAAAATATTGAGTTTTTCTTTGGAATAATCAATAAATTGTTTATAAATCGCAAGGTTAAATAACTATTTTTTGGGCAATACAACACTATTAATTTTTTATTAATATATGAGTATATAATGATAACTAATAATTATATAAAAGTTACGATAATTGGATCTTTTATCATAGGGTTATTTGTTCTATATTTTCTTGTAAATTTATTTAATTATGGTTTTGACACAACAGATGAGGCTTCTTATCTTCAGTTTATATCTTATCCAGATCTATTTAATGCAACAATGAGTCAATATGGATTTTTATATAATTTATTATTTAAATTAACTAATTTTAATATTCCTATTATTAGATTAATAAATTTTATTACTCTTTTTATATTTACTTTTATTTTTAACTACTTATTTATTTGTAAATCATCTACTAATATTCATAAAATAAATATTTATTATATAATAATTTCTTTTATTTTATCATTTTCATTTTTTTCTTTATATACAATTTGGCTTCCAACTCCTAATTATAATCTTTTAAACTTTAATTCGATTATTATAACTATTATAGGAATGTCAATTGTGTCTAATAATGCTTTTAAAACTAAATATATCTATTTCGGCTGGATTATCATTGGACTGGGAGGTTGGCTGACTTTTTTAGCCAAACCAACAACTGCGGCGGCTTTAGGTCTCATGGTTTTGATATGGGTTGCTGGCCAAAAATCTATGAAATTTAAGCTATTGTTCATATCTATATTTACTTCATTAATCTTATTATTTTTAACTGCATTATATATTGATGGCTCTATTGATTTATTTATTGAAAGATATAAAGAAATTACATACGAAGATAATCTTGCAGGAACACATTCTTTTGCAACAATAATTACAATTAATTTAAGAGATTTATTTAGGTTTATATTTAAACTTGAATATATATTGTTTTTTATTTTATTATTGTATATAGGATTTATTATTTCTAAAAATTTATCTAAAATTAGTAGTATTAATGTTTTATATGTATTATTTGTCTGTTCGCTCTCTCTTTACATTTTTATTTGTAAGTATGAAACTTTAAGATGGTACGCTCTTAGCGCAGGGCACTTGACTTGGGCACCTGCTTTAGGTGCAATTATCCACTCAAAAAACCACAAATCTCCAGAACAGTCTAATAAAGATACCAGATGCGATACAAGCTGGACCATTTTCCTGGCATTATTGCCATTAGCTTACAGTTTGGGTAGTAACAATTCAATTTTTTGTACCACTGCCTTTGCGTCTTTCTTTGTCCTTTTGGCTTTTTTAACTCATTTAAGAAGATTCCATGCTCCAGGTGAATACTTAAGCATATTAACTCTGCTGGCTATTTGCTCTCAATTTATATCTATTGGAATTTTATACACTGCTTTAGCAAACCCATATAGGCAGCAAAACAATATTTGGGAGTATAAACAACTAATAAGTATCCAGACTGGAACGCAACCTGTTTACCTTCCAGACTATTTAGCCGATTATCTGACCAGTCTTCATAAAATAGCTGAAAATAATAACTTCCAACCAGGTAATACATTTATAGACCTCTCCGGCAAAACCCCAGGGGCGGCCTTTGCCTTAAAAGGCCTAACTCCTGGTACTCCCTGGATTTTTTCCGGTTACCCGGGAAGCCAAGCCCTATTCAGCCTGGCCCTTAAAAAAATACCATGTCATGATTTGGCCAAAACCTGGTTACTGTGGAGTACAACGCCAGTGTATGAACCTTTAAATCCTTTTACACTGCATGAATCAGGCCTGGATCCGAGTTATGACTTTGAAGCCATTGGGGTTGCGCATTTTCCTATTCCAGTAACTGACAAATCTTATGTTTTAGCCGAGCATTTCATTTTAAAGCCCAGAAAGCCCTATAATGACCTTTTAGAATCTTGCAAAAAAGCCAGAGCTGAATTAACTGATTCCATGCCTTACAGTTTAAAATAGAGACCACAAAGGCCTGCTGCTGCCCTATCTTTTTTACGAACAAATATGGTCAGGAAATGGATGCCTTATGTTAAGCTGCACCCATGCGATAATTATTGTTGTTAGTTCTTTAATAGGTATTTTTTATTTAGCATATTATCATAAATATATTATAATTATTTCATATTAAAGAGCAATTTTTTGAATCTTTGACGCTACACTATTTTTTTCCGTGAAACATACACCCCCATCCCACTGCCTGATCAGCAGGTTAGCCTGTTTTAAGCACAAAACTCCCCTGGCCGAGTCTGGAGGGCCCGATTAAATTGTCATATATATTGCTTATCAGCCGCATAGTCCTTTAATGTTTCCATTTACCAGTACAAATTAAAATGCTAATATTATCTGCCTTTTTCTTCTGGTCTTATTTTGCAAAATTTCCCGGTACCCTGTAAACAGATCTCTGAAAATTTCCTGTTCTGCTCACTTTAGGAGATTAATATGCCTTACCCTCGTATTGTTGAAGAATTTTTGGAACTTGTACGAATACCAACCCATTCCTATAAAGAACGGGCTATAGCCGAAGTCCTCAAAAATAAGCTGCTGTCTTTAGGCTGCCATGTCGAAGAAGACACAGCCGGAGCGGCTATCAACGGAGAGGCCAATAATCTCATAGCCCGATGGCCCGGCCGTCAGGACCGGGAGCCTATTCTTTTTTCCGCCCATATGGATCGTGTATCCAATCCAGGTCAGATTAACTCCGTCGTTAATCTGAATGATGACCGGATAACCAGCGACGGTCAGACCATTTTGGCCGCCGATGACATCTCCGGGCTAGTCTCCATCTTAGAGGGCCTCCGCCTAATAGAGGCTGAAGGAACAGAACACGGCGACGTTGAAATTGTTTTCTCCGTAGCCGAAGAAGTGGGACTCCAGGGAGCCAGGCAGTTAGACGCCACCCGGATTAAATCACAATACGGCTATATTCTGGACAGTTCCGGCAGTGTCGGGACCATAGTTAACCGGGCTCCCACCCAAAAAACTGTGACCGTAAAAATTCATGGCTTAAGCAGTCACGCCGGCATGGCCCCGGAAAAAGGGATCAACGCTATCATGGCCGGGGCTATTGCTCTGTCTAAAATCAAGGAAGGCCGTCTCTCCCCCATTACTACCTCTAATTTTGGGGTAATTCACGGCGGCAAGGCTACCAACATTGTCTGCGATTATCTGGTAATTAAAGGCGAAGCCAGGAGCCACAATGAAGACGAACTGGCCGACTATATTACTCATGTCAACGAAATCTTCACCAACACTATCCTGGAATTCGGCGCCAGAGTCGAAATCAGCTGGGACCTGGAATATTCATCGTTTTACGTCAAAGAAGACGATCCGGTCATTACCCTGGCCGATAAAGCTTTTAAAAATCTGGGGCTCAAGACCCAAATCATCACCGGAGGCGGGGGTATGGACGGCAATATCTACAATGAAAAGGGAATAAAGTCGGTCGGACTTTCCACCGGCTACCAAAACGTCCACACGGAAAAAGAAGAGCAGTCTATTTCTCAGTTAATTCTGTGCAGCCGGGCGGTAGCCGAAATAATTAAAGCCGCTCCACCCAAATAGCTTCAGCCGGTATCCGTTTTAATTGGTTTAATACCAATAATATAGTCCTTCTGCCTTCAATCTGAGAGGTTTTCAAGTGCTGCCGATCATTATTCTGGCCGGCGGATTGGGGACAAGGTTGGGAGAACGCTCCTTGATAACTCCCAAAGCCCTGATGCCGGTAGCCGATGAGCCATTTATCTTTCACCAGCTGCGCTTACTGAAAAAAAACAATCTGGAGACGGTCATAATCTGTGTCGGCTATCTTGGCCGAAAAATTGAGGAAGCGGTCAGGGATGGCCAGGAATTCGGTCTTAAAGTCGTTTACTCCTATGACGGTCCAAAACTGTTAGGAACCGGAGGAGCTCTAAGAAAAGCGGCCTTGTTATTAGAAAGTCATTTTTTAGTTACTTACGGCGACAGCTATCTGGATATTGACTACCAGGAAGTGGCCGAGGCTTTTTTAAACTCAGGTCAACCGGCTTTAATGACTGTCTATCTTAATGAAAACCAGTTCGACCGCAGTAATGTCCTTTACTCCAACGGCACAATCCGCCTCTATGACAAGAAGCTTAATGACCCGGACATGAAGCACATTGATTATGGTTTAAGCGGTCTGACTCGTGATATAATACTTTCCGGCCCGGAAGGGGAAGCTTTTGATTTAGCTGATTTAATGACCAGTCTGGCCCGTAAAAACCAGCTGGCCGGATTTTTAGCTGCCAAAAGGTTCTACGAAATCGGCTCTGCCGCTGGTCTTTCCGAGCTGGACTCTCTTTTAAGAAATAAAACTAAAGGATAACTGAAGGCATGTCATTCAGCCAGGATTATCTGAAAGAAGTCGTCTCGATTGCCGAAAAACTGAATCCCGAACAATTGGAGACCATGGCCGGACTTCTGGCCGGCATCCGGGACCGAGGCGGACGGCTTTTCATTCTAGGCGTCGGCGGTTCGGCTGCCTCAGCCTCTCACGCAGTCAATGATTTCCGGAAACTGGCCGGTTTTGAAGCTTACTGCCCCACAGACAATGTTTCGGAACTGACCGCCAGAACCAACGATGAAGGCTGGGAAAGCGTTTTTGCCCAATGGCTTATCGGCTCCCGTTTAGGGCCTAATGACGGGGTTATGGTCTTGTCTGTCGGCGGAGGCGATCTGGCCAGAAATATTAGTCCCAACCTGGTTCGGGCTTTAGAATTTGCCAGAGAAGTTAAGGCCAGAATCCTGGGCATTGTCGGCCGGGACGGCGGCTACACCGCTCAAGTTGCTGACTCGGCTGTCATCATACCGCCCTTAAATCCGGATAGAATCACTCCCCACACAGAGGCTTTTCACGGGGTGGTCTGGCATCTTCTCGTTACTCACCCCTGCTTAAAGAAAAACCCCACCAAATGGTAAACCAAGGCTTAAAACGAGCGGTTTTTTTTGATCGGGACGGAGTTTTAAACCAAGCTGTGGTCAAAGAAGGGCGTCCCTGTCCGCCGGCGGACTCTGACAGTACAGTTGTAACACCGGGAGCCGGGGATTTATTATTAAAACTAAAAGCTCAGGGCTATTTTCTTTGCGTTATAACAAATCAGCCGGATGTGGCCAGAGGAACCCGAACCAAAGAAAACGTCAGGGCCATTAATGACAAAATAATGGTCAATTTGCCTTTAGATGATCTTAAAGTCTGCTTTCATGACAATAAAGATAACTGTGCTTGCCGAAAACCTAAGCCAGGCCTGATTTTGGATGCAGCCAAAGAACACAGCTTAGATCTGACCTCAAGCTGGCTCATAGGCGATCGGGCCAGTGACATAGAAGCCGGACGCAGAGCCGGCTGTCAGACTATTTTATTAGATTTTAACTACTCTGAACCGGGGCCGGCCAATCCCCCTGATTATACCTGCAGCGATCTAAAGTCGGCGGTCGCCCGTATTTTAAAGGAGTCTCACATGACCTCTGTCTCAAGCCTAAAAGTAAAACTCTTTGCCGACGGAGCTGACCGGGCCGGCATGCTGGAAATGTACGCCAATCCGCTCATCAAAGGCTTCACCACCAACCCCACTCTGCTTAGGAAAGCCGGGGTGACTGATTATGAGGCATTTGCCAGGGATATTGTCAAAGCCATTCCGGACAGATCCCTTTCTTTTGAGGTCTTCACAGATGACTTTAAGGAAATGGAAAAACAGGCCAAATACATAGGCTCCTGGGGCCCCAATGTCTACACCAAAATTCCGGTCACCAACAGCTGCGGTGAATTCTCCGGGCCTCTGATCCGCCGTCTGGCCGACAGCGGGGTTAAACAAAACGTCACTGCCCTGACCTCACTTTCCCAGGTGGCCCAGGTGTCCCAATGTCTGGCCGGCGGTCCCCCGGCTTACGTTTCGGTTTTTGCCGGCCGTATAGCCGATACGGGCCGGGATCCGGTCTCTTTAATGGCGGCGGCGGTGGAAATTTTAGCCCTAAATCCCAATATAGAGCTTATTTGGGCCAGTCCCAGAGAACTCTATAATGTCTTTCAGGCCGACTCGGTGGGCTGCCATATAATTACGGCCACTAATGATATTTTGAAAAAGCTGTCTTTGGTGGGCAAGGACTTATTGGAGTATTCTTTGGAGACTGTCAAAATGTTCCAGTCGGATGCCGAGGCCGCCGGCTACAAATTCGCTTTATAGGAGCCGGCCGGTTTTAGGCCGCTGTCATGGACAGCACCCAGGCCAGATAGCAAATCAGAAACAGGCAAATTGCTATTCTGGCTCTAAAATAGCGGTCCTTAACCGTCAAAATATTTTTATTGCTGGTAAAAACGCCGATGATTTTGATAAAGCTGGCGATCCAACCTAAAAATGAGACCGCCACGATTAAAGCAAAAAACTCAGAAAAATTAACTCCTGCACTATAAACTTTAAAATAATAAGAATACAGATCATCTCTGTTTCCCTGGTTTCCTGAGACCTCCAGTTTCCGGTCAGTCAAATAACTGGCCAGAAATTCATTGGCCTGGTTAAATAGTTCCCGCCGTGGCAGATAAAAGCTTCGGGCCGCCATTAGTCCGGCCCGAAGACGCAGGAAAGCCGAGTAGGCTAAATCCTTATTTCCGGTCTGATTATATTTCTGGCCTAAAGCCGCCAATTCCTCAGCCGCGTTCTGGCTGGCTCCCCAAGGAGCGTACCAGTTCATTGCCTGAAAATAATGACGTACGGCATTCTCACTTTTTAAAGGGTCCGCAGCCATGACTCTAGCCAAAGCCAGTTCATTCCTGGCTTTTACTTCCACAAATATGACCAAAAATAAAATGCTTATAATAATTAGCGATAAAAATTTGAAAAATATTATTTTTATATCCCGGCTTGTTCCGCTAATCATTTTCTAATTCTTTCATTAGCTCGACATCAGTAAAATATCCGATTTCCTCAGGAGGCAATAGAAAGCAATCCCGCATCTGCAAAGCTAAAGCAGACAAATTCTGCATATATTCCCCTTTAAAAAATCCGGCCCGCTCTTCTAGAAATTTAACAGCCTCCTGGACTGACCTGTATTTAGCCAGGGCCAAACTGTAATGGTAGAAAAAACCTATCTCGTATTTATCAATTTCCGTAGCCGTCTTCCAAGCGGCCAGAGTCTCCTCGGCCATTTTTTGATTATCGTAAATTAACCCCAGCATATAGTGACTGTTCGCATTGTAAGGCGATAAAGAAATAAGTTTCTTAACATATTTTAAAGCTTTCGGATAATTTTTTTCCAACCTAAAAATGTTTGCCAAAAAAGCGTGTAGATTCAAGGCCACATCTGAGGGAAACATAAAGGTCCCGTCATTTCTGGTAAAACTGTTTATGTATGTTTCCACCGTTTGGGTAGCCTCACCGTAGTATTTCAAGTCAGCCGCCGCCAAGAAAACAGGATCGGAAATATACATAAGATAAGCCGGCACCTTAGAGGCTAAAGGCGGATCGTCAGATAAAGACAGACTGACAAAATAACGGCGGAACCATTTGAGGTATTTTGGATAAAGACCGCTTTCAAAGGATTTGTCGACCATTTTTATATCTTTAGTCAGACGTCCCATAAATCTTATTGGCTCTTCCGGAACCATATAGTCGAAAAGGGGGCCCATTTCGGAGCCGTACTGGATATAGACCGGCTTACCGGCATCCATATTAAGGACAACAAAATGAGTAAAATAATCAGGATAATAAGCTGGCATTATAGAACCGTCTGGGAGACGAGGAAAGATAAGATTGGGAAACTTAGCCGGCACCGGGGAGACGAAATACTGAGGCTGAATCAAGCCGTTTAAAAAAACAATGGACACATCCGGCCTGACCGCATAAAGATTCTGAAGTGCCAGTTCCGAAAACCATTGGGCGCTGTGAAAGGCTAAAGCGTCCGGGGGCAAGTGTTCCAGATCCCACCAAAAAAATTCAGTGGCCATAAAGCCCGATTGAGCATCTGATTCATTATACCTCTGTTCACCCATAATAAAAGCCGAACTGAACAAAATAATGACTGCCAGAGGATTAACCAACTCGGGCAAAAACTTTTTCCCTCTGATGCTCCGGCCCAGCTGACCTAAACCCAACCCCAGCAAAATGAAAAAACAGACTAAAGAGGGAATAAAAGCTGAAGTTCCGTCAATCCAGTAATAAAAGAAAAATAAATTAATACCAATTAACACTATCAAAGCGACCGAGAGAATCTGATACCGGCGCCAGAGGTATTTTAAACCCCATAAAATAAAAGGAACAGCCAGGTAAAACAAAGGAGATGTTAGGCGTTCAAAATGTATTTTTATAAAATAAAATAATTCTTTAAAATTTAATAATCCTTGAAAATGATATTGTTTGTCTTTGGAATCCGAGATGTGCATCCAGAATCTGGCCCAGGTATTGGTCCGGCTGAAATCAACTGGCAGCCGATCAGTCTGGGAGCGGATGATGAGCATCAGATAGACCGAAAGACCGACCAGAAAAAAAACAGCCAGCCACAGGATACGCCGGCTGTGGACCTTCAAACTGGGTAATTCTTCATCAGGCGGTCTGGTCCAAAAAGTCAGAAGAATCAAGACCGGCAAATACAATGAAAGGGAGGCATGATTGCCGCAGGCCAACCCGTAAAGAAATCCGCCTATAAAAAGCCAGACCACCCCCAGTCCGCTGTACCACAAAGTGGAGCAAAATAAAAGTACAGCTATCAAGGCAGCGTTTAAAGAATAGACCTCAACTTCAATAGAGGAGCCAAAAATGCTTTGGTGCAGGGCAAAAAACAAAAGTGGCAGGAAAAGGAAGAAATAACTTGGTTTTTCCGGAGCTAAGTTATGAAGTTTTTTTAAAAGAAGGCCCAGACAAAAGGTAGCTGCTCCCCCGGCCAAAGCCGTAAACAGGGTCACCCTAAAAGGCAGAGAGGCTAAAGGCAGCCAAGTAAAAATTTTAGCCAGTAAGTTAAAGGAAGGAAAGCCTGAAGGGTGGGCGACATCCAAAAAAGCGGCCGTGACAGCTAATTCAGGTCCGTCACGAAAGCCGTAAGTTGGAGTCGCGCATATGACGTAAAAAAAAACACTTAAAAGAGAAAACAACCCCAGTAAATAATTTACCGTAAATATTTCCTTAAAAAGGCTTTTATTCACCAGGCACCATGGATTTAATAAATAAAAAAGAGCAGAATTCCTCTAATTTAAAATTATTGGAATTCTGCTCAGAAGTCAGCTGATCAGCCGAATATCTTAGCTCCAACCATTACTTAAAGCAGTAGTGTTGGAAGTGACGGTCACAGAACTGGCACTGTCATAGTTATAACGAGTGGTGCCAGGAGCCTCGTGCTTAACGCTGAATTTAAAACCAGGCTGACCAGTGGTGCCATTGGTAGTTAAAGTTATCGCACCGTAGACAACATTCTGGTCGCGGACCAGACCGGCACGCACGACAAGACTCTGAGTGCTGGTGCCGGCTCCAGAATACTGGGTGGAATAATGGTTATTCTGAGCGAAGAAAGCTTCCTGAGCCAGAGCAACGGCATGATAAGCGGACTGAGCGGCGTTGTCCTGAGCGCCCCTACGATAACGGGCGTACTGGGGGATAGCGATGGCGGCCAAAATACCGATGATGGCCACGACGATCAAAAGTTCGATAAGAGTGAAGCCTTCACGCTTCTCCTGCAACTTTGAAATCATTTCCGACTCCTTGTGATTTTGCCTTTCGGCGTTTACCCAGTTAAAAACTTAAGGGTTAATGTTTAATATATTGTGTGTGTTGAACCACGCTTCAAAAACTTGACAGACTCTGTTGCAAAGACTGGGCCAACTTTTGGTTTCAGTTCGTTAATTTCGACAAAACATAATTATTTCAATAACTTAAAAAATTCACCCTCCTTTTTATCTTATTTTTGCTTCTTTAACTCCAACCCTCCTTTTTCCAGCTGTTGACAAAAATTTAAGATCAGGCCATGGGTAAATCAAATTCCGGTCACTAAAATCATTTGAGGTTTCTTAAAACTGACCAAAATTTGATATTTTTTATGTCCCAGCTGAATTTTTGTTTAATTTCCGTCTACCAAAATTTGATCTCTTGTTCCAAATCCTGACTGGCTATAAAATTCTCTGAAAAAATGAACACAATTAAGGCTTTAGGGAGAGACTAATTTAATTAATGTTGATATTGAGTCTTTTTAGGAAAATTTTAAATTTTTGACTTTTCTGAAGACTAATATTGAAACTGACCAAAATTTGATGCCTCAGCAAAAAACCTCAGTTTCCTAAAATCAGGCTCAAAAAAGAAAATAATATCAAAGTGTTCTACACCGAATTATTAAAAACTGACTTTTTGCGAGCCGCCAAAAATAATGTACTGATGAGTACTAAAACACCACTTCCACCATCCCAGGCCCAATGACCTTACCGGAGATGGTTTTTTTACTGTCCTGGTTGATGACCGCTATGGTCTGGCCTAAGGCTCCGTCCTGCTTGGCCTGGCCTAAAGCCGTGACTTTAAGGCCTCCGCTCTGGGCTATAATGGTTACTGTCTCACCTTTTTTAACCATGGAGGTTTTGACCAGGTCTCTGTCCCTGACCGGAGACCCGGCTCTTAAACTGACCCTTAAAGTCTGACCCTCAGCTTGGGCGGCCTCTTTTAAGGCGCCTTTGGACTGGCTGTAAGACACCACACTTTCGGTCAGATCCCCTTCGGAAAGGATCTGTCCTCTGGGCAGATCCCTGGCTGCCACCAAAGCCGGCATCTGGAGATCAATCTGGGCCGTAATCCTTAGACGAGCTGCGTCTTTTCCGTTTAAAGAAAAATAAATTGTTCCGGTCAGATAGCCGGGATTAGAGGAAGGCAGAGGCACAAAACGATATTCAGCCTGCCCGGGCGGCATGACCGGCGGAGTGCCGGCAGTCAGGCTGACCAGCTCATATTGGCCGGAGATATAGGGTTCCGAACGCGCTAAATACTCTAAGATGATTTTCCGGATTTCCGAGTCCCCGGTTCTTTGGCCGCTGCCGGTCAGAACAACTTCAAGCGGGATATTCCATCTGACTTCAGCCACCGGTGTCCCGGAGGCGGCCAGTTTCTGTTCTATGATCTGGCGGCGGAGAGTAATCGTTCTTCCCGGTCCGGGATTCGGACCTAAATCAACAGCGGCCATCAGTTCGGCCAGCTGCTGATCTTCCGGACCATCCGGGGCCACAGTGGCTATATCGCCTAAAAGGATGCGGCGGCCGTCGACCGTATTTTCCGGAGGGAAAATAATATTAACCCCGGCTGAGGCAGGAAAGGGCTGTCCCAAGACTCCAGCTATTATAACAGCTGTTATAATAGCTGTTATCAAAGGGCCATAATATTTTTTCCATATATAAAACATTAATTATAAATTTTCCTGAAATTTAAACATAATAATACGGCAAGCAGCATAAAAGATCTTAGCCAATATCTGAACAACCTCTTCTGAAATCTTCGCATTTCCCCAATTAAAGTTTAAATTAGAAACAAAGCACCCTTACGAGTTTTTTAAGGATAGGCTCGTTTGTGCCGCTCCCCATGTAATGCTTTAAGTAGGTTGGTTTTGGGCCCTAACCCATCTCATGCCTTCACTTTGCTTGTCTGCCGCCCTAGACTTCAGGATGGCAGAGCTGACGGAGAACCCAATCACCTTGAGGTTAGAAAATTTTACACCTTTTTTCGAAAAAAGTTAATTTTATCTTATTTCGCTGTTATAATTAATTTTCTACCTTAGCTTTGGCCGACTTTTTGCTAGCTTATGAGTCATGGTTTTAGATAATTATCTTTCAAAACCAAAAGTCTCCTACGGAGTTGACAACTTATGCCAACCACTCACCTTTCCGACCGCAACGGGCGGGGTTTCACCTTAATTGAGCTGCTGATTGTAGTGGCTATCATAGGAATTCTGGCGGCTATCGCTATCCCCCAGTACGCCCGTTACCGCCGTTCCGCCATGAACAATGCGGCCCAGGGGGCCTTCCATTCGGTGGCCGTGGCTCAGGAAGCTTACTTCATCACTAAAAATAACTACACCACCAGCTATTCGGCTCTGATCAGCGAGGCCGGCCTGGTTATTGACTACAATATCCTTTACGGCCCTATAACTTTGGTTCTTTCCACCGACCCGCCATCATTTAATTTCTTTGTTAACCACGTCAGCGAGGCCACGACGACCTATTTTTACAACAATGACGGAGGAGAACTAATCCAGTCATTTGAACCGCCCACCCCTAACCGGGTGCTGGTTAATGACTCCACAGTGCCCCCTAAACCCTGATCTTCATGGTAAGAATTTCATGGGGCAGTCTTTGCCAGAACTAAAAAATCCCGGCCGGTCAACTTTTTTGGTAGTCACCAATTTGCCAGGATTTTTCTGTTTTGGCAGTCAGCATGAAGCATTAGCATATAACGTGCTGTATTTACAGAATTTTATAACAACTAATATAAAAGTAAGTGTTTTGGCAATGCCATCATTTTTGGACACCGGGCTGACAAATTAGCCGCCATTTAATCAGGAAATCAAAGCTTTATAATTTATCAGCTTAACTGTTCCTTAACTTGATCTTACCTCTTGAGGTTGTTGGCTATTGCCAGCATCTCATCGGAAGTGGTGATGGCCTTGGAGTTCATTTCATAGGCTCTCTGGGCCGTAATCATCTCCACCATTTCCATGACCACCTCGACATTGGACAATTCCAAAAATCCGTGAGCAATGGTCCCAAAACCTTCCTCGCCGGGGTTGCCGTCAATGGCCGGTCCCGAAGCCTCGGTCGGCTGGTAGATATTGTACCCCAGGCTAAAAAGTCCCGGAGGGTTGATAAAACGGGATAAAATGAACCGGCCCTGGGCTAGGATATTACCGCGCTGGTCCAAGGCCGCGATAAAGCCGGCCGAATCAATTTCTATGTGAACCGCCTCGGCCGGTACGGTAAACTCCGGATCAACCGGATTTCCGTCCTGACTGACCAGAACGCCGTCGCTGTTAAGCTTAAAAGCTCCGTCCCGGGTATAATAAAGTTCCCCGTTTCTTAAAACCCGGTAGTAGCCCTCACCTTCAATGGCGGTATCCAGAGGACTGTCTGTTTTGACGTAATCGCCCTGGGTATGGATCTTGGCGGTGGTGTTGACTTTAGTGCCCAGGCCGACCTGAACGCCGACCGGAATCTGCTGGCCGCCGATGGTTTCAGTCCCGGCAAACTTGTGGGTCTGATAGATCAGATCCTGAAATTCGGCCCGGTTTTTCTTGAAACCGGTGGTGTTGACGTTTGCCAGGTTATGGGCAATAACGTCCAAGTGTGTCTGCTGGGCGATCATACCGGTGGCTGCGGTATAAAGGGAACGCATCATAATGAGGGCCTCAATTATCCTTAACTTAAGGTTTATGTTCAGCTCCGAAAAATCTTAGGTCAGCTTGCCCAATTCTCCGGTGGCTTTCTGGTCCATTTCCTGCTTGGTATGTACAATCTTCTGGAGAGCTTCGTAGACACGGTAAATGTCAATGAGTTCCACTGACTCGTTGACCGGATTTACATTGGACATCTCCAAAAAGCCCTGTTCAATCCTGGTCTGGGCGGCCGCTTCGGGTATAAAGTCCGGCGACTTAGGCACATAAAAATCATACCCCTCTTTGATGAGCATGTTGGGATCAGCAATTTCGACCAGTTCGATCTGGCCGATAACCTCGGATTCCAGGTCCACATTGACGGCCTGAACCCGGCCCTCTGGCTCAATGATGACTTTAAGTGTCCCTTCTGGCACTACTCCGGCGCCGACCAGAGCATAACCGTCGGCGGTCACTATCTGACCGGCGCTGTTGACGCTGAAGGTACCGTTCCGGCTGTAACGGATGCCGTTAGGGGTCTCAATCTGAAAAAAACCCGGCCCGTCCAGAGCCATATCAAGATCGTTTTCAGTCAGCTTAAAAGGGCCCTGGCCGAAATAAGTCTTCGACTGCTTGACCAGGTAACCTTCAAAAACCGGCACGTCTTTCTTGTAACCGGCTGTATTGACATTGGCCATATTGTTGGAGGCAAGGTGCATCCGTTCTTCCTGGGCCATCATGCCCAGATAGGTGTTGCTGGAATGGTATGGATAAGGTCCGACGAACATATTTCACCTCCGGCCTGTAACTAAGCAAGTTTGAGGCCAAAAAAGCTGAGAAATTCCGGACCAAAGTTTTGAATATTCTGAAAGAGGCATCTTTTTTAATACCTCAAGCAATATATGAGGAAAACGTAATTTGATTATCGCCACTGCCTGCTGGGGATCAAATTTGCGACTGTTAATATAGTTACCGGCCTTCTCGTCCGGAAAAATCTTCCGCCACTTAAATACACTGCAAAATCCGAGCCGACCGGCTCTTTTCTGCCTGACAAACAAGACAAGGTTTACGGGGAAACAATCTCCGTCTGACCTGGTCTCAGGCGGCAGTTTCTTCTTCTAAAAGACCTCAGCTTAGTGTCAAAATTTTGACTTCTCTAAGTTAAGTTACTAATTTTATTACGTTTTTTTGTTGGCACCTGTTTTGCTTAAGCCATTATCGGACAAAGTTTTCACGGAGGTTTCCAAATGCCCTTTATTAATACCGGCCCCAGGCCGATCCAAGGATTTGGTTTTCGCTTATGGCCGGCTATGGACTGGTCCAACGAGTTCTGGATGGCTCTCTTTGACCATATCCCCTGTCAGATTCTGGTCTTCCGGACTGACGGACAGCTTGTTTTAACCAACAGGAAAGCGGCCGGCCAATTGGGCTTAGAAGGTCTGGAAGGGCACAAAATGCCCGAACACCTCTATGCCCTGAAAAAAGCGGTCCACCACCTTAAAAATTACGCTTACGGCTGCCAGGTGACCGTCAGCGCTCTGGACGGCGCCCCGGTCACCTTTCTGGTTAAAAGCCTGCCGGAATATCTGGCCGACGGTCTGGTTTTAGCGTTCAGTCAGGAAAAAAGTCAGCCTATACACGTCACCGAACCCCGGGAATGCATTGAGGAGAAAGCGGCCATGGCCGACGCTGTCAGTCAAAAAGTAAAAGGACCTCTGGCCGGCATTGAACTTTGCGCCTCAATATTAGGCGAGGAGTTAAACGAGGCCGGGGAAACGAATCTGACCGATCTTATTGAAGAAATCAGGTACAGCGTCCGGGAAGTCAACGAATATCTGACCAGTTTCGAATCTATGACCAAGCCTTTGGTTTTGGATTTAAAACCCCAGAATCTGGCCGAAGTAGTTGACGAGGCTTTATCGGCTATGAACGGAGTTTTCAAGGCCAACGGCATCGGAGTCCTGGTCGACCAAAAAGATGCGGTGGTCGAGATGGACCGGGCTTTAATGGTCCAAATGTTTTTGAACCTGTTTTTAAACGCCGCTGAGGCTATGGACAGGGGCGGACGGTTGGAGATTAATTTCCAGGTTAACCGTCAGGGCCAGGTGGAAGTTATTGTTACCGACAGCGGTCCGGGAGTTTCTTTGGGCAATATGAAAAAAATATTCAATCCCTTTTTCACCACCAAAAATCAGCCTTTAGGCCTGGGGCTTCCGGTCAGCCTGCGGATTGCCGAAGCTCATCAAGGCAGCCTGATAGTGGGAACAAACGGGGATTACGGGGCCAGAGCCGTAGTGGTCATGCCTTCCATACCGGATCCTAAACCGGTTTTCGGGGAGCATACCTTAAACTAGGCCTCAAAAACGAGCGCTGATTACTGTCTTTACGAGCAAACAGAGGTGACCGGATGAGGGCAAAATATATATTAGTGGCGGAAGGCGATCGGCCCATGCGATCGGCCCTGTTTACCGCCCTGACCCGGCTGGGGCATGCGGTGGAATTGGCCGAAGACGGCGAAAGAGCCAAAAGCCTCTTTTCCGGCCAGAAATTTGATCTGGTGGTCACGGAACTTAAGCTGCCCCGTCTGGACGGAATAAGTCTACTTAAGGAAGTCAAAAAACTGAGGCCTCAGGTGCCGGTCATAGTCATGTCCTCCGGCGGAGCGGTCGAAGACGCAGTGTCCGCCATGAGAGAAGGAGCCCAGGATTTTCTAATCAAGCCTTTTCCCAATGAGGCCATTTTAGAGTCATTAAACCGGGCCTTCAGCCTATGCCAGGATGACGATACGCCCCAATCTCCGGAACCCTCACCGCAAGAGCGCCCCATTATAGCCAAAAGTCCTATGATGCAAAGGCTTCTGGCCTTGGCCCGGAGCCTGGCCGGCTCATCGGCCACTGTCCTTCTTCAGGGGGAAAGCGGCACCGGCAAAGAACTGCTGGCCCGCTTCATTCACAATAATTCCAGCCGGTCAGGCGGTCCGTTTGTGGCTGTCAACTGCGCCGGCCTGCCGGAAAGCTTATTGGAAAGCGAGCTTTTCGGCCATGAAAAAGGGGCTTTTACCGGAGCCCTGAACAAAAAGCCCGGCAAATTCGATCTGGCTCACAACGGCACTCTGCTTCTTGATGAAATAAGTGAGATGGACATCTCCCTCCAGGCCAAACTCCTGAGGGCTCTTCAGGAAGGGGAAATCGATCCGGTGGGCGGCAAAGGCCCCCATAAAATAGATGTCCGGGTCATTGCCACGACCAACCGGCGCCTTAAAAACTGGGTGGATGAAGGGCGGTTCCGCCCGGATCTCTATTACCGCTTAAATGTCATGCCTTTTTATATCCCGGCCTTGAAGGAAAGGGCCGAGGATATCCCGGTTTTAGCCGAGTACTTCCGGGAAAAATACGCAGCCCAAAATCATAAAAACGTGACCGGCTTTTCGCCCGGAGCCCTGGAAATCCTTTCCAGCCACAGCTGGCCGGGAAATATCCGGGAACTGGAAAATACTGTTGCCAGGGCCGTCTTAATGGCCCAAGGCCAGACCGTCGACTCTTATGATATTTTTATGGATGAAACAGGATTCATGGCTGCTTTGGAAAGGAACGCGGACGGCTTAACCCGGGAAAAACCGGCCCCCGATGAGACCCAAAGCCCGGGAAATAACCTGGTTTCCGAGTGGGCGTTACCTGAGCCGTCTGATGAAGACGGCGAAAGCATATCTCTCAGCTCAGGGCCGGGTGGTCCAAAAGATTCATCCGCTCAGGCCCCGGAACTGCCGATCATGACCATTAATGAGATGGAAAGGAAATTAATCGGCCAGGTCCTGTCGGAAACGGCCGGTAACCGGACCAAAGCCGCTTATTTGCTGGGCATCAGCGTCCGGACCCTCAGAAACAAGCTGAACGAATACAGAGAACAAGGCGAGCATCTGGCCGCCATGGGCTCTTGAAGACACTCAAAAACCTATTTTAATTGAAGAAAGCCTTCCGTCTTAAGGATGGAGGGCTTTTTTTATGCCTCTGGTGGCCTGCTTAATTCTTTGGATATTTTCCACCAGGGCAAACCGGACGTAGCCTTCGCCGCCGATGCCAAATCCCAGACCCGGCGAGACAGCCACTTTGCCTTTGGTGATGAGCATTTTGGCAAATTCCACCGAGCCCATGGCCTGAAACTTATCCGGAATCCTGGCCCAGACAAACATGCCGCCCCTGGGCGGCTCCACTTTCCACTCAGCCCGCCCCAGACCGTCAATCAAGGTATCCCGGCGTTCCCGGTAAGTCCGGCAGATTTCGTCCACACATTCCTGGGGACCGTTTAAGGCTATAATGGCCGCTATCTGAATCGGCTGGAAAGCTCCGTAGTCTAAATAGCTTTTTAGTCTGGTCAAGGCGGCTACCATCTGCCTGCTGCCGCACATGAAGCCTATCCGCCAGCCGGCCATGCTGTAGCTTTTGGACAGAGAAAAGGCCTCGACCCCTATTTCCCTGGCTCCGGGAACCTGAAGAAGGCTGGGGGCTTTATAGCCGTCAAAGCACAGATCGGCATAGGCTAAATCGTGGACAACTAATATCTGGTGCTCTTTGCAGAAATCCACCACTTTATAGAAAAAATCCGGCTCCACCACCGCTCCGGTCGGATTGTGGGGAAATGAGATGACCAGCATTCTGGGGCGGGGCCAGGTTTGGCGGACCGCTATCTGCAGCTCAGAAAAAAAGTCCCGATCCGGTCCGATGGGTACGCTCCGGAGCTCCCCGCCGGCAATTATGGCTGCGTAAGTATGTATCGGATAAGTGGGATCAGGGGCCAAAACCACTTCCCCTGGGGTAATGGTGGCCAAAGTCAGATGGGCCAGACCTTCCTTGACCCCTATGGTCACTACCGCCTCGCTGTCGGGATCTAATTCCACCTTATAGCGCCGTCTGTACCAGCCGCAGATGGCGTACCTTAACTTGGTGATGCCCCTGGAGGCAGAGTAGCGGTGATTAGTATCCTTAGCCGAGGCTTCCAGAAGCTTTTCGACAATGTGTTTTGGGGTGCCCAGGTCGGGATTGCCCATGCCCAGGTCAACAATATCTTCCCCGGCCCGACGGGCGGCCATTTTGAACTCATTGACTGTGGCAAAGACATAGGGGGGCAAGCGGTCCATCCGCTGAAACTCAAAAAGATCCCTGGGCATGACGAAAAATCCTTAGTGAAACAACAAATATCTCTCAAACCGCCTAAAAGGTTCAAAAGCGACTATAATTTAAAAATCATCTTGGCTTTAAGGTAAGGCCTATGAACAAATTAATATATAGTATTGGTATAAAAGCCGGATAAAAAGTACGGTGAATTATCTTAAAATAAGGCGCCAGCTCTTCCAGTATCTCCGCAGGCATATTAATGTGTTCGCTTTGGATAAACCAGTCATAACTGTCATGATATGTCTTTTCAAAATGAGGCCGGGCCGAGATGTTTCTGGCCATTCTGGTAGCCAGACTGCCTTCACATGGTATAACCGCCGACAGGACCCCGTCATCTTTCAAAAGCCGGCGCATCTCTTTAATGGCGGACGGCAGATCAGGCAGATGCTCCAAAACATGGATAGCCAGAATCCGGTCAAAGTAAGCGTCCTCATAAGGCAGCCTCTTTTGGCAGTCCCCTTCTTCGGCCTCGACTCCCGGGTAGTTCTTTTTAATAAGTTCACACAAGGCGGGCCGTAACTCGTTGCAGTGATACTCCTGCTCCTGATATTTTTCCCACTTAAGATGGGCTCCCAGACCGGCTCCGATTTCCAGGGTTTTCCGGCCGGGAACAAAAGTCCGGAGCGGATAGCCGTGATTGAACCTCTCCACGAACCCGTACCAGCTTTTTTGAACCGCCTCCAGATGCCGGCGCATAAAATCGTCCCGAATAGCCTGCCGTTCGGGAGACAGCTCCGGAAGTTTCTTTGGCCATTTTCCTGTTTTAAAGGAAACCGGATCTTTGGGATTGGTATCTTCCATTAGTTTTCTTTCATAACCCTGTTTAAGACCAATAAACCGCCAGTCTCATCCATGAGTGATTTAAGTGGATTATTCATAGGCCAGAATTTCAATAACCGGATAAAAATTCAAACTTTCACGCGACGGTCTGCCAATATAATAGCAATTTAAATTCCCCGGTCAAGATCTATTTCATTTTTCCAGTTCTTCTGTCTTTAACCGTAGCAGCTCATTGCCAAAAAATTGAACTATTAGAATTATTATCATACTATTATGACGTTAAAATAAAATTTAATCATCTAAAAATATAACAATTAATTATTAAAATTTTTATATATTAATTTATATAAATAGATTATTTTAAATCTATAAACATTAATTTTTAGTTTATTTAACTTCAATTTTATTAAAAAAATAAACACAGACATTTGAATCAGAGGAGTTGTCTTCAATCACCACCGAAACTTTTAAAAATCCGCTTTCAGTCAGTTCAGGACCTGCGATTCCGGTAATTTCCGGAAAATCAGGGCCACTTCGGGCCAAAGTCGGTCCATGAATTCCCAGATAGGCTCTGGGAAGACAGGACTTGGAATTTTGATCTGATTCCCGGACAACCGCAGTCACTTCAACCTCTTTCCCTTTCAAACCCTCAGGAAGCAGAATTCTGGCTGAGGCCCAGTTGTCTTTTATCAGCCAAAGGCGCTCTCGCCCAATACCAAAGATATCTGCGTATCCATGCTCCTCGATCCAATCTTTGGTCGTAACGTAGATGTTTCTGCCCTCCCTAAGCCCAAGAGCATTATTGTACATATTTTCATACTTCCTATCTGTAATAAATAAATATTTACTATTTTTATTTGTTATAACATTAAATATATCATTTGAATCAAAAAATAAGCTATCATTCATTACGCTGAATTTATTTAATTTATTGTTTTTAAAAATTTCAGCAGCAAAAAGCATATCCCCTGGATCTCCAAAATTGAGTATAAAGTTGGTCTCCGGGTCTTCAGCCGAAACAATTCGGCCCATTATTCCTAAAAAAGGAGTGGCCGAAATAATATTGTAGTATGTTCCTGGCATTTTAGTCAAATTTATAATGTTCTTAAGGCCAAATCCAAAAATTACAGCCAAAATAACTATACTACCAATAATTATACATCTTATAGCTTTCTTCTTAATAAAAATAACCAGAGAAACAATCAAAGCCGATGGCACGAAAGAAAGAGGTAAGCCTATATATGAAATAAATTTCCATACCTGATATCTGTTGTCAAAAATATAAAATGATATTATATAAATTAATATAGATACAGTAAATAGAAAAATTATTGAATATATTAATCTGATATTGAGTAACTTAGATTGACTATCGGCTGCTGTATTAGACAGTTTACTGACACTCAGGCCCATAATAAAAATAACTGCCAAAAAAGGAACATATAGCAGAACTGAAAAGTTGGGATCTGTTAAAAAGTTAAAATACTCAAGCCGGTAAACCGGAAGGCCTGACAAGAGCCAGGGACTCAAAAAGGATATTTTCCAGCCTGACATCTGTCTGGCGGATTGCATAGTTCGAAAAATAACCAGCCAGGTCAAAAACGGGGTTAAAAGCGCCGACAAGGCCAAAGAGAAAAAAACCGGCTTAATTCCAGACTTACATGCCTGAAAGGCCTTTTTAAAAAGAGATTTTTGGGGATCAGTAAAAAAATGCACCGCCCCCGCAGCCAGAATCAAAAAAACAGCAAACGGCGCAAACCCTCCTGGGTAAGTTATAAAAATAAAAAAAACAGGCAGGAAAAATCTGGTCTGTTCACGGACTGTCTTTTGGCAAGGCGACCAAGAGTAGATCTCTGTCAGAGCGGCCAAAAAGCCGAACATCGCCGCTAATTGGCCGACCTGTCCTTTGGCGATCAGATAATTGAAAAAGGAGCCTCCGATCACACCTAAGGTGACCATGAAACTGGTCCAATAGCCCAGGCCGAAAATTTTCCGAACTAAAAGCTGAACAGATAACCCTGTCCATATTACCAAAGTCACCATAAAGGCGGTGATGGCGCCAAGAGCCATCTTTCCGTAGCATAACGCATAAAGGGCGAAAAGTATCCTGGTACCTATAGCTTCATATAATAACATAAACCGGGCTTTATATGAAAGATGAAAAGAATCCGGATCGATGGATCCCAACAGATAGTCAGTACACATAGCCCAATTTAAGTAGTCGGCACTCCCGTAAATCCATGCATCCAGCTGACCTGACTCCCAGACAGCTGAATGGAAAAAGGAAATAATTATTGAAAGAAACACCCCGGCGGAAAAACAGCTGCCGGAAACCAAACAATTATTGACAGCCGCCTGTTTATTCTTTTCCCTCCAAAACCTAGGCAGCGTAAATAGAAGCAACTCCAGTCCGGCACCCAAAACACCTCCGTATAAGACCGCAGTCAGGTAGGTCCGGAAGTCTGATATCCAATTGTTTATAAGCCAGCCTGTAAAAACCAAAAGTGCAGCCCCAGAGGCCACAGCAAGAGGCTCTCCGTAATTGGGCTTGTCATGGGCTCTGCACAAACGAAAGATCAGCCTTCCCAAAAAGCTAAGAGACAATGAAAGCAATATATATACCGATGTAAATGCTAATACTGAATTAAAAATATTAAGACTTCGCATTATAAATACACCGTAAGCGCATGAACGTTGTTTACCAATCTGATGCTTCTTTAACCTCAATTTTTTCGAGTAAATAAACGCACCTGATTAAGTCGTCAGAATTATCCTCAAGCGTCACCGAGGCCTTTAAAAAGCCGTCCTTAGTCAGCTCCGGGCCTGCGGTTCCGTATATTTCCGGATAATCAGGTCCGCTCCTGGCAAAAGCCGGGCCGTGAATTCCCAGATAGGCTCTGGGCTGACAGGACTTGGGATTTTTATCGCGTTCCTGTAAAGTCACAGTCACTCTGACTTCCTTCCCCCTTAAACCCTCCGGGAGCAAAATTCTGGCTGCGGCCCAGTTATCTTTTATCAGCCAGCGGCGCTCCCGGTCAATGCCCAATATATCTGCGAAACCATGCTCTTCGACCCAGTCTTTGGCCGCGACGTAGATATTTTTGCCTTCCCTGACTCCCGGAGAATTGTTGTACAATGTTCTATAGTCTCTGTCCGTAATAAATATATATTTACTGTTATTTGAGTTTATTACAGGAAATACATCATTTGATTTAAAATAAAGACTATCATTCATGACGCTGAATTTGCTGATCTTACTGCCTTTAAAAATTTCACCCGCCAGAAGCATATCCGCCGGTTCACTGAAATTGAAAATGAAATTCGTCTCCGGATCTTCATTGACTATAATTCTGACAAGTGTTCCCAGAAAAGAATCGGCAGACATAATTCCGTAATATGTTTTTGGCATTTTAGTCAGGTTCTTCAAATTTTCAAGCCCGAACCCAACACAGACGGCTATGACAGCAATACTGCCTATAACAGAATATCTTATAATTTTCTTTTTGACGAAGCCGGCCAGACAAACAATCAAAGCCGCCGGCACAAAAGAGAGAGGCAGGCCTGTATAGGAAATAAATTTCCAGACTTGATATTTATTGTCAAAAACAAAAAAGGAAACAATATATACTAATATGGAAATAATAAAAATTACTGATATTGAGTATATTAAGCCTGTATTCAGCTTGTCCGGACAGCAGGAGGGAACTTCATCGGATATCCCGGAACTGTTACGGGCGGACAGTTTGCCGATAGCCAGACACATGCCCAAAAGAGCGGCCAAAAAAAGAACGTAGGAAAATCCGTAATCAGCAGTTTCGGCCAGTGAGGTAAAATACTCCGGCCTATAAACCGGCAGGCCCGACAGGAGCCAGGGGCTTAAAAAGGATATTTTCCAGCCCACCGCCTGCCTGGCCGACTCCAGAGTTCGGACACAGACCCGCCAGGACAAAAAAGGGACCAGGGCCACGGACAGAGCCAAAGATAAAAAGACCGGCTTAAGCCCGGATACAGCAGACTCAAAGGCTCTTTTGAAAAAGGAATTTTGAGGGGCGGTAAAAAAATGGACCGCCCCGGCCGCCAGAGACAAAAAAGCGGCAAATGCCGCAAACCCGCCCTGGTAGACCATAAAAAGACAAAACACCGGAATGAAAAATCTGACCTGGTCCCCGGCTGTTTTCTGGCCGGACGGCCAGGAGTAAATTTCAGTCAGAGCAGCCATAAAGGCGGCTGTAGCCGCCAACTGACCGACCAGTCCTTTGGCGATTAAATAATTGAAAAAAGCCCCGCCGATCACCCCAAGGGTTAAAAACAGACTGATCCAAAAGCCCAGGCCGAAAATTTTTCGGACCAGAAGCTGGACAGATAAGCCTGACCAAATGACCGCAGTCAGCATAAAGGCTGAAATTGCCTTCAAGGCCGTCTCACCGGAAGACAGAGAGTAAAGCGCGAAAATTATATGAGTTCCGATGGAATCATAGAACATGACCTGTTCGTTATAGGAAAGATGAAAAGAGTCCGGATTAACATAACCCAGCCAGTAATCAGTCACCAAAGCCCAATTGAAGTAATCGGTGCTCCCAAAAAGCCAGACATCCAGCCGGCCCGACTCCCAGACAGCCGCCTGAAAAAAAGCCAGAATTAAGGAAAGAATTACTCCGGCCGAAAAACAGCTGCATGAGGCCAGCAGTCTTTTGATCTCACCCGGCTTATTCCGCTGAGACCAAAACTCAGGCAGCTTAAGAAAAAAAATCTCCAGCCCGGCGCCGAAAATTCCGCCGTAATAGACCGATGTCAGATAGCCCCGATAGTTCAATATCCAGCCGTTTATGAGCCAGCCGGCAAAAACCAAAAAAGCCGCCCCGGCCACCACAGACAGGGGATGGCCGTACTCAGGCTTATCCTTAACTTTGGCCAGACCCAGAACCAGACGCCCCCAAAAGCTTAAGGCCGATGTTAGCAGCATATATACTGATGTGAATGACAGCATACAATATAATATATTTATATAATAATTCTGCATTATGTCAGACTGCGCTCAGGGTCAGGAGTCACAGGGAAACCGAGGCAAAAGGATAAATTTATTAACCGGTTTAAATTCATATGTCCCTGGACCCGGCAGAAAAAACTTAAATAAAATTTATCATAAATCTAAGACAAAACCTGACATGGGACATTCAGTCAACCCGGGCCAAAAACAATGCCATAGATTTAACTACATGATCAGGCCTTTCGTATAATAACAAGATTAACTTTACGGTCAAGAATTATTTTTGTTCATTTATTATGTCAAACATTACTCCGGTGTTTTATTACTGGGCTCACCTGAAGTCAAAAAGACAGGATCCAAAATAACCCAGAACCAAATCGACGGCCTGAAGCTGACCGTAAGAGAACGAGCCGACCTCACAGCATGACTGCATATCCGGTCCGCCCTGAAAGGAAACTGCCAGGACGATCCGGGTGCGCATCCGCGGGCGCAATAAGTCCTGTATTTTCTCACAAATAAAAACAGGTAAGGCAGTAAAATGAAGAGAGATGAGAAATAAAATCAAAGCAATACATTTTTACGCGGAATAAGTAATATTAATACGTGTTGTTCTTGTTTTGTGCGCTATTCCGGTCAGTCCGGAAAAGAATTCACCGCTAAAGACAGAAACAGTAAAATGAGAAAAGAGAAAAATATTGACTGGAATTGTCAACTCAGCTAGAATTAGTTCAGCCCTTTTTATCACTACTAAAAAATGGGTAATGATATATCTGGCCGCTATCCGGAAGCGGTCAAAAAGAAACCCAAAATTAAAGGGCAGGTTTATTGAGCGTGACCATCCGCGCTCCTGGTCTTTAAATGTTCTAGCCTTAGTTTTAACTGGGCAGTACGGCCTCAGGGCAAAATTTTTTTCGGAGTCCAAATGATCTCTAGCCTGCAGCAAAACAAGAAGCGCCAAGGCTTCACTCTAATCGAACTTCTGGTCGTTGTGACCATCATCGGCATTCTTTCTTCCATCGCTGTCCCTCAGTACGCCCGTTACCGTAAGGGCGCTCAAGATAACGCCGCTCAAGCCGCTTACCATGCCATTGCTATGGCTCAGGAGGCTTACTTCACCCAGAGGAACCATTACTCAACCGAGTATTCCGGAGCCTCCGGCAGCACTCAAAGCCTGGTTCTGCAAGCCGGTCTGGTCCGCGACCAGAACATAAGCTACGGAGCAATCACTCTGACCACCAACGGCAACACCGGCATGCCGGGCTTCGTCTTTGATGTTCAGCACGCGGCCCCGGGCACAACTCGTTATCACTATGACAGCGCCAGTTCCAGAACCGTCACCACAAACACCGTTTCGCTGACTCAAGCCTGGAGCTGAGATTTACGGCCAGCTGGCTTAATTAGGGCGGAACTCCTGTAACTTATAATTAAAGGAGTTCCGCCCTTATTTTATTTATCATTCGCAAAAAATATGATGATTCTGAAAAGCCTTCAGGACATAAGTCACATTCAAGTGATCATACAGCTGATATTAAGAATATCCGGATAGAATCCTACTTAAATTTTCTTACTTTTCAAACAATAAGACATAGTCAGGTCTTTTATATTTCGCTGCTATATCTTTTTTACTGCCTGCCTGAACGTCCTTAAAGAGACTTTTTTCTCCGTTTTTGTTACAGCTCAAAAGCAGCAGTTTCAGAGTCAGTCCCAGGGCCTTTTGATCTCCAGCAGGTCTAAAAAGCGCTCCATATGAAATGACCAGAGCGGCTGACTGACCCCAAAGACCTGACGAAACCTGCTGTTGTCCAGAACCGAGTTGTGAGGTCTTCTAGCCGGATAAGCCGGAAGCTGTCCGGTCACAGGCCTGATATTCTCCGGGTTCAGCTTATGAGGCCAGGATCTTTTAGCTGCCTCCCGGACCAGATACTGGGCCAGCTCATGCCAGCTGACCTGTCCTCCGGCCGTAAGATTATAAAGCCCGTACTCCCGAGGCCCGCCAAAGACAGCTGAAAAAGAGGCCAGAGCTAAAAAATCGGCTGATGTGGGGGCGCCTACCTGATCGCTGACCACCTCCAGACTGTCTTTGGTCCGGGCCAGCTTAAGAATGGTTTTGGGAAAATTGGAGCCGTAAAAGCTGTAGACCCAGCTCGTCCTGAAGACATAGCATTTTCCGGCCAGACCGAGGATGGCTTCATCTGCGGCCAGTTTGCTCCGGCCGTAGACATTTAAAGGATTGGGCTGATCGGTTTCCAGATAGGCGCCTTTCTTCTCTCCGTCAAAAACGTAATCTGTGGAATAGTGAATTAAGGCGGCTCCATTGGCGGCCGCCCATTCGGCTAAGAGCTGAGGCGAGAGGGCGTTTATCCGGAAAACCAAATCCTCTTCTTTTTCGGCTGCGTCTATCCGGGTGTAAGCCGCCGTATTAAAGATAAAATCCGGCTTAATCCCGTCTAAAAGCTTCGGCAAAGACCTGGGGCTGGCCAGGTCAGCTTCTTTTCGGCCCCAGATGTCCACCCGGCCTTTTAAAGGCAGAATTCCGGCCAGAGCCGTCCCCAGCTGCCCCTGGCCGATCAGCAGAATCCTAGGCTCCGGCACGCCTTAAACCGCCTGACCTAAAGATCTTCTGTCAGTCCGGCAATCCTCCAGGACTGTTCCGGCCACCTTCAGACCGTCACTGATGGCCCTGACCACTAAAGACGGTCCGTTGGCCGCATCCCCGGCTGCGTACAGTCCGGGAGCCAGCCGGCCGGAGCTGTCGGCTTTCAGGTCACGGGCCCGGGTCAGATGGCCCGGCTCCGGGCCGGTAAAGCCCATGGCCAGTAAGACGAGATCAGCCTCAACAATGAATTCCGAGCCTTCCCTGGGCACGGGCCTTATTAAGCGGCCCCCTTCCTCGAGCCATTTCACTTCCAGAGCTTTCAGCGATCCCAGCCGCTCGGGCGAGCTGCGGTCCGGCAAAAACTCCAGGGTACTGATATTCCAGCGCCTTATGCCTCCCTCCTCGTGGCTTGAGGAAGTTCTTAAGGTTCTGGGCCACTGGGGCCAGGGATTGTCCGGAGCTCTGCCGGCAGGCGGCTTGGGCATAATCTCGAACTGGGAAACTTCCACCGCTCCCTGACGCCAGGCAGTGCCGATGCAGTCGCTGCCTGTGTCCCCGCCGCCGATGACCGCAACTTTCCGGCCAAAAGCGTTTAAATCAGGCGGCAAGGCCATTTCCTCCCCGCCGTTGACCCGGTTCTGGGCCGACAGATAATCGGCGGCGAAATGGATGCCCTTAAGATCCCGGCCGGGTATGGGCAGATCTCTTTTTTTTCTGGCCCCGATGGCTAATATGATGACCTCGTGGCGTTTGCGGAGGAGCCTTTCCGAGATGTCAAGGCCGGCCTCCACCCCGCAGATGAAATTAACTCCCTCGGCCATCATAAGTTCCAGCCGCCGGTCAATGACTTCCTTCTCCAGCTTAAAATCGGGAATGCCGTACCTTAAAAAACCGCCGGCCCGGGCGTCTTTCTCGTAGACCGTCACTGTGGCCCCGGCCCTGGAAAGAGCAGAAGCGGCGGCCAGTCCGGCCGGACCGCTGCCGATTATGCCCACCGAAAGGTCCAGAGCGGCTTTAGGAGCCCGGCGTCTGATCAGACCCTGGGCAAAACCTCTTTCAATGACCTCAAGCTCGGCCAGTCTGGCCGGAACCGGCGCTTCGTGGAGACCCTGGACACAGGAACCCTCGCATAAAGCCGGACAGACTCTGCCGGTAAATTCCGGAAAAGGATTGGTCTCCAGAAGCCGGCCCAGCGCCCTGGCCAGGCGGCCTGAAGAGGCGTTGGAATTGATTTCGGGAATTAGATTGCCCAAAGGGCAGCCCGCAGCGTGACAAAAAGGAATGCCGCAGTCCTGGCAGCGGGCCAGTTCCTTCCGGAAAGCCGCCTCGTTCAAGCGCAGCTCCACCGGCCGGAAGTCCCGGAGCCGTTCTGTTATCGGTCTGTATTCGCTCATAGATTATCCAAAATATCGCCTTAAGGTTTAGCAGCTCAAAACGGGACCGGACTCTGACCCGAAACGAAGAGGCTCCTAGGCCGCCGGATCCGGCGGCCTGTAGGCTAAAGTCCGGTTTTCCAGGGCGATCCCCTGCCGGTATTCCATGGGAAAGACCTTTATGAACTTAGCTTTCTCCCTGGTCCAGCCGGCCAGAATGCTCCCGGCTTTTTTCGAGTCAGTGTATCTTAAGTGGCGGCTGATCAAAGCTTTAAGCTCCTCTTCGTCTTCCCGGTCCAAAAGGTCCAGATCAACCATTTCCAGATTGCAGTGATTGTCAAAAAAGCCGTCCTGATCATAGACGTAAGCCAGGCCGCCGCTCATACCGGCCGCGAAATTGACCCCGGTCTGCCCCAGAACCGCCACCCGGCCGCCGGTCATGTATTCGCAGCCGTGATCGCCCACGCCTTCCACCACAGCCAAAGCCCCGGAGTTCCGGACGGCAAATCTTTCCCCGGCCAGCCCGGCCAGGTAGAGTTCGCCGGAAGTGGCCCCGTAGAGAGCGACATTGCCGACAATGGTATTTTGGGAGGGCACGAAATCAGGGTGGATGTTTTTAGGGGGCTTAACTATCAGTTTGCCGCCGGAAAGGCCTTTGCCCACATAGTCGTTAGCCTCCCCTTCCAGCTCAATGGTCAGCCCCCTGGCCGCAAAAGCCCCGAAAGACTGACCGGCGATGCCTTTCAGCCTTAAGGTCACCGTATCTTCCTTTAAACCGGCTGAAGCGTGCCTGCGGACGATGCGGGAAGATATTTTCGCCCCCACGGTCCGGTCGGTATTTTTAACCGGGCTTTCCAGAACAACCGGCTCTCCGGTCTCGACGGCAGGCAGGATCTGAGCCATTAAGCGGTCGTCCAGGGAATCGGCCGCCGGTTTGGGAGCGTAGCCTTCAAATGACAGGCCCTGCTCGGCCGGTTTATACAGAATTTTGGAAAAATCCAGACCTCTTTCCGAAAACTGGACCGAATCAGCCCTGGGGCTTAAGCGATCGACCCGGCCGACCATTTCCTGCAGGGTCCTGAAACCCAAAGAGGCCATGATCTCCCTTAGTTCTTCAGCCACAAACGTGAAGAAATTTATGACATGCTCGGGTTTTCCGGCAAAACGGCCCCGCATTTTAGGATCCTGAGTGGCCACTCCCACCGGGCAGGTGTTGGTATGACACTTGCGCATCATCAGACAGCCCATGGAAACTAAAACGGCTGTGGCAAAGCCGAACTCATCGGCGCCGAGTAAAGCGGCCACGGCCACGTCGCGTCCGGTTTTCAGCTGGCCGTCAACCTGAAGACGCACCCTGGTCCTCAGATTATTCAGAACCAGAGTCTGCTGGGTTTCGGCCAGGCCTATTTCCCAGGGCGAACCGGCATAACGGATGGAAGATAAAGGAGCGGCCCCGGTTCCTCCGTCAAAGCCTGAGATTAATATTGATTCGGCCCGGGCTTTAGCCACTCCGGCGGCAATGGTGCCCACTCCGACCACTGAAACGAGCTTGACCGAAACCGTAGCCTTGTCGGCCGCCTGATGAAGATCGTAAATAAGCTGAGCTATATCTTCAATGGAGTAGATATCGTGATGAGGCGGCGGGGAGATTAAAGTCACGCCCGGGGTGGAATGCCTGACCCGGGCGATTTCGCTGTCCACTTTATGGCCGGGCAGCTGGCCGCCTTCGCCGGGCTTGGCGCCCTGGGCGATTTTTATCTGGAGCTCTTCGGCCTGGGCCAGATACTCGGCCGTCACCCCGAACCGGCCGCTGGCCACCTGCTTGACGGCTGAGACTGCCGAACCGCCGCCGGGCCGGGGTTTGTAGCGTTCGGGATCCTCTCCGCCCTCGCCGGAATTGCTTCTGGCCCCGATGGAATTCATGGCCAGAGCCATAGTCGTATGGGCTTCCCTGGATAATGAGCCGAAGGACATGGCCCCGGTGGCAAAGCGCTTGACTATCTCCCCGGCCGGTTCGACTTCCTCTACCGGCACCGGCGGCTGAGAGTATTTAAACTCCATCTGCCCCCGCAGAGTGAAGGCTTTTAGAGACTGGTCATTAATTAAAGAGGCGTATTTTAAATAAAGATCATAGTCGCCGCGCCGGACAGCCTCCTGAAGGGCGGTCAGGCTTTCGGCCGTCCAGAGATGGGCCTGGCCTTTGTTTCTCAGGCGGTACGTGCCGCCGACCGGCAAAGGCTCTTCCGGTCCGGCCGGCTCAATGACCCGGTAATTTCCGGACAGCTTTAAGCGTCCCAGGGCCCCTTCCTCCAAATGGCCCAGGTTTATGCCGCCGACACGGGAAGGAATGCCCGGAAAATACTTATCCATGAGATCCTGGCCCAACCCCACAGCCTCAAAAATCTGGGCCCCCCGGTAACCCCTTAAAGTCGAGATGCCCATTTTGCTCATGATTTTAAGGAGGCCTTTTTTAAGGGAATTGACGTAATTTTCCACCGCCGTCGTCGGGCTCAATTCCGTGGCCAGGGCCTTTCTTCTGGCTAAGTCAGCCACGGTTTCATAAGCCAGATAAGGATTAATGGCCGAAGCGCCCAAACTTAAAAGCATGGCCATATGACTGACTTCCAGAGCGTCGCCGGTCTCTAAGGCCAGACCTACCGAAACCCGCTGGCCGGTCTCTAGCAGTTTTCGGTTAACGGCGGCTACAGCCAGCAAGGACGGAATGGGCAGTAAAACGCCGCCCCCTTCGCTTCTGGGCTGTCCGGCTGTCCGGTCGGAGATAACAATAATGTGGGTGCCGGCCCGGGCGGCCACGGCCGCTTCCTCTTCCAGGCGGTTTAAAGCCTGAGCCAGAGCCTGGCCGGGTTTTTGGTCCGGGGCCGGCGGTGAGAAGGTGGCCGAGATGGTGGAGCTGTGAAAATCGTCGTACTTTAAATCTTCCAGACGGCTTAAATCGTCATTGGACAAAAAAGGATGGGTCAGTTTGATCAGCCTGGCCTGATGGGGCTCCTCGCTCAGGATGTTGGGATTGTAGCCGATGAAGGTCATCAGGCTCATGACAAGTTCTTCCCGGATAGGATCAATGGGCGGATTGGTGATCTGAGCGAACTGCTGCCTGAAGTAAGAAAAAAGCGGCTGGGGATTTTGATCCAGCACGGCCAGAGGAATATCGGCCCCCATGGAGCCGTTGGGTTCGGCCCCGTTTTGAGCCATAGGGGCCAGAATGATCTCGGTATCGTCCCGGGTATAGCCGAACAGAGCCTGCCGGTAAGGCAGATCTTCCAAGCTCTGGGTAAAATCGGGATTTAAAGTAAAAAAGCCGGGAATATCGACCCGGTTTTCCGAAACCCAGCGCCGGTAAGGTCTCCGTCTGGCCAGAAGACTTTTTACTTCCGTGTTCTTAAGAAGCCGGCCCGACCCGGCTTCGGCCAGGATCATCTGCCCTGGCCTTAAGGAGCCTTTTTCCACCACTTCCGAATTTTCCAGAGGCAGAGCCCCGGATTCGGACGCAAATATCAGAAGACCGTCCTGAGTCAGACTGTAGCGGGCCGGCCGCAAGCCGTTGCGGTCCAGAGCCGCCCCGACCCTTAAGCCGTCGGTTACGACTACCGCCGCCGGTCCGTCCCATGGTTCCATTAAGCCGGCATGATACTCAAAAAAACCTCTTAAGTTGGTGCTCATGGGATATTTCTGGCCCCAGGCCTGGGGCAGAAGCATAGTCAAAGCGTGTTCCAATGACCGTCCGCCCCTGGTCAGAAACTCCATGGCGTTGTCCAGGCTGGCCGAGTCGCTGCTGTCCGGCTCTATGACGGGCAGAATTTTTTTTATGTCCTCCCCGAACAAAGGGGACGAAAAACTCGGTTCCCTGGCCGAAAGCCAGGCCCTGTTGCCCCGGATAGTATTGATTTCCCCGTTATGGGCCAGACCCCGGAAAGGCTGGGCCAGACGCCAGGAAGGGAAGGTATTGGTGCTGTACCTCTGGTGAATGACCGCCAGAGGAGATTCAAAGAGAGGATCTTTTAAGTCAGGGTAAAAGTCTTCCAGCTGGGGCCCTATTAACATGCCCTTATAGACTACGGTCCGGCAGGAAAGTGACGGCAGATAGAACTGGTCCTGAGTTAACCCGGCTTCCCGGGCTTTCCGCTCCAGGCACTTTCTTAAAATGTAAAGCTGGCGCTCAAAGCTGTCGTAGTCGTACAGTTCCCTTCCGGGCGAAGCTACGGCAAACTGCCAGATGGCAGGCAGAGTCTTTTTGGCCAGATCCCCCAAAACTTCCGGATTGACCGGCACTTTCCGCCAGCCCAGAAGCCTCCAGCCCATGGATTCGGCCTGGTTTTCGGCCAGTTCCCGGCATCTGGACTCAGGATCCGGCTCAGCCGGCAAAAATATCTGGCCGATGCCGTAAGAACCGGCCGGCGGCAGCTGTCCGAAACAGTTTCTTAAAAACCGGTCCGGCAGAGACAGAAGAATGCCCGCCCCGTCGCCGGAGCTGGCGTCGGCCCCGGCGGCGCCGCGGTGAGACATGTTGACTAACAGCTCTAAAGCCAGAGAGACCACCTGATGGCCGGCCTGGCCGTCCAGGCGGCAGAGGCAGCCGACCCCGCAGGAATCATGCTCAAAAGCCGGATCATAGAGACCTATTTTTGGGGGAGAAAGAATCATAAAGCCACTTACCTGAAATGCCGGAACCTTAAAAGACTCTCAAAAGGCTTGACTATAACAGCCCAATAGAGACATAAACCAGATAAAAACACTTAATTATTCAATAGAAATTTAAAAACAGTAAAAATAAAACAGACCGGCTGAGAGAAAAAGGCGGGAAAGAGCCGCTGAAATTTCGGCCCTTTCCCGTAAATTTTTCCTGAGACGCAGATTATAGCACAGCTACTGCCATAAAAGCTCACCGTACTTTGGCAGAGGCCAGAGGTTGTCGTCTACGCACAGCTCCAGACCGTCGACCGCAGCCCTGATTCTGCCCATTAAAGGCAGCAAGGTATCCCGGGCTCCCTGGGCCCTGGCCAGAACACCGGACATGGAGTCGAGCTGGGCGTGCTTTTGGTCAAGTTCGTCCAGCAGCACGGTCAGATCGGCCGAAAGCGCGTAGAGATTCTGGTAGTACAAAACTTCCGGTTTAACCGGAGTGCTGGGCCGGGGCAGGTCGGAGACGGCCTTGACTAAATCGGCCGCTTTTTTAAGAGCCGACAGGGCGACCGGCAGGATAGCCGACCGGCCAAGAGTCTGGACCAGCTTCGTTTCCACGTGGACTTCCCGGATGTAGTTTTCCAGGAGAATGTCCTGACGGGCCACCAGTTCCCTTTCCGTTAAGATGCCGTGCCGGGTAAAGACGTCTTTAACTTCCGGATCCGTATAGTGAGACAGGGCGGCGACACTGTCCTTCAAATTCCACAGGCCTCTCTTTTCGGCCTCCACTTCCCATTCCGGGGCGTAGTTGTTGCCGTTAAAGACGACCGGCAGATGCTCCTCAAAGAACTTGGACAGAACCTGTCTGGCCGCCTTCCGGGGATCGCTGCCGCCGGCCGCTTTTTCCAGTTCAGTGCAGATATCATCTAAAGCGCAGGCCGCCGCCGCGTTCAGAGCGATGTTGGCCGCCGCGATGGACTGAGACGAGCCCACGGCCCTGAACTCGAACTTATTGCCCGTGAAAGCGAAAGGACTGGTCCGGTTGCGGTCGGTAATGTCTCTGGCCAAAGGAGCCATAGCCGAAACTCCCGGGGCCATGGCTCCGCCCCGCCAGCTTTCGGTATCGTCTTTGCCCTCAATAAAGGACTTAATGACATCGGTCAGCTGATCGCCCAGAAAAACGGAAAGGATGGCCGGCGGAGCCTCATTGGCGCCGAGACGGAAATCGTTGCCCGCTCCGGTCACCCCAATCCGGAGGGGTATGGAGTACTTGTGAACGGCCCTTAAAACCGCAGCTAAAAAGACCATAAACTGGCTGTTCATCCAGGGAGCAGGTCCTGGATCCAAGAGGTTATTGCCTTCGGAATCGGCCAAAGACCAGTTGTTGTGCTTGCCGGAACCGTTGACCCCGGCGAAAGGCTTTTCATGGAGCAGACAGGCCAGCCCGAACTCAGCCGCAGTTTCCCTTAAGATCTTCAGGATCAGCATATTGTGGTCAACGGCCAGATTAATCTGCTCATACAAAGGAGCCAGCTCAAACTGGGCCGGAGCCACTTCGTTGTGACGGGTCCGAGCCGGAATGCCCAGAGCCCAGAGACGGTTTTCGGCCTCGGTCATGAAAGCCAGAACCCGGGGCGAGATGGCCCCGAAATAGTGGTCTTCCAGTTCCTGGCCTTTGGGCGCCGGAGCGCCGAAAACAGTCCGGCCGGCCATGATCAGATCGGGCCTCAAATTATAAAGGCGCCGGTCGACCAGGAAATATTCCTGTTCCGGTCCGACATTGGCCCTGACTCTTGTTACCCGGTCATTGCCGAAAAACCTGAGCACCCGGATAGCCTGTCTGGAGACCGCCTCCTGGGACCTCAAAAGAGGGGTCTTGGCGTCCAGCGCTTCGCCGGTATGGGACAGAAAGATGGAAGGCACATACAAAGTCAGCCTTTCCCCGGTTTTCAGCAAAAAGGCCGGGCTGGTCGGATCCCAGGCCGTATAGCCTCTGGCCTCAAAGGTAGAGCGGATTCCGCCGGAGGGAAAGGAGGAGGCGTCGGGCTCGCCTTTAATGAGCATCTTGCCGGAGAATTCATTAATGATATCCCCGTGGGAAGTGGGAGTCAGGAAGGCATCGTGTTTTTCCGCCGTCACCCCGGTCAGAGGCTGAAACCAGTGGGTATAGTGGGTGGCGCCGCGCTCAATGGCCCAATCCTTCATGGCGCTGGCTATGACATCGGCGTCGGCCGGAGAAATTGGAGCATCATTGTGGATGGTGGAAAGGAGCCGCTCAAAGACTGACTTGGGCAGCCGCTCCCGCATGAGCTTGAGGTTAAAGATGTCCCGTCCGAACAGTTCAGCTGGGGGCGGGCTGGCGAAAAAAGGGGCAATCGGGGAGGTGGTGGCCATATGGGCCCGGATCGCCCGGCGAGGGCTGTCGAATGACATCGCTACGAACTCCTTGAGAAAAAAAGTACTGCCTGACTCCCTTGCAACAAATATGCACAAAATCGAATTCGGGGGAAAAAACCTTAAAAATTCATTAATTTCCGATAGTTAACTGATAGCACTGCCCCTGTACCCTCAAAATTTAGTAACATAAATGTCGTATTTATCGGAACGATTCAGGCTTTCCTGTGGATTTGGCTGTTTTTGGTCCTGAAGGAAAGCCAGTAATAAGAAAAAATGCCGGTAAGTCCGTGGTCCTGAATTTGACAAATATATACAAAACTTAATTTCAGAGCAAATTTTCTTTGCCGGTCTGATTTCTAAACTTAATTGCGCTTACTATAAGCTTAAATAAATTGTATATAATAGTTAATATATCACTATATTTAAGTAATATAAAATATCTGACAATAATATGGTAAGTATTTTTAAAAGGCAATTAAATCTTTTAAGGGAAAATTCCGGCCGGAATTTATAAAGCGCCGGCAGGGCGCTCTGCAGGCTAGATTAACCGGAATAGTTTGCGGGTAAGCCAGAAGATAAGCCAGTCTCTCCGGCCAACAGGACCAGATGCGGCTCAGACTTGAGGCAGTGACAGCTTCCAAAGACTTACCATGTAAGTGGAATATTTTAATCATACGCTTAATAAGACCTTAAAAAACGAAAACAGCCTTTTGGTCAGGGTCCAGCCGCTGTTCTTCAGCCGGTAAGTCCTGAACTGCCACTAAAAATTAAATCCAATCAGCCATGAAGTAAATAATTTGCTGCACTGAGCCAGCGGGAATCAGTCCCCGGGCGTTCTTAAAAGGCAAAAGTCCATAAGGACGGACAGCCGAAACAATCCCGCCGACCGGGAGTCCTCCTGCAGTAGCTGCTTTGCATAAAGGCCGCGTTGGGGAAACCCGGCAATTTGTCAATTCTCGACCAAAGTCCTTGATCTTTTTTTATAAAACACCCAAAACTTGTAACCATTCACAGGAGGCAGAGCCGCCTAAGGTGTCCTCCCCGCCTAATTTGAAGAACCCCCCAATGCTGTAATATAATATTAAGCGGAACTGCATGATAAGCCTGTGAAGTATCAACAAAATATTGTGAGGTCTTGGCCCAAAGGAGGCTTAGATGGAACATAAGCCGCCGGAACTGCCGGAACTGCCCGCTGGGATACAGACCTTTGAGGAAGTGCGGGACAGGCAGGCTGTATATGTGGATAAGACGAAATATTTTCCGCTGCTGCCAAACGGGCGAAAAGTCGTTTTCTGCGCCCGGCCCCGGCGCTTCGGCAAATCCCTGACCGTATCGGCCCTGGACGCCTTCTTTTCCGGGCGTAAGGACCTTTTTAAGGGATTGGCTGCCGAGGAATTCATGAATTCACCCGAATTCACCCCAAAACCGGTCATTCATCTGGACATGAGCGAATTTGACAACAGCCGGAGTCTGGAGATTTTGGAAGGAAAAATAAGAAAATATCTGACGGTCATCGCTAAACAGTACAAAGTCGCCTTACAGTGGGATGATGCGGCCAGCGCCTTTTCAAATTTACTGAAGGATGTCAGCGAGGCCGCCGCCCAAAAAATCGTCCTTCTGATTGACGAATACGACGCTCCCGTTATAAGTCTGATCCAGAGGGAACTGACCTATGACCCCAAGCTGGCGGAACAAACCCGAAACTTAATGCGAAGTTTCTATTCTAAAATAAAATCCAATGATAAAGTCCTGGACTTCGTCTTCATCACCGGGATTTCCAAGTTTTCCCGCATGGGGGTCTTTTCGCCTCTCAATAACCTTGTGGACATCTCCATTGATTCCAAGTTCGCCGCCTTCATGGGCCTGACCCAGAAGGAACTGGAGGTAAATTTCGCCCCTCATTTACGGGCCACGGCCAAGAAGCTCCGGCTGAGAAAAAAAGAACTTTTGGAGCGTATCCGGGAGTACTATGACGGCTTCTCCTTTGACGGAAAGACCAGAGTCTGCAACCCCTTCTCCGCTCTGCTCTTCTTCACGGACAGCAAATTTAATAAATACTGGATAGAATCCGGCTCCAGCGGATTTATCAGAAAATTCCTCCGAGACAAAAAACTCACGGTTGAAGAGTTTTCCGGCGTTCCGGTCACCGAGGATTTCGCCAGAACACCGGGGGAAATCGGCTCCGCGCCTCCGGAAGGGTTTCTTTATCAGGCCGGGTACCTGACCCTGCGGGAAGGCAGTAACGGTTACTACACCCTGGACTATCCCAACTTTGAAGTCCGGACCGCGCTGTCGGCCCTGTTTATGGATAATCTTTATTCATCTGAAAGAATGGCTGAGGCGGCGGCCGTCTAATTGTGCCAGTATCTGGCCGCAGGCGATGTAACCAATATGCTGGTCATTTTTATGCGCCTGTTTTCAGGCCTGTCCTGCCGGGACCATAAAGATGCGGTTTCCGTTAAAACGGACCAGGATGTTCTGACCGGGACGGCTCCGGAACAGGCAGAAGAGAGGCCGGGCGTGTCCGAACCGAATTCGGCCGTGAATTTCATGGAATCCTTGAGTCTGAAAAAGGGCGAAAATTTCTACCGGAGCGTCCTGCAGGCCTGTCTGTGGTCAGCCGGGGCCGATGTCCGTCCGGAAGCCGGTAAAAACAGGGGCCAGGCCGATATGGAAGTCAAGTACAAGGATCTCAGTTACATAATTGAGATGAAAACTGCGGAAGACAGCCCGGCGGCTCTCAAGTCGGCCCAGGCCGGGATGACCCGGATCCGGGGCCGTGACTACGGCGGCGCCTCAAAAAACCCCATCCTCATTTCTTTGGCCGTGGATTTGAAGGCCCGGAATATCGGGGCCTGCGTCTTTGTGAAAAACGGACAGACCCATGTTCTGGACAGTCAGGATTTGCTGCAGCTCCGTGAACCGCCGTCTGAAGAGGCGGAATGAAACCGAGCTGCCCAAAAGAAAGAGGATTTGAGGGAAAAAGCCATAACGCTTTGTGCTTTTTGGTCAAAAATATTCTGAGCGGCTCATTTCATCAGACCAGTTGCGCTCTTAGGCGGACACCATAGCAGTTTTGATTGCCGCTCAGGAATAATTCCGTGAACGGTTACCAAAACTTCAGCTATGATATTTCCTTGGTTTTCACCAAATCGAACAGGCTCGCTGACAGGAAGAAATCCCTCCAGCGCAGCCTAGCCGCTGCATCGTCAAGGAAGCTCCAGTCCGTACTTTTGACATCATGCTGAGTGGAGCATTCCAGTCCGCTCGGAACGGAAAAGCCACATTGATCTGTCAGGATAAAACGATCATGCATTGGCTTAGAATTCTCTTTTTTCCCCACAGGAAAACCCTGAAACGGCGGCCATCTTTCGCGATCAACGGACGAAGCAGTTGTTCCCAACCATAGAGGTAGTCTGAAATTGGCTTGCCATACGGCTTTTGTCTGTCAGCTCTGGCGTGAATATCAAAACGACCTCGGCTCTCATCAAGTACCACATGACAAACTGCTCAAAATCAGCGGCACACCAACCCCCTTGGACTGGGCTTCCATCTCTGAAAGCAATTCAGTCATATGAGCCAGGCGCCAACCGGCGGTGAGATCGCCGGAAAAAGCCCGGGCCATGAGAGCAGAAAATAAGGATCTTAACCGAAACAATGAATTCTGTCCGTCGCATCGGTATTTGTCAAACTCTAAAGCCAGACTGATGAATTTTTCCTGCTCTTCTGAAGGAGGAATAACAATCTCAATGGGGTAAATTCGGCTGGCTGACAGCAGCGGTTGTCTGGAATTCGTTACGTATTGACCAAGATTGGCTGTCCGCATGACTTCAGCCAAATAACGGGGAAGAATCTCTCCGCTGACTTCCGAGACATACATGACTTGTTCCGAGATCCAGCTTTTGGACTCAGAAAACGTAATTTTTCCGCAGCAGCGGCCGTACCGGCTTATTAAAATAGCCGGATCTTCAAGCATAAACTCCATATAGCGTCCAGTTACTCCATCTCCGCCGTAGACCGGATAATTGCCATTAGGTTCCAAAGCTTCTGGCGAGAGATATTTACCTGTCGTAAGGGTCATTACTTCGCCGAGTTTCTTCTTGACCAGACCTTTGGGATTCCGGGCCTGATCACCGAACATTTTGTCCAAAAGAGCCGGAATAATTTTGGCAGCGTTGGTCTCCGCCTCAATCCGCTTTTTACATAACGAGTCAGCTTGTCCGAGTATCCCGACAATACGGCGCTGCTCGGATATAGGCGGCAATGGGATGGTATGGGCCATGACCTTGGGCAATTTGAGCCTAGGGACAAATCTGCCCGAAGCGGAGGCGCTGGCAAATCCTGAAAAGTAACCTGAACGCAGGTAGAAAGCCAGAAAATAGCGGTCAAGAAATTCCGGCCGAGGCCTCATAGGGACCAGTTCGGGAATCCCAATGCCCGGCTCTGCCGGACACAACACCTTATTGAGCCCCGGATCGATCTTGGACAAAAGGACATTGCCCTCATCGAACACTCTGATCTGCCGATCGGCAGCCGATATCTGGGCAGTCTTCTTGTTAACTACACTGCAGGTCAAGCAATCGATCTGGTCCAAAGTCAGATGCCAAACCTGTTCATCCGGCTTAAACCTGATTTTTGCCCACTGCGGCGGAGCAATCTCTTTGAGAGATACAGCCGGCCACTTCTTCAAACTGACACCACCTCTTTCAGAAGCCTCTTCAGTCCGGCCGCTATTTCCATCTCCAGCAGTAGATTTTCCTCTATAAGCCGCTCAACTTCGCCATCCCGGACTTCTCTGCCCGTCTTTGGCCTGTAGCGATTGGGAACGAGGATGTAATCGTTTTGAGATAGGCCTTCGACGGTGGTCCACCAGGAACGGACCTCTTGGCTTCCTGGTTCTAAAGCGGTCCCGGTTTCGGCTCCGGGCGGATTTAAGAAATTCGTTTCCTTATAGGCTTTCCACTTGTCAAGCAAATCCGGAATGTCGTTATCCTGGGGGGTTAAAAGCCGGCTGCTGGCGGAACTCTTTTCCGGGTCAAATCCGTCCGCCTGCACCTCATAAAACCAGACCTTTTCCTTACGTTTACTCAAAATGTCCTTGCCTTCTCCTGAATTCGGCCTGCGAAAAACAAGAAGCACGACTCTGGCCGCGGTGTAGGAGCTTAATAAGGCCTGAGGCAGAGAAATCACGGCCAAAAGGTCAAAATCATTAGCCAGCTCGCGGCGTATCGCCACGCTCGTCACCTGTGAGCTGGAAAGTATTACTTCGGGCACCGTGACGGCGCACCGACCGCCGGGCGCTAATGACTTCATCATCAGAATCAAAAAAAACAGGTCATTTTTGGGGGAATAACCGGAGATATCCCGGCGGATCGAGTCCCTTACGACCAATCCGGACGTGGGCGGATTGGAAATGATGACCTGATAACGGCGGGCCAAATCTTCAGCCGAAAGCCCTCCTATCTCGGACAGGACATTGGCTGTACTGACATTAGCCCGGCGGAGGCCGTGCAGTCTTAAGTTCAGTTCCGCCAGACGGATCATCCGTCGTGATATATCGAAACCGTAGACGGACTGCTCCAGCCGCTTCACGTCATCGGATTTTTCGCCCACAGCCTTTCGGTAGGTCTGCATGGCGGGGAATTCCTTTTTGGCCTCAGATACGGACTGGCCGCGCTTATCCAGCCAATCCTCTCCGTAAATGGGTATTTCCTGAATCCCGGCCGCATTTTTAGCCAGGATGTAGTTAACCGCCTCGCTTAACAGACCGCCGGTGCCGCAGGCCGGGTCGCAGACAGTCTCCCCTATCTCGGGCGCCAGCATCTCGACCATCAGCAATCGAATCTGGCGGGGTGTCCGGAATTGAGCGTTCAGGGAGGCTTCCGGCCACAGACGGTCCATGAGGTATTCTAAAATATCACTTTTGAAGTCCAAATCCGGTTCGGTCAGATTTAAGTCTTCAATCCGGTCCACCACCTGTTTGAGGACATTGGGATCATTAATCTCAAGCCAGGCGCCGCAGAAATACCCGGCAATCCGGGGCGCCGCCTCAGCCAGTGAGGCCATGTAGGGAAAAACCTGATCGCGGACGAAGTCCAGCAGGTCCGGACCGCTCCTGGTGCACCACCGGGACCAGCGGAAACCCTCGGCCTGACGGGGATAGAGCGATTTAATAAGACTTGATTCCTCCCCATCAAGCAGCTTAAGGAAGAGCAGATAGGATACCTGTTCAATATTGGAAACCGGATCAACCATGCCGCCGGTCAAAAAGGTGTCCGCAAGCCGGTTCAATTTACTGAGCCTATCCCCGTTCATCACTGCTCCTTTAAACAACCATCATTCTAAAAAATACCACTCCCGACAGAAAACGGCGGCCTGAACAAATTCTCCGGTCCGACAGCTACGGACCAGGCAGCGGATATCAGCTGATGACTGATCCTGCGCCAAAGGCTGCGCGGCTTACCGCCCGGCCTCTTCTAAAAAATCCTCGGCCGCGCCCTCTCAGCAGGAGCAGCAGGGTCAACAGTTCTCGGAACCGTATAAGTTCTTCGGCATAAAAAATAGTCCGGTTCTCTGAAGAAACAATAGTTCCTGCCAAAATACTATTGCCCTGCCGAGAACTTTTTTCCATCACCAAAAACTGAGGTCTCCGTCTTCCTCCAGACAGGCTTTGGCCCTTAAACACTCGTCTTGCAGCCCGAAGCGCTTGAAACAGTTCAGGTGGTCCTGAAACATTAGCCGAGCAGCTTTTCTGACCTCTGTAAACACAGATGCACTGTGGTTGAGAGCAGGTCCAAACACGCCTTGACCTTTTAAAGCAGCAGGCGGAAATACAGGAAGGAAATCATCGCCGGACTTTTTTCTTTTGACACCTCATTTACTGGCAGTGTAGACCTTGTATTACCAATAATTTTTTTCAATTAATTCCTCAAAAGTCCGGACATGATCCGTCAGCTTTGCCGCCAGGCAGGAGTCGTTGGGACTTTGTTGGCATACTTTATTTAATCAAAATGGGATGCTATTTAATAAAAATATATTTAACAATATTAAAAGATAGTTTTACTTTTAAATAACTAATATTTTTAGCCAATTTTAGTGTTTTTCCTGCTAAACGGGTATCCCTGTTTTTCCAGTTTAAATTGGGGCTTTCAACATAAGAAGTATTTATAGTATTGTCATTAGAATATTTTAAATTATTATTTATATTTTATAGTGCAATAAACACAATTATATGGTCTATTTTTATTATATTACCATATTTAATTGTCTTTTTGACAACATCACATAACTTAATTCCGGTTCGACGACAGACAACGATAGGGTTCCATGGGCGGCCACGTTTTCCTGTCCCAACAGTCTCTGAATGAAGAAACAGTTCGTTCAAAAAGCACAGAAGAATAATGGACCAGTTCGTCTGTTACAAAAAGCGGAATCTTTCTTCCCTTCAGCAAAGGAAGTAAAAAAGACATGACAATTATGCAGCCATCAAGATCGCGGCCTCCAGCATGATGAGCAAGCAGCAAACGAGTCTTCGGATCTACCGCTGTCCAGACCCAGACTGCCCCTTCAAAAGGAGATCCAGGTGTTTGGCGGTCCGTTTCAGCACGTTTTTCTTTACGAAACTCCAAAATTCGTCCACTTGGACATCGACCAAATCTAAAGAAACGATGGTTTTTGCAAGATGTGCTGCGCAGAGTTCGCCTGTTTTGATTATATTCCGATTGACCGCTTTAGGGCTTATCTCAAGGTGTTCCGCGATTCCTCTGACTCCCATTCCTTGAGAAGACAAAGAAATAATGTCTCTGATTGTTTTTTTTGATAAATGTGCCTTATATAGCGGAGTTTCCTTAGTTGGCGTAAAAGTTATCTTACATTCTTTACAATATAGAAGCATATGATTATTATTTTTACCATAGATATATCTTATAGCAATATTACCTTCATTATAAATATTAAAATACTTACAATTAATGTTTTTACAGCAAAATTTATCTAACGGCAGCATAACAGTCCTGCGGCACAAGCCAACCTAAGGTTTCAATTATGATACCATATCAAAATAAAACGCTTTTATCAATACAAGGCATACACCACCCATTTTCTGTCCCGGTCATAAGGCGGCCGATTCGGCGGCAACGAAGTGATGCCCTTCTGGCTGGCCTTTTTATAGACCGCACTCTCCGTACGACCTAAAACGGCGGTTGATCAATCCTGTCGGGGTATTCTTTTTAGCTCGATCTCCAAGCTCCCGGCGATCGGTGTCAGTCCAGGGTTTACCGTGATTTTCCGGCCTTTTAGCCATAATCCTCCTCCGTCCGCCTGATTTTAGATAAAACCAGATCCACCTTAACTTTGAACGCAATCCGCAACCTAAGACTTATGTAACCATATCATAATCATAGGCATAGGCATTTTCGTGCGCCCCCATGCGTCAAATCTTTAAGGCGGTCCTCATAAGACCGAACTTATATGGTCTTATCGCTGTTCAATCAAATATATTTCTTGAAGTAACATATCATTTTGCCATAAAAGATATACAAAAAAGTCTATATCTGTTTATCTACAACAACAAAGTAAATATAAACAATATTTAGAAAAATAAAATTAATAATGTTTTATATGTTTCCTGTGCTTTTTGAATTGACCACAAGATATCATTTTTTTTGATTTACACTTCCTGGAGCGTCTCAATCGCTCTGACTGAAAACTACTATTCTCAGGTTATAAAAAAGTTACGACGGCAGGCGAGACCATGACGGGATCCACCGGTTCAACCGCCTCTTTCGGCTTTGAGACTTTGGCGGTACATGAAGGCAGACGACGTCTCTTTGAGGGCATCGCCGAAGCTGCCAAATATGATTTCCGGTTCACTAACCGAATCTGAAAGCTGAAAGGTTCAGATCTTTGTTCTCCAATTAACTCCAGCGGATCTTCGAAAAGATAATAGCAAAATCGGATCCGATTAACAATAAAATTCCGCGTGAGGCGCCAGAACAGCCTAATTTATAAATATTTAACGTAACAGAAAACATAAACAAGGACAGTATTTTGAGGCCATTGTACTGGGCAAAATCCGGTATTTTAAAAGCACTCATTTGCCTTTTGCTTAAGGGCTGCCGCTCTGGTTAAAAACAAAGACCCTAAAAGAAAAAAGCCTCTGGCTGAAAACCAAAGGCTCTTGGACAGTTGTTGACCTGAAGCTGATCAATAGATGCCAGGCAGGCCCTTATCCCTCAAGGCGGCGTCAAATGTGCCCAGATGATAGAAGGCGTGGGAATGGAGCTTCATAACCGAAAAGACATTGGACCACTCAATGCCTAAAACGTTATGGACGCAGTCATTACGGTTCAGAAGATTTTGATCGGTTAAGGACTTGACAAAGGCTTCGGTCTTGGGTTTTTGTTCAGCCCAAAGCTTGGTCACGGCGTCTTTGGAAACGGGTTTATCGCCTTTGACTTTAAATACAGCCAGCTCATCGGTGGCTCCGGCCGGACTGACCATGGGCGGCCCTGGCAGGAAACGATCGTTAATCCACAGCACATGCCAGAAATATTGCCATATGGGCCAGTTGCCGACCGTAGCGGCCCAGAGATCATCAGGACAGACGGAGAGGAACTTTGTCAGAACCCCGAAATAGTCATCGACAGCTTTCTGTAGGCTGTCAGTCATCACACAAGCCATAAAATACCTCACAAAGGATTTTTAGGGATAAGGGACCTCAGGTCACCTAAAGAATAATATCCCAAAGACCTCGGCTTTTAGCGCTGGAAAATGACCGGTGTCCTCGGGAGCTTGGTTCCCAATTTGTACAAGTGAGATTATTTTAATTTATTTTTCCGGATTAATCAAGAAGGACGCCGGATTTAAGCATAGTATTAAGCCCGGACAGCCCTAAGTAAGCTCATTTTCCCTAACCCAACTTTAACTCTCGGAACCGTGAAAAATGAGCGGTGATAACTGAACTTCAGGCTGAACAAAGGCCTTAATGTTTATTTTTGAAATTTGTATTCACGATCTTAAAAAATTATGACCAAGTTATTCAAGCGCAGCTAAGTCAAACCATCCGTCTTCAGAACTGTTTAGGTCGCGGGGGTCAAAAATCTGTTTGTTTTTCGGGCTTGGGTCAAACAGTAAAAGCTTATCTCCATTACCAAGGTCAGGATTGGCCCGGTTTCCCGGACAGCATATCCCAAGAGCCAGCTCAACCGGCAGAATTGAGGATCTAGTCGTATGGTCTCCTAAAAAAACCTTCTCCTGCCAGGAAAAAAGGGATCAAAGCGGCTATCTTACGGGCTATCCTGTAGGGTTAAACGTTGGACTTTTGGAACAGCAGACCTCAGATCCAGCCAGAGAGGACAACATTTCAAATAGCCGTTTTTTACAGTTAGGGGGAGATATTGTCAGTGAGTTAAATGACTAAGTTATTACCCCGGTGGATAATTTTGATACAAACAAATCATCATAAGGTAAAATCAATGAAGAAATAGATTATCATAATAATCAGCCGAGGTAATATGTGAAATTTTCTGGGACGGCTGTGTCAATTCAATGGAAGGCTTTTTCCTGGAATTTTCCTGGAAACGGCAACAATTACTGAATATTACCTCTGCATTTAATTCTGAGAATGCTGTAATACCGTTTCTATTACAGGTTTTGAGCTAATTCTCTTAGAGTTTCGTGCCGTGGTAATATTTCTATTCTAATTCTTTTAATGAGCTTTTCCGTTCCTTCGACAAAGCGAATTTCAGTGAAGCCTTACAGTGATGCTTCACAATAACTTTTCCCTGGTAGGTTCACCAACTTCAGCTTTAACTGTTTTTGAAACCAAACAGCTCATTTTTTGGAGAACAAAATAATTTTTCCCAAAAAAGTAATCCTTCAGGCTACTATATATTTCTGTTTTTTTCTCTCATTTCATCCTAAATTGAAACAGTCCAGTTTTTTTCGGCGCCTAATCAGGGAGACTTAATCTTCATCAGCCAACCTCAATAAACCTCTCTATTGGCGGAAAAAAGCTTGTGGGTCTCCAAGTTCGTCGGAAAATTAGAGTTGCTGAAAATTATATATGCACCTCGCATGATGAAAACCTTATCTTTAGCCGGGAGACAAGGAATCTTCAAATTTAAATAAAAGCGCTGATTGCGGTTAAATCAGTTTAAAATTTGCTCTATTTCATCGATACTCAGTCCGATAACTGAACTAATAATAGGCAAGTCAAAGTTGTTAGTTTTCATTTTGAAAACACTTTTTACGAACTTAACTCTGGCTTCAGCCTTAACTTTTTCAGCTTCGGCTTTAGCCTTAGCTTCAGCGGCCGAAATCTTTCCGCCGGATATATAATCCGCTAATTCAATCATAGTTTCCTCCCCGCCCAAAAGGCGGCTGATCTCGTCCAGTTTCAGAAAAGAACAAGTTGAACCAACGATTAACGCGAGAGCTTTTTTAGGGGAAACCTCCTTAAATAATGATTTCCCCAAAGACACGATTTCCCGGCAAAAATCTCTACGGTCCCCATTGACCCGCCCCAAAGGAGCTAAAATTAATTTTCCACTTGATCTTCAGAAAGAGCAAGACTGGGGTCTGAGGCGAAATTCCGGCTTATTCCAGCCTGTATTTCACTGCCGTTAATCAGACTGCCCAGTGATATTTGCTCAAAGGTCTAGAATTTCAGCAGGCAGGCCGCTGAAAATTACTGAGAAGAAAATCTTCCGGGCTGAACCGCTGAACTATATATTAGGCGGGCCGGCCGGAAAAATCTCCGGCTTTTTGCCGCAGTCCGCAGGTTGAGAGGCGGCTGGTCCGGCCTCTCTGAGATCTGGCGGCCGGTTTGACTGACTGCCGACTCTGCCTGGCTAACTGGTTCGGGAGTAAATTTCAGGCTTGAGGCATTGGACTGCCTGCAGCCAAATATGGCGGGAGCACTTACCCATCCTCTGACTTAAAAAAGTTCCTTTTAACCTCCTTTTGGCTGCCTTTTGCCCTCCATTCGGCCTCTTGGCCTCATTCCGGCCGTTTTTTCCCTGCTCTTGTGAGTTTCCACAATATATGGTACTTTATCGGAACTTGGCGGCCTTCTCTGGTCTTTTCGGTCCTGACCCCCGGGCCGCTATGTTTTTATGGACCCTGTCCGGAAACCATCTTATGTCCAGCCCAAGCCTGGCCTCCCTTGACCTCGGCTCCAACACTTTCCGGCTCCTCATAGCCCAGACCGACAGTTTTGGCCGGGGACCGATAAACCCTAAGGTCTGGCAGGAAATTCCCCGTTTGTCTGAGAATCTGATTGCCGGCGGTCCTTTGGCCTCAGAGCCTAAAAAAAGAGCCTGGGCGGCCTTGGAAAAATTTGATTCTGTTATAAAAGAGCTGAAGCCTCAAAAAGTACTGGCCGGAGCCACCATGACCTTCCGGCTGGCCCATGACGGGGCCGATTTTTTGGAAAAAATAGGCTCCAGTTTCGGGTGGGAGACGAAACTTTTGACCGGGGAGAACGAAGCCCGGCTGTCGGCTCTGGGTGTCTTAAGCGCTTTGGAGCCCGTCCCGGAACACGGTCTTATTTTTGATATAGGCGGGAGATCGACTGAGTTTATTAAAACCAATCATAAAAATTTGGCGGCGATCCGCAGTCTGCCCTTGGGAGTGGTCAGCTTAACTTCCGATTACATATCAGCCGACCCCCCGACCCAGGCCGAACTTGCCGATGTCTCCGAAGCCGTCACCGGGGTTTTAACGGAACTGGCGCCAGAATTTGTCAATCCGGAAACGGTCTTAATCGGTACGGCCGGAACTGTGACCACTTTGGCCGCCATGCTTTTGGGTCTGACGGACTATGACAGCGAGCTGGTTAATAACCGGGTTTTTTCCAAAAACGATCTGGAAAAGCTCTTTGCAAATCTTGCCGGAATGCCCTTAAACGACCGCCGCCTGGTGCCGGGGCTTCATCCCAAAAGAGCCGACGTCATCTGCGCCGGCCTTATGGAAGTACTGGCTGTAATGAAATTTTTTAATAAACCAAAACTGACTGTCAGCGATAAAAGCTTATTGGAAGGCCTTTGGCTGGCGGCCGGAGCTTTCGTACCTCTTTAATCAGTTCCACAAGGAGACAGCGGTATGGCTAACCCCGTCATCATGGAAGGTCTGACGTTTGACGACCTTCTTCTTGCTCCAGGCTACTCCCAGGTCCTCCCCCAGACAGTGGATCTCAGCGCCCGTCTGACCAGGAATATCCGTCTGAGCATCCCCTTAGTCAGCGCGGCCATGGACACGGTCACCGAATCGGCCACCTCCATAACCATGGCCAGGCACGGCGGTCTGGGCATTATCCACAAAAACATGCGTATAGAAGAGCAAGCTTTTGAGGTAGAGAAAGTTAAAAAAAGCGAGTCGGGCATGATAGTCGATCCGGTGACGGTAACGCCCGAGACTAAAGTTTTGGAAGTTAAAAAACTCATGGAGCATTACCACATATCCGGAGTGCCGGTTGTTTTCCGAGGGGAGCTAAAAGGCATCGTAACTAACCGGGATTTAAGGTTTGAGACCGATTTTGAACGTCCGGTGGAAGAGGTCATGACGAAAAACGATCTCATCACGGCTCAGGAAGGCATCACTTTAAACGAAGCCAAAGCCAAACTCCACGCCAACCGCATTGAAAAGCTTCTGGTCGTAAACGACGGCGGCTACTTAGTAGGCTTAATCACCATCAAAGACATTGAAAAAGTCCGCCAGTTCCCCCAGGCCTGCAAAGACAACCACGGACGCTTAAGGGTCGGGGCAGCGGTGGGCGTCAGTCCCGATACCATGGACAGAGTTACGGCTTTAGTTAAATCCAAAGTCGATTTAATCGCCGTTGATTCGGCTCACGGCCATTCCCAAAATGTTCTGGAACTGGTCAAACAGATAAAAAAAACCTTCCCGGATTTGGAAGTCATGGCCGGCAATGTGGCCACAGCCGAAGGCACGAGGGCCTTAATTGAGGCCGGCGCCGACTGCGTCAAAGTCGGGGTCGGTCCCGGCTCCATCTGTACCACCCGCATTGTGGCCGGAGTTGGCGTCCCCCAGATGACGGCTATTTTTGAGTGCTCGAAAGCCGCTGACGAGTTCGGAGTTTCGGTGGTGGCCGACGGGGGCATCAAATTTTCAGGGGATATAGTCAAAGCCGTTGCCGGCGGCGCCTCGGTCGTCATGCTGGGTTCACTTTTTGCCGGCACCGAGGAAAGTCCCGGAGAAAAGATTCTCTACCAGGGCCGGACTTACAAAACTTACCGCGGCATGGGCTCCATTGAGGCCATGAGGGAAGGATCGGCCGATCGTTACGGCCAGAGAGTGGAAGACGAAAACTCCAAACTGGTCCCGGAGGGCATTGTCGGCCGGGTCCCTTACCGGGGTCATTTGTCCGAGAGCATCTATCAGCTGACCGGGGGCTTAAGAGCGGGTCTTGGCTATGTCGGTGCGGCCAGCTTAAGGGAACTTAAAGAAAAAGCCCGGTTCATCCGCATAACTTCGGCCGGTCTTAAAGAAAGCCATGTCCATGACGTCATCATAACCAAAGAAGCTCCCAACTACCGGCTGGAGACGACTTAAAGACCAAAAAACTAAAAGACAGGTCTTAAGTTCTTCCGGGGGCCGCATCCTAGAGACGGCTGAACTGATTTCAATTTATCTAATTTCCATTTAAGTATCTGACGGTGCGCCATGTCCTTTGTTCATCTCCATGTCCATTCGTGTTACAGCCTTTTAGACGGGGCCATCCGGATTAAAGATCTGGTCAATACAGCCAAAGAGATGCAAATGCCGGCTGTGGCTCTGACCGACCACGGCCAGATGATGGGTCTGTGGGCTTTTTATAACGAAGCCACAGAAGCGGGCATAAAACCAATCTTAGGGGTAGAGACTTACGTGGCCAACCACGGCCGGGATAAGCGGGACCCAAACGAAAGCCGCCACCATTTGATTCTCCTGGCACAGAACATGACCGGCTACCAGAACCTCTGCCGGCTTATTTCCAGAGCCAACCGGGAGGGCTTTTACAATAAACCCAGGGCAGATAAAGATCTTTTGGCCGAGTACAACGAAGGTCTCATCGCTCTGTCCGGCTGCCTCCAGGGAGAACTCGCCCAGGAGATCCTCCGGGGATCTGGTTTAGACAGTCTGGCCGAGATTGCCCAGTCCTACAGCCGGATCTTTCCGGGCCGCTTTTATCTGGAAATCCAGGAAAACGGCCTGCCCCAGCAGATCCAGGTCAATGAAACGTTAATAGAACTGGCCGAGAAAGTATCCTTACCGTTAGTGGCCACCAATGACTGCCATTATTTAAAAAAAGAGCATCATAAAGCCCACGATATTCTTCTGTGCATTCAGACCCGGAAAAAACTGACTGACGAAAACCGGATGCGCATGGAGTCGGAAGAATTCTATTTCAAATCCCCCCAGGAAATGGCCGCCTCTTTTTCACACTGCCCCGAGGCTCTGGCCAATACTTTAGCCATAGCCGAGTCCTGCCAGCTGACGTTCCCGAAAAAGACGTACCATTACCCGACCGTTCAGCTGGATAACGGGGAAACAGCCCAGGAGCGCCTGCTTTCGGAAGCGAAAAAAGGCTTTGACCTGCGCCTGGCCGATTTAGAGGCCCGGGGACGGGGACTGACTCCGGAGCAGAAAGAAGAATACCGGAAAAGGCTCGAGTACGAACTGGCCGTCATTAATGACATGGGGTTTCCGGGTTATTTTTTGATTGTGGCCGACTTTATCCGGTGGGCCCGGGAACACGATATTATGGTCGGCCCCGGCCGGGGTTCGGCGGCCGGCAGTTTAGTGGCCTGGTCACTGGGCATCATCAGCGTTGATCCCATCAGATATGATCTTTTGTTTGAGAGATTTTTAAATCCCGAGCGCAAGACCATGCCCGATATCGACGTGGACTTCTGCGCCGAGGGCCGGGGCGAAGTTATCCGCTATGTCACCGATACTTACGGCGGCAGCGAGTACGTGGCCCAGATCATTACCATCGGCCAGATGAAAGCCAAAGCCGTCATCCGGGATGTGGGCCGGGTTCTGGGCCTGGATTACCGGGAAGTGGACGGGATTGCCAAACTTATTCCCAACAAGCTGGGCATAACCATTGACGAATCTCTGGAGCAGGAGCCTAAACTGGGCAGCCTGGCCAATTCCGATCCCCGGGTTCAGTCGCTTTTAGACTATGCCCGCCTTTTGGAGAACCTGCCGCGTCACGCCTCGGTCCACGCCTCAGGGGTGGTAATAGGCGACAGGCCTTTAATGGATTATCTGCCCCTGTACTGTGACACCAAAATGCCGGAGGAAAACGGCCTGCGGACCAGCGCCATTACCCAGTACGAATTAAACGGCGTGGAGCAGAACGGTCTGGTCAAATTCGACTTTCTGGGCTTGAAGACCATGACTTTAATTAAGCACTGCCTGGCTCTTCTGGCCAAAAAAGGCCTGACCATGGATTTAGAGAGCTTGGATTTTGACGACAAGCCGACGTTTGAGCTTTTATGCTCCGGCCAGGTTAACGGCGTCTTCCAGCTAGAAAGTTCGGGCATCAGAAAAGTCCTCTTAAAAATGAAACCCAAGACTTTGGAGGACATCTCCATCCTGCTGGCTTTATACCGGCCCGGACCCATTGAAGGCGGTCACGTCGACGACTACGTGGAAATCCGCCACGGCCGCAAGGAAACGCACATAGATCTGCCTCAGATGGTCCCGGTTTTAAAAGAAACCAACGGGGTAATTATTTATCAGGAACAGGTTATGCGCCTGTGCCAGGTTCTGGCCGGTTACTCCATGGGCCAAGCCGATCTGGTCAGAAGGGCTATGGGCAAAAAAGACACCCAGAAGATGGCCGAACTTAAAACTTCCTTTTTGGAAGGCGCCAAAAAAGCCGGCACTCCTCTGGAAGCTGCGGCCAAGGCTTTTGACTATATTTCCAAATTTGCCAATTACGGGTTTAATAAATCCCACTCTTTGGCCTACGCCATCCTCACTTACCGGACAGCCTGGCTCAAAGCCCACTACCGGCCTGAGTTCATGGCCGCGCTTTTAACTTCAGAAATGGGCAATCACGATAAAATCGGCCGCTTTATAGACGATTGCCGGCGGGACGGTTTAAATGTCCTGCCGCCGGATGTCAATACCTCGGAATACCCTTTTTCGGTTAAAGACGGGGATATTATTTACGGCCTGGGAGCTATCAAAGGCGTAGGCCAGGGGGCGGTCGAAGCCATTGTTCAGAGCCGCCAGGAAAAACCCTACGAAGATCTCTTTGATTTCTGCCAGAGGGTAGACAGCAAAAAAGTAAACCGCCGGACCATGGAAGCTCTGATCCTTTCCGGCTCTTTTGACAGCGCCGGCGGAGTGGCCAGAGAAGTCATGAAGGAAGCGCTGTCCGAGGCCATGAAAATGGGCGCAGCCGGAGGATCGAAAAAAACAGAAAGCGGTCTGTTCGATCTCCTGCCGGCCGAAGAAACATTCCCCAAAATCCGCTGGCCCAAAGCGGAGCCCATGAGCCAGAAAGACCGCCTGAATTATGAAAAGGAATACCTGGGCGTCTTTTTAAGCGGTCACCCTCTGGCTCCCTATGAGGCTTCTTTTAAGGCCTTAAGCAGTATGTCCGTCGGCCAGATCAGACACGCCCGGGGTCCGGCGCCGGTCCGTTTGGCCGGCAGCTTATGCCGGATCAATTTGAGAAAGGACAAAAAAGGCCGGGATTTTGCTTTTGCCACCATTGAAGATCTGGACAACTCGGTCGAACTTTTTATTTGGAATAATGTTTTCGAAAAATGCTCGGCATTTCTGACCGAAGACAGTCTGGTCTATCTGGAAGGCCAGCTGGAACAGAGTCTGGACGATAAATTCGGCAATAAAATAAGAGTTGATCTTTTAATGCCCATTGATGCGGCCTTAAAATCCCGGATAAAATCCTTTTACATCAGGGCCCAGACAGACGATCTGGCTCAGGTGGGCAGTTTCCTGACATCTCACTTAAAAGACCGCAGCCAGTCTGATCCCCAGGTCTGGGTGGGAGTTATGGTCGACAGCAATAAAGAAGTTTTCTATTCAGTGGAAAAAACCGTTGAATTAAACCCGGCCTTTTTGGATTCCGCCTTGAAAAGCATGGGCCTCTTCGGCGAAGTCCGCTGCCTTTTGGCGGCCAGTCCCTTTGGCCATTCGCAATAGGCCTCCGGTGTTTTCAGCCAGCCGCCCAGGCCTATAAAAAGACCGACCGATAACAGGAATGACAGCCGTGACCCAGGCTTTAGATCTTTTAGCCCAATTGCCGAAGGCCAAAGTTTTATGCTTAGGCGACCTGATGCTGGACCGTTATATCTACGGTACGGCCGACCGTCTTTCCCCCGAAGCACCGGTCCCGGTCGTGGCCGTCAAAGGCCGCAAGATAATGCCCGGCGGTTTAGGCAATGTGGCGAAAAATCTGGCGGCATTAAATGTCTCGGTTTTGTCTGTCTGCTTAATCGGCGGCGACCGGAGGGGGGCTGATCTTCAAAAACTGCTGTCCGAGGCTTTAAGCCCTGAGGAGCCTGTCTTTATAATCGATCCCTCCCGGCCAACGACCGTTAAAACCCGTCTCATCGCCGGCATCCAGCAGGTGGTCCGCTTTGACGAAGAATTAACCCATAATCTGGCCGGGGAAACTGCCGACCGCTACCGGGCCGCAGTTACCCGCGCTCTGCCCCTGGTCGGAGCGGCGGCTTTATCTGACTACGGCAAAGGAGTCTTAAGTCCGGATATGACGGCCTGGATCATAAGCGAGGCCGAAAAATTCAATGTTCCCGTTGTCATTGATCCCAAAGGCCGCGATTACGGACCTTACAGGGGAGCGGAACTGGTTACCCCCAACCGTCAGGAACTGGCTCAGGCCGTCGGCCGTCCGGTGGCCCAAAGTTCGCCGGAAGCTCTGGCCGAAGCCGGCTTGAGACTTATGGCCGAAAGCGGCCTTAAAAATTTGCTTATCACCCGGAGCGAAGACGGGATGACCCTTCTGACCAGGGACGGCCGGGTCAAGCACCTGCCGACCAGAGCCAGAGCTGTTTTTGATGTCAGCGGAGCCGGCGATACGGTCATGGGAGTCATGACGGCCGCGCTGGCCGTTAAAGCCCCCCTGGCTTTAGGGGCGGAACTGGCCACCCTGGCCGCCGGAGTAGTGGTCGGCAAAGTCGGCACGGCTGTGGCTACCCCTGAAGAGATCATAAGCCGGCAGACTCTAGTCAGTCAGCCGGCTTAAGAACCGGGCCCGAGCTTTTTTCCGCCTGGCTTTTTCCCGCCGCCTTTTGTTCGGCCGCCTTTTTTCTTCTTTCTTCCTTTTCCTTCTCTTCCTGCTCTCTTTCCAGGGGAGTAAGGTAGATTTTTTTCTGCCCCACATCCGAGCGGTGACCTATGCCCTGAGCCTTGACCAGCCCTTGGGTCACCCAGACACAGGCCAGTTCAGAGGCTGTGTCTAAAGCTTTGTCCGCCTCTTGTTCTTCCAGGGAAGTAAAAGAGGACAGAACAAAATTAATGACCGAACGGAAGGGGTTGGATTTGTCCGGCCGGCCTATGCCGACTCTCAGCCGGGCAAAATCCAGGGGCACTTCCCTCAGGATGGATTCAATGCCTTTGTGCCCTCCGTCACCGCCGCCTTTGGTCAGTTTAAAGCGGCCCAGAGGCAAATCCATCTCATCGTGGATAACCAGAAGACTGGCAGGGGAGACTTTGTAGTAATCCAGAATTTTTCTGACCGGGGGCCCGGAATTATTCATATAGCTTTGGGGCCAGACCAGTAAAACCTTCCTGTCCTCCAATTTAGCCGCCGCTATTAAGCTGGAACCGGACTTTTTGGGTATTTCCAGAGCATATTTCCGGGCCATCAGCGCCAGAACCATAAATCCGGCGTTGTGCCGGGTATTTTGATACTCAGGTCCTGGATTGCCCAGGCCGACCAGAACTTTCATCTCTTTTTCGCTCACGCCTCACCCTAAATTAGATTAGATTAGATTCTCTTTGATCTTTTAGTTCTTTTTGCCCGGTTAAGCTAAAATACTGACCGCCGGATTATTAAAATTTCCCTTTGATTCATTTTATTTCAGATCGAAACTCGTTTGACCGAATTATCTGTCAATATTTTAGACTCTCTCTATCATCAAGTCAATTTTTAAGCTAAACATTCTTAATAATTCAATTTGCTATTTTAAGTTAAAAATTAAATATTTTTTATTTCATTTATATGGCGCCCCTGAGTTTGATATTTATTTCTGCCGCCCCTCTGTCTTGCTTTATAGCTCACAATGTCCTAGAATTAAAAGAATAAAAAGGTCATTAAATCCCTGACCCCGGGTTTGGTGGCGGCTTATTAAAAGCCGGGTATTTTTTGACTTTTCCGGGGTTAAAGTTTTTTGGGCCATCAGGTTTCAGCTTTAGGAAATAACCTGAGGTTAGGCTTGTTATTGGCCAAAATTCTGATTATCTTTCCGCTAACCCCTAACCCCCCTGATTATTTGGGGCTGACCGGGCCGTCCCCGGCCTTTAGCCCGGCCAATTTTTTGGAGTAAAACATGACCAAACACGTCTGTATAGTCTGCGGTTACGAATATGATCCGGTCCAGGGCGATCCGGACAACGGCATTGAACCCGGCACCCCCTTTGCCAAGATTCCCGATGACTGGGCCTGCCCGGTCTGCGGAGCCGGCAAAGACCAGTTCGAGGCCAAAAGTTAAGTCCAAGCTTAAGGCGCCTGTCCAACCCTTTAGACCTTTGTCCAGCCTGTGTCAAGGCCGGCCGGGTCAGGCCTCGTAAGCTCGTGGGAGGTTTTCATGATCTATCCGTTTAATGCGGCTGAAGCCTTTAAAATGGCCATTTCCATTGAGGAAAACGGCCTGGAATTTTACCGGAAGGCAGCCGAACAAGTCGGTCCGGGACCGGTGTCCGATCTATTCCGTCAGCTGGCGGAAGAGGAAAAGCATCACAAGTCGACCTTTACCGATTTTTTAGCCAAAGTCAAAGACGAAGGTCCGACGGTCTTCGATCCGGACAACGAAACCGACGCTTACCTGAAAATGATGGCCGATCTTCATGTTTTCCGCCAGAAACCCGGCGCGGTGGCTGAGGCTCTGGCTGCGGTCAAGACTCCCCAGGATGCCCTGAAACTGGCCATAAGTTTTGAAAAAGACTCGGTTATTTTCTTTGTGGAACTGAAAGCCGCTGTCGGACAGGAAGCCGATCGCCTGGAAGTCGACAAACTTATCTTGGAAGAAGCCGGCCATATCCGTAAACTGGCCAGGGTTTACACGAAAAAAATCTAATCTTTTAAGGCCAGTTAAGCCGTCTTGGCTTTTTTCTGTCAAATTCGGCGGTTTGGCCCTCAAACCGCCTTCTATTTTTTTGTTTTTCAATTCTGATAATTATATTTTTGTTTCCGAGGTTTTTCTCTATGGATCCTATTAAAATACTGGATAACGTCTACTGGGTCGGGGCTGTTGACTACGATATCCGGGATTTCCACGGCTATCTCACCCCCAAAGGCAGCACCTACAACGCCTACCTGGTGGTGGACGACAAGATTACTTTGATCGACACTGTCCGGCATGGGTTTGAGGAAGAACTTTTAAGCCGGGTAGCCAAGGTGGTCGATCCGGCTAAGATTGACCAGGTTGTCTCCAATCACGCCGAAATGGACCACTCCGGGGGGCTGCCGGAAATCATGAAAGCCATTGGCCTCAGTAAGCCGGTCTATGCCTCCAAACTGGGAGTTCAGGCTTTAGGCGGCCAGTTTCAAAACGCCGGCTTAAACCTACAGGCCGTGGGCGCCAGTCTTTCTTTAGGCAAAGAAGAGCTGACCTTCATGGAAACCAGGATGATCCACTGGCCTGACAGCATGTTCAGCTTTTTGGCCGCCAGAGGCATTTTGTTCTCCCAGGACGGTTTCGGGCTCCATCTGGCCTCAACCCAGCGTTTTGACGACGAACTGGGCGAAAACGTCTGGGGTCCCCTGGCTTTAAACTACTTTGCCAATATCCTGACCCCCTACACCGCGCCCATCAGTAAAATCCTGGAGACGGTGGTCTCTTCCGGTTTAGCCGCCAGGATTAAGATCATCTGTCCTGACCACGGTCTTATCTGGCGTAAAGATCCGGGCCGGATCCTGCAGCATTACCAGGAGTGGGTGCAGCAGAAACCGAAAAACAAAGCCGTCATCGTCTTTGACACTATGTGGCACTCCACCGAGTTCATGGCCCGGGAACTGACTGACTGCCTCCGGGTGGCCGGCATTGAAACCAGGTACCAGAGCCTGAAAAACACCCACCGCAGCCAGGTCGTCACTGAATGTTACGAGGCAGCGGCTGTTCTGGTCGGCTCACCGACCATCAATAACCAGATGTTTCCGTCTGTGGCCGATTTCTTAAACTACGCCCGGGGCCTGAAGTTTAAAAACAAAATCGGCGGGGCTTTCGGTTCTTACGGCTGGAGCGGCGAAGCTCCCAAACAGGTTCAGGCCGAACTGGCCGCCATGGGCTACCAGCTTCCGGCTCCGGAAGTCCGTTTCAAGTGGGTGCCTTTAGAAAAAGATCTTGACGGGGTCCGGCAGCTGGGTAAAACCGTAGCCGAGGCGGTTAAAAAAGCGGTCGCCTGATTTAACTGTAAATGGTCAAAAAAACACCCCAGAAAACGAACGCCGCCCGGTGTCTTGATAAACTGGGCCTGCCTTACGAACTTGTCTCCTATACGCCCGGTCCGGCTCTTTCGGCCGCCGAGGCGGCGGATTTTCTGGGCCTGCCTTATGCCGCAGTCTTTAAGACCATTTTGCTCAGGGGAGAGCCGGAAGGGTTAATGGAAGCCTGTATCCCGGCTGACGCGGAACTGGACTTAAAAGCTCTGGCGGCCGTTTCGGGCAATAAAAGAGCGGCCTTAGTCCCCTTAAAAGAACTGACTCCCCTGACCGGCTACCTGCGGGGCGGCTGCTCGCCCATTGGGGGACTTAAAAACTATCCGGTCTATGTGGACAGAGGTATAGTTAATTGCGACAAAATACTGATCAACGCAGGCTCAAGGGGGCTTATGCTTTCAGTCAAGCCCTCTGATCTTTTAAAAGCCACCGGCGGGATTTTGGCCGGCCTGACCAGAGCGGGACGGATTAAATGATATGTCAGAGGACACCCTATGACTGAACTCAGACCTTTTTGCCTTCTGTATCTCTGGGCTCTGGCTTCTAAAGACCAAAGCCGCGAATGGCTGTCGGCGATGCGTCCGGCGCTTAAACCGGCCGAAAGGAAGCAGTTAAAAACCATAGGGCTTATTAATGAAGTCAAAGAGTCTAAAATCTCCAAAGCCAAAAAAGTTCATGTTACCAGAATTTATCTGACTGACCGTGGCTTTGAGTATCTGGCCGGGCATTCGGCCGCTTCTTTAGATACCCGCACCTACGAGGGCACTAAAATATTAGGTCAGTTTTTGGCTCGTCTGGGGCCTTTTTTAAGAGCCCAAAAAGTAACTTTGCAGGAATTCTTCGGTTCCGCCGAACCTGAGGCCAGAAACTTAACCCCGCCGGAGGTTCTGGACCTGGTTAAAAAAGAACTGGAGAACTGCCGGGCCCGGAGCCATGATCTGAATCTGGGCCTTAAAATCGCCCAGTTTAAACAGCGGCTGCCTCAGGCGCCGGACCGTCTTCTGGAAGAGGCCTTAAAGGAACTTCTGAGTCAGGGTTACTTAGATCTATACACTTTAAATGACGATCCGGGGAGTCTGACTGAATCTGACCGGGAGAATGAGATTTTAATAGCCGGCCGCCCCCGCCACGTCATCATTTTCAAGTAAAAACACGTTCTTTGGAGTCGGCCATGGAAATGGAAACCTTCAGACAGGCTGATTTTGATTCCATCATCTCTTACCGGGAAATCTGGTCCGACAGCATAATTGATATCCCTGAAATCCACAGTCAGGAGCGCCGGATTTTTGCCATAGAGCTTGAAAAAATCTTAAACTCTCCTGACCAGAAATCGCCCATGGGGCTCCGTTTCACCGGAGTCAGCGGCTCGGGCAAGACTCACCTTTTGGGGACCTTCCGGCGGATGGCGGAAGAGACGGGGGCGTTTTTCATCTATGTCGATCTGACCAGCGCCGTAGATTTCTGGTCCAAAGTCAGGGACGACGCCTTAAACTCCCTGCTGGAACCGGATCGGAACAATGTTAAACGGGCCGTCAGACTCATAGGCCGGGTCTTAGAGGCCGCCCGAATTGACAAAGCCAAAGCGCCGGCAGCTACTTTTGTCAAGTTCAAGCCTCAGCACCTGGCAAAAAATGTCGACACAGTCTTAACGCAATTAGACAAAAACCACCCTGTTGAAACGGTCAAATACAGGGATTTAATCAGAGCCTTTTTTTTCTTCGCCGCTTCTAATCCCAATACGGCTGTTATCGGCCATAACTGGTTTTTAGGCCATCACAGCTATTCTAAAAATGACCAATACGGCTTCCAAACCCAGGAGCCGCAGCCACAGCATTGTCTGGAAGGCCTGACCTGGCTCATGGGCCTGGAAGGCGGGGCCACCGTCATCGTTATCGATCAAATGGACAATCTGTTTAACCAGCATGCCTTAAGCCAGATAAACCCTCAGGCGGCCATGGACAATTTTGCCTGGGAACTCGCCAGTTTAACCGGCCGTTCCCACCGCTGTTTAGCAGTTGTCTCGTGCATCTACGCCACTTTACAGAAAATGGAGTCTCAGGTCCAACCTGCGGCCCTGGCCAGATACCGTACCATCTCCAACCTATCCTCAATTTCCAAAAGAGATGTCATTGAGTCTTTAATTGCCGGCCGGATGCGTCCGGCTTTCGAAAAGACCGGTTTCAGGCCGCCCTACCCCAGCTGGCCATTTGATCATAATTTCATTAAATCCAAGATCGGAGCCACCCCCAGGGAAATTCTATTCGACTGCTGCAATTATCAGCAGCAGTGCCTTCTGGCCGGCAGATTTCAGCCCTGCCCCGGGTCCGTAATCCGTCAGCCGGACTCCCCCTCTCCGGCTGCCAGAACTGACCCGGCTCTGAAAAATATCTTCAAAGAAATTAAAGATTATTACTGGGAGCGCTTTAATTCGGCTGACCCCGAAGAATGGCGCGTTCCGCCGGCCGAAGAACCCAAATGGGGTGAGGCCATTATGGCCTTTGCCAGATGCTTCTGCCAGGAAAACATACCGCTCCTGCCGCCCGATACTGCTCTTCAAATTATCGTGCCTACCCAGAAAGCCAAAAAAAATCAAAACCCGGCCCTGCACGCCTACTTAAACTACAATTACTGCCGGGCTCAGGGTACGGATCGGTTTTTAGGCATCAGAGCTCTTTTGAGGACTCATCACTCGGCAATTATCAACTGCCTGTCCCAGGCCATGACAGGGACCGGAATCAGCCCCACTTACCCCAACCGCCGTCTGGCTATAATACGCTATGATACAGTCTTTACCGGAGCCAAGACCAATGAATTAGTCCGGCTATTTAACCACAGCAGCGGACTTTGGAAACAGCCCGAGGAGATGACCATCCGCCATCTGGAGGCTTTACTGGCCGTTACTCAAAAATTTCCAGCCCCCAGCTGGCTTCACTGGGCCAAAGAAACCAAGCCCACCAACTCAATCCCTTTTTTAAAAAACGAACTGGCCTGGCTCCTTAATGACGATTCAGAGGCCGCTGCCGGAGGCTCCCCGGCGGCTTCTCAGAATCCGGATCCGAAAAATCCATCCGGCGGTCCGGCTTCTCCCCCTGAGTCCGAATCAGGACCTGACGGGGCCGGCTGCGCTCCCGCCCCTGAGCCTGCTTCCGCCCAGCCAGTAACATTGTCCCGGGCCGGAGTTTTCATCGGCCGCACAGATTCTGTCTATCACTCCGAAAGCTTCTGTCTGGATCAGAATGAACTGGTCAAACATACGATTATTTTCGGAGCCTCAGGCTGCGGCAAAACCGTCCTCCTCCGCCGTCTGGTGGAAGAGGCCGCCCTTTCGGGCATACCGTCTCTGGTCATTGACATTGGCAATGATTTAGTCCGCTTAGGCCAACAATGGCCCGATGATCGTCCGGAAATGACCAAAGGAGGTACGGCCTGGGACCAGGAAGACGCCAGGAAGGCTGCGGACTATTTTTCCAGGGTTGCCGTTCGCATCTTAACTCCGGGCCTAAACCGGGGCCGGCCTTTTACCATGACCTGCCTGCCGGACTTGACCCCGGAAGACGGCGATGACGATCTTGATCCGGAAATATCTCTGATTTCCGATTCCCTGGCCGCTTCATTGCAACTGTCCTCCAAAGATGGCGTCAAACAAGCCATATTAAAATCAGCCGTATCTTCGGTGTACCAAGCCGGGCCCAATAGTTTTGATCATCTCATTGAAATCCTGGAAAATCCGCCTCCTGATATTGTCTCTCTTGCCGGCCAGTCTCAGCGAAAAATTCAGGATCTGGCCAGCAGTCTAAGAGCTTTAATAGTCAATAACGTTCTTTTCAAACCAGGACCTGTGACCTCAATTGACCGGCTCATGGCTCCTGCGGCCAAAACCGCCGTGACTGTCTTTAATCTTTCCAGCCTTGGCGGGATTGCCACCCAGCAAACCTTTGTCGGACAGCTTTTAGCCGCCATTTTTGCCTGGGCCAAGAAAAACCCCCAAAACTGTTTAAGCGGATTAATCGTCATTGACGAGGCCAAAGACTTTGCCCCATCCTTGAGTTCCCCGCCTTCCAAACCGGCTTTTATCAGACTGGCCAGCCAGTTCCGGAAATACGGCTTTGGCCTGGTTCTGGCCACCCAGGAACCCAGAAGCGTGGATAACCAGATCACCGGCAACTGCTCCACCCAAATTTTCGGCCATCAAAAAGCCCCTGCCTCCATAAACAATTCCGATAAACTGCTTGGCCTGCCGGGAGCTGTGGGCGGCCTTAGTCAGGGCCGGTTTTACGTTAAAAGCGGTTCCTTAAAGCCGGTTAAAATCAAGGCTTCCCTTTCTCTTTCCGCCCATATCGGGGCGGCCGGACAGGACGAAATAATTGATTTGGCTAAAAAATCTGAACCCCTGTAGGCTAATGATTAACTAAGGATTGACGATTAGCGGATTAACTGCGGATTGTAAATTTGGATCACCGAAAGTATCCAACTGGCGAAAAGGCCACTGATGAGGAGGTGAACCATATCAATATTGCGACTGCAAAGTTTCATGGTGAATTGAATTATTCAATTCATCCTTTATTTATTAAGCTGTACAACAAATTTTTTAATATGCCAGTAACCTCTGGAGACGGCCGAGGTGGCTAAAATAAGTCTGCAGCTTCCTCCAGACAGCTCGGAGGGCCAGTTACGGAGATATTGCCCCGGCGGATAATTTTGATACAAACAAATCATCATAAGGTAAAATCAATGAAGAAATAGATTATCATAATTTTCCGCCGGATTAATAACTTCGTCGGATGAAGCTCACAGAGCATGTTAATACGCCGGTTAATACGCAGATATGCCAGACAGGGCACTATTTCCCCTAAAACCCCTTAGGCTGGAAGTTAAGAGGTGACTACGTTGAGTGATATAAAAAAGATGCCTATCGGAAGCGCCGATTTTGAGGCAATTCGCTGCGGCAACTATTTTTACGCCGACAAGACCGAACTTCTGCACCAATTGGTCGTAGACGATATTACACCTTATTTTCTTTCCCGGCCCCGCCGGTTCGGCAAATCCCTCCTGGTGAGCACCTTAGAGGCTATTTTAAAAGGCCGGCGGGAGCTTTTCGAGGGACTTTGGATCCATGACCATTCGGATTATGATTGGACGCCCAACCCGGTAATTTATCTGAGTCTGAACTCGGTAGCCACGGACAGCGTCGCCACCGTCCAGTCAGCTTTGCTCACGAAATTAAAAAATATCGCCAAAAGAGAAAACCTGGAGCCAAATGGCGAAACACCGACCGAATTTTTCGAATCGCTGTTCGAAGACCTTCATGGAAAATACGGCCGGAAAATCGCGGTTCTTATCGACGAGTACGATGCCCCTATTCTGTCAAAACTCACTGAGACTGATCTGGCCGAGAAAATTCGAGAAACCCTGGGAGCATTCTATGGTGTCCTGAAATCCGCTGAAAAGTGGCGCGGTTTTACCTTCATAACCGGGGTGACCAAATTTGCCCAAGCCTCCATTTTTTCCGCCCTCAATAACCTGGAAGATTTAACTCTTAATAAGAAATACGGCAGTCTCTGCGGATTTACCATCACGGAATTCGATACTTTGTTTGGAATTTTCGGGGCACAAGCTCTGGACGAAATTCGGTCCGACGGTTACCTGCCCCAAGAGGCCTCCCTGGACGACTTGAGAACCAAAATCTTTGAATGGTACGACGGTTACTCCTGGGACGGGAAAACCGAAATTCTCAATCCCTGGTCAACGCTAAAGTTTTTTTCCAACTTGGACTTTGATGATTACTGGTTCAAATCCGGTACTCCCACTTTTCTGGACAAATTCGTCAGAAATAACTACCTGACGATATCCGCTTTCAAAAATGATTCCTTCATCACTGACTCAATGAATGCCGTGGATATTAGAGAATTTGAGACAAAAGCTTTGTTGTTTCAAGCCGGATATCTGACTGTGAAACAGGTCAATAAAAGGGTAAAGCCAAATGAATATTATTTGGGCTATCCAAACCTGGAAATTGAAGCAGCCATAGCAAAAATCTTCTTTTCGCTTAATAAGGACCCTTTTGAGGAGACTTTACTCAAAAGACGTCAGGCCAAAGCGGCCCTGAAGTTTCTGATCGCCGGAGATGCCTCAAAGTTCCAGGCCGCTTTTGAAAGTTTTCTCAGTGACATTAGTTATCATCTGCACCTGCCTTATGAGGCCTTCTATCAAACAGTTTTTCAATTAGCCTTAGATCTGGCCGGCCAGATTTATGATTCCGAAGGCTCGGTCGGCAATGGCCGATACGACCTCCATTTCAGGGCTTCGACCGGTGACGATTACGTCATTGAACTAAAACACGTTTCAGCGCCGGAAGATGGCCCCGCAGCCGGCAGAGACGCTTCTCCGGCTGGTGCGGATAAACCTAAGGCAAAGCCTAAAGCCAAAAATCCCCTTCAGGGCCTCAAGACACTTAAAGCTAAAATGAACAAGGCAGCCCAAACAGCTGTGGCCCAGATAGATTTGAACAGATACGTCCAAAAATTCCAGGGAGGCGGCAATACAATCTATAAAGCGGCTTTAATTATCGGCGGCCGTTCCAACGTGCTATTCGTTTTGGAAGAGGCTCAAAACTGGTCTGCGGAAAACTTAGACGGTGATTTCTAAAACGGCCTAAAATTAAGAAGGTCCGCCTGACAGCTACTGGAGCACAGGGCTTGGCCCGAAGCTCTCCCGGCCGGCTGCTCCTGCCTATTGGCTTTTAAACCTCAGCTGTCTATTCTTTCTTTCCGAAAGCATCGTGATTTTCACCTGCTGTTCCAATTTTCCGGAATTTTTGGTCCTCTGGGCCGGAAATCGGGGCATCGCCAGCCAACCTTTTTTGGAGGCTTATTATAATCCCAGCCGGACGGGCAGGGCAATTCCCAGCGGCCCCTGTCCGGCCTGTTTAGACCGGCGGGAGCCTGACCTGACATGTCGGCTGGGTTATGGGCGGATAAGCCTAAAACCTCTTCAGAGGCCGCCTCTGCGACCGTTAACAATCACTTTAAAGATTATTCCGGCCTAAAAAATCAGCCCGTGCGCTGCCCTCTGAGGCGCTGAGGTTCAAAGTTGGCCTTTTCGGGGCATTTCCTGTAAAATGCCGGATTTGTTGCCTTAACCCTTAAGGCGTACTTCATCTGTTCACTCCACCGGCCTTTTGGCCTGATAGTCTTTGAGCCCAGTTCTTTATTTTTTGATCTCTATTAATTGTGATTTTGTCACTATCTCATATTACATACTATGGCCACCCCTTCAAATCAGCCGTCGGAAACCCTGTGGACTTTACCGTTTAAGGTTCTGGCAATTTTAAACGTCTTTATCTTTTTAGGGTTTGACACACTGCTGCCGACTCTAACTTTATATCTGGAGAGCCACGGCCACTCCAGGGATACTATCGGCCAGATCTTCAGCGTTTTTATAATTTCAGCTATCATGATGCGCACTCTGGCTCCCCGTCTGGTGGACAGTTTCAGGCCGCTGTTACTGATTCGTTCAGGGCTTTTTGTCTGCGCCCTGAGTGTGGTGGGATACTTTTGGGCTAAAACCGCCTTAACCGCTTCTATGGCCCGGTTTTTCCACGGTTTAGGTTTCGGTCTGACCTCCACTTTAGTCACGGCCGTAGCCGCCCAGATTATTCCGGCCAAAAGGATGGCTCAGGGTTTTGGATTTTTGGGTCTGGGAGTCATTCTGACTCTGGCCGCCGGTCCTTCTATAGGCATCTGGCTGAAAAACAATCTGGGCTATCTGCCTTTATTTCTGACGGTCGGCGGCTTTTATGTCCTGGGGCTTATCTGGACTTTAAAATTGCCGGATATCAGCCTGCCCAGACCGGCCGACGGCCGGAGACCCAGGCCGGTAATTATCTCGTTTGAAGCTTTGGTGCCCTCTATTATGATGTTCCTGACGGGCCTGACCGTCAGCTCGTCGGTCGTCTACATGGCCCTTTACTGTAAGGAAATCGGTCTGCCGTACAGCGGTCATTTTTTCGGCTTTTCCACGGTCGGTATCATCATAACCAGGATTTTTTCGGGTAACTTACAAGACCGTTTCGGGCACCGGGTCGTTATCGCGCCGGCCATAGGCCTTCTGTTTACCGCTATTATACTAATCACCCAGTTCCGGAGTTTAGGAGGCGTTTTCTTAGCCTCAGTCCTGTGGGGTCTGGGCACAGGGACGGTTTTTCCCTGTCTTCAGGCTCTGACTTTCACCTCTGTCAGAGCGGAACACCGGACGGCGGCGGCCTCGTCTCTTTTTAACTCCTTAGATTTAGGTTTCGGAGCCGGTTCAGTCGTTTTCGGCCTGATCGCCGAACAGGCCAATACTTACGCGGCTGTTTACTGGGCCGCCTCAATAGGTGTTCTCATTTATCTGGGCTTTTACCTGTTTTACTATCTGGTCCTGCACCCCCAGACCGGCTCAGTTAAAGCTGAAGCTGAAACTGCTCTTAAAAAGACTGATTAACCGGCCAGGACTTGACAGGCCTTTTTTAAGCTGTTAACTTGGCTTCAGACTGATTCATGTATATACATAAAAAACCTCGTCTTTCAGAGCCGCTTTCGGATGACTGGGCCCGGTCTTCGAAGAGCAGGTTTTTAGCTGCCGTTCCCGGCCATTTCACTTAAGGATTTTACTGATGAAGAAATCTCTCGGGGCCGATACTCTGGCCTATCCTCTGCCGCTCTATCTTCTTGGCACTTACGCCCCCAACGGGCAGCCCAATATCATGGCTCTAGCCTGGACCGGCATCGTTTCATCTGTCCCGCCGACTATAATGGTCGGGGTTATGCCAAGTCGCCTGACTCACGAAGGCATTGTTAAAAATCAGGCCTTCACGGTCAATTTTCCCAACTCAGCTCTGGCTGCCAAAGCCGATTATGCCGGTTTAGTTTCCGGCCGCCAGCATGACAAATTCGCCGAACTCGGCTTAACTCCGGTGGAAAGCACTCTGGTCAAGGCGCCATATGTGGCCGAATGTCCGGTGGCAGCCGAATGCCGGGTCATATCCATGGCAGAAGTAGGCGATCACACCATGTTTGTCGGGGAAATACTGGACATTAAAGCCGAAGAAGACCTGTCCGGAGCCGACGGAGGTCTGGATGTCCTGAAAGTCGATCCCGTTGTCTTTAATTACATGGGCGACTATCACCGGGTCGGCCCGTCTCTGGGCAAGTCCTTCTCCTGCGGTCTGGTGTACAAGAAAAAATAAAGCCCGGCCCGGGCCTCCCGTCAAAGGCCCGGGCCTTAATCTCCAGGCCAGAATACCACAAAAGTTATCTCCAAAAAAACATTGCCTTCCGGCCTGCACAGACCCCCGGTTTTTTAAAGACCAGACGCTCCCTGCGGCAGGCTGCCGCCTTTAGTCTTCACAGACCTTCAGCCAAAATATTTGATCCGGCTGCAAATTAAAAACGTGTCTGTCTAAAGTCTTTACGGCAAGACCTTTCCGAAATCCGGGTCGGCCTAATCATCAAAAAGCCGCCTGGCGCTATGCCCATCAACCAGTCTGTTTTTATCCCGACACATACTGTGGAGCCGCTTATAATTATTGCATTTATTAACCTCATCAAAAGACCCATTATTGATTACCTGATTTTGATGAGATAAACCAATAGTTTTGTGCTTTCGGCGAAAACCGCAAGCTGTGGTGAACAGGCCCAAGTTTTTTAAGTGTTCTGTCGATGGACGGCAAACCATTGTCTTGGCAGACCAAGTTTTTAGGAAACCCAGCTGCATTTGATCGTCTGTACCCGGTATTTTGGTTTATAGTGCCCGCAAAATACAAGACCAATTCTAGCGGTCTTGCCAGTCTGATGTTGAGAATTGAGACCGGCTCCATCCCCAGCTGTATTCATGTTGAGCTGTCCGCAGGCGGAGCGTGAGCGGCGGATGCGCTGCTAGTTAAAAACGATGTAAATGATATCTGTCGCTATAAACGATATCAGCTGTCGCGTATATTCGTTTTGGCACTCTATCTTAAACGGAACTGATGCCTTGTGCAGTATCATTATATTACCTCGGCGGATTATTATGATAATCTATTTCTTTATTGATTTTACCTTATGGTGATTTGTTTGTATCAAAATTATCCGCCGGGGTAATAAATCGCCGATAACTGCAGAAGAACGTTTAAACCGACGGAAAATTTATGATGAGCGCCCAATAATTCCATCATAAACGCTGGCTTTGCGACGCTTTTCTCAAACCGCACCAACCGGTCTGGAATCTTGCATGGCGGCGCAATAGGAGGGAAAGGTCAGCAAGGCAACTATAAAATCAACTGCCGCTTTAACGAATCAGAACTCGTCCGGCGCACAAAACGCATAGCTGAACAGCGGAACAAAATCGCATTATATAATTCAGATCCCAGCGTTCTGCTTTGAACTAAGTCGGAGATTATGAATAAATGGAGTTTCTTTTATCTTGATCCGCTTTATGCTGTCAAAGGAAGCAACGTATGCAAAAATAATTTCAGCCTTCCCAAGTTGTCATGACCCGTCTTGCTCGGAGAAAATGTTTCATGGTAAGGTTCCGCTGGTTTAAGAACTATATCAGAGTTCAGATACAGAGTCGCATTGCCTTAATTACGCCGCTAAAGGCCTGATAAAAAATTTTTTGTTTCAGCAGTTTTCCTACTGTAACATGACTAGCTTGGCGGCCTAACTTCTGCAGTTCGGCAGTTAAATTCCTGGTACTTTTCACTGTCCAAAGTTTTGGGATTTCAGGATCACCTTTTGAATTTTCCTCAACAAGCGCCAAAAGATGGGTTTCTAACGTGAGGTCTAATGACTCCAGCAACGGACGCCCTGCACCAGGTCTGTGTTGTCTTCCTGGTTCCAAAGGCTCCACTCCGGCTTCAAGTTCTTCGATGCCCTTGTTTATCGTGACCCTTGACAAACCTGTCACCCTATGTAAAGGCTGACGCCTCCGTAGCCTAAATTCACAGCATGGGATGCGGCGACCAATCGATGTTCTCTTCCTCCTAAATTGGGCAAGAAGATGTCTGAAATTATCTTTAATTGAGATTTTTGTTCCATGTTAAAAATTATAATTATAGAAAATAGTAATTGTATAGAAAATTTTTTTACTGCCTCCAGCGAAAAAAAATGCGGCCATTAGCTTACGGTCTTTTCTCGGTCAGCTGAAGTTCCTCACCTGGATATAAGCAATTGCGCTGGAGGTTAAAAATAACTATGTTTTAATATTTAACTATTAACTATAAGCATTTATAATAGTTATTTCTATAAAATCAAGCTTAATATTCTTTATAGCCAACTAAAATTATTAAAAATAATATTTTTATCTTAATTAAAGCTGATCGTTTTATAAACATAGTAACCCGCCGACCCCGATCCTTGACCATAGCTGTGACAGTCCGCGTTTTAGCTGGATTGCACCGTAATTAGGCCGACAAAACAGAGTGGGTCGTTTCAAAGCCGGAGCCCGGACAAGTCAATCTTTAATTTTCCCCCCGGCTGATCTATAATTCACTAAATGCGGTCAGGCTAATCCAAAATAGTTTTAATACTTAGCCCTATTTTCAGAAGTTAAATTTTCCGCCCAATTCCTTAGGTCCGGCACTACAGTAATCATGACGACGGTTTTTAAGCCAGTCCTGGTAATACCCGGCCCTTTTTTCTGCTTCAGCATCTGTTCAGCTTTCAGCTCCGGGAGCTAATGAAGAGCCCATGGCCCCAAAGGTAGAGTTTTTTTTGCCCGACGCAATAGCGACCGGCGAGGCCGGAGCCGCTTTAGGCCTGATTATTTTGGAAAAAGGCCCCAAAACTTTGGCGGTAACATTAACCGGGGAACTGGGAGTCGGCAAGACAACGTTCTGCCAGGGTCTGGGCCGGGCCTTGGGAGCTAAACCTGGGGAAGTTAAAAGCCCCACCTTCAGTTTAGCCAACGAATACCTGGGGACCGTTACTTTCGGCCACCTAGATCTATTCCGCCTGGAAAAAAATCCTTTAACCGAGTTCTTAGAAGCCGGGCTGGATGAGTACTTAGGCGGCCTGTGTCTGGTGGAATGGGCCGACCGGCTGCCGGAGTCGGTCTGGCCGGAGGACAGAATTGATATCAGCCTGACCTTAACCGCTCAGGGGCGGCTTCTGACCGGACGGGGTCTGGGAACGGCAGGCCTTCCAGTCTTCGGCCAATGGATGCGGCAATTAAAAAACGGGATGAAGACATGCGAATAATCCAGAAATACGGCGGCAGTTCGGTAGCCACTCTAGACCTCATCCGCGATGTGGCCAAAAGAGCCATTACGGCCAAAAACGAGGGCGGCGAAGTGGTGGTCGTCCTGTCGGCTATGAAAGGCGAAACTGACCGCCTCCTGACCCTGGCCAGTGACATGCACCCCGATCCCTCCCCCCGGGAGATGGACAATATTCTGGCCACCGGCGAACAGGTTTCCATCGGCCTTTTTGCTTTGGCCTGTCAGGGCTACGGGGAAAAAGTAAAATCGTTTTTAGGGTTTCAGGCTGGCATAAAAACCGATGATCAGCACGGCCGGGCCAGGATCACTGATTTAAACCCGGCCAGGCTGAGGACGGAACTGGCTAAAGGCCGGATTGTGGCCGTAGCCGGTTTTCAGGGCATTGACCGCCACGGTGACCTGACCACTCTGGGCCGCGGCGGTTCCGACGCCACGGCCGTAGCTTTAGCCATTGCCTTAAAAGCCGATGTCTGTGAAATCTACACCGATGTGGAAGGAATATACACAACTGATCCCCATATCTGCGAAAAAGCCAGAAAAATGGACCGGATCTGCTACGAGGAAATGCTGGAGCTGGCCTCACTGGGGGCCAAAGTTATGGAGATCCGCAGCGTTGAGCTGGGCATGAACTACGGAGTTAAAATCCATGTCCGCCACGCCCACTCCCAAGCCAGCGGCACTTTAATCTGCCAAGAGGACAGTGATATGGAAAAAACACCGGTTCGGGGTATAACCCTGTCCGTCAACGAAGCCAGGGTTACCTTATTAAAAGTTCCGGATCAACCCGGAGTCGCCGCCCGTATCTTAAGCTTAATTGCCAAGGCCGGTATAATTGTGGACATGATTATTCAGAACAGGTCCTTTAACCCGGGACCTGACCAAAACAACTGGACCGATTTCTCCTTTACCGTGCCTCTGACCGATTATGCCAGGACTACAGAGCTGATGGACGCGGCGGTCAGGGAAATTGGAGCCTCTGAAGTGATAGGCGACGACAATATCGCCAAAGTCTCCCTGGTCGGCATGGGCATGAGAAACCACGCCGGGGTGGCCTCTCTGATGTTTCAGTCTCTGGCCCGGGAGAATATAAACCTGTCCATGATTTCAACCTCAGAAATAAAGATTAGCTGTATTATTGAAAAAAAATACGGGGAACTGGCTGTCCGGGCTCTCCACGACGCCTTTGAGCTGGATAAACAGGCCCCCAAGACGGTTTAAGCCTCAGCCGGACTTATTTTCTGTCAGGGGTTTCAAAGTTACGCCGTTCCCCGCAGCCATCTCGTCCAGCCACTTTAAGCTCTCATTCCGGGAATTTAAGATGCTATCAGGACTTTGACTTGGTTCAACCCAGGACAGAAAGATCAGCTTATCGGCCACATTGACCATGGAAGCGGTCATAAAAAAGTCGGTTTTAGCTCCGTAAAGTTCCATGGAAGACAGGACACAAAAGGACAATGAGCGGTCCTTTTCATCAAACCGGCGGGTATCACGGCCGGTTAAATAGGTAAAATTGACATCAAGCCCCAATTTTTCCGAAAGTTTGGTGTTGGCCTTGCGGGCAAAAAACCAGGCGATGGGCCGGGTATTTATGGCCAGACTGTACCACTCCCGGTAGCGCCTTTTTTCTTTGTTAACTGCCTTTTCGTCATAGCTTTTCTTATCCATCCGGGAAGGCACGGTAATCATGGCCATCCGGGGAATAGTCCGGCCCTGGCCGGTACTGAGACCGTCGGCAAAGTTTAAGAAGCTTTGGGGTTCGGCGTAAACAGCCAAAACCCGGAGCTTGAAACGGTCAACCATAGAGGCGATAAATTGATCGGCAGCGGGATTAAGACCGTCCACCCGCTTCATGTTCTGGGGTCCGACTAATTTAATCTCTATCTCACCCACCTGAGCGGTCAGTTTCTGCAGCGGCTTGGCCTCGGGTTCCAGGTTCACTTTTTTAGTCTCCCCCCAGGCCGGGGACTGAAACAGCATGACCCAGACCAGCAGTAACGTTAAAATAAAGCCCAGCGGCCTAAATAAAGCCTTCTTTGGCTTTAAATTAATAAATTTCTGACCTTTTAACCCATTATTAAAAACTAAAGATGACAAATTATTTTCCTTGGTTAACCTGATAAAATCACTTAAAGCCCCCGGACCTCAGGGACCGTACTCCGTCTATTTTACCTTAACGGGAGCTGTCCGGCCAGTTAAGCTCCCCATAACTATGATGAAACCCCCAAAGGACTTTTATGACCCAAAACCTGGCCCCCGCCTTACCGGGCAGCTGGTTTTTAATTATGGGAACTTTAATGGGACCGGCTATAATGTACTTTGAAAAAGATCCGGCCGGACACACCGGCCTGTGGCTTTTACTTACTGTAATCATGGCCGGCCTTTTAATCCACCGCCTGAGCCTTAAATATGTCTTAGACGGGGATAAAATCCAAACCAGCTCCTGGTGGGGTCTGGGGCGGCCGGAGACCATTAAACTGGCCAATTTATCAAAAATTTCGGTCCAGTCCAGTTTTTCGGCCGGTCTCTTCGGCTGCGGCCATATTTTTCTGGCCAGCCGGCACCCCGATGAACCCAGCCTCATTCTTCTGGCCCAGAAAAAGCCCGAAGAGCTGGCCAGGCGCCTGACGGACCTGGCCAGGGCCGCCGGAGCAGTCCTTATGGTTTAGCCGGAAGACTGAGCATAATAATTTTGATTTCCAGTTTTTCCGATAAATTGACCGCGAAGTTGACCTCTGAGTTGATCTTCGGGGAGGCGGTTTGAAACTTAAACTTGATTATTACCGTATTTTAAACGTTTCGCCCCAGGCTCAGCCGGCCGAACTTAAAAAAGCTTACCGTCAGCTGGCCGTAGCCTGGCATCCTGACCGAAATCCCGGTTCGCCTCTGGCCGAAGAACGCTTTAAGGCCATTTCCGAGGCCTACGCCGTCTTAAGCGATCCGGTCAAAAGACGCCATTACGACCTTCTGGGGCCGGAAAAGTTCGGCGACGAGTTCAGTACTCAGGATATATTCCAGGGCTTTGAAGTGGCCGACCTTTTTAAGGAATTCGGCCTGCCGAGCGCGGAAGATGAATTAAAAAACTTATTGAGCCAAAAACAGACGGCGAGCCAGGATCCCCAGCTGTGGCAGGATTTTTTCTCCGGCTTCGGCCAGAAACCGGAACTCAGAACCAGAGCCAGTATTGGTCCTGTGGCTGTGGATTTAACGGTCAGTTTAAAAGAAGCCGTCTTCGGGGCCATCAAAACCGTGGCCTTCAATACGGCCCGGGGCCCGGTTAAAACTCACCTGGCCATTCCCATCGGTGCGGTCAACGGGCAGAAACTGACTTTTCCCCAAAAAGGCCCGGCCCGGAGACCGGGAAAAAAAGCGGCCGATCTGGTGGTCACAGTTAATGTCCGGCCGGAGAAAGATTTTTCCCGCCAGGGCAATGATCTTTTAGCGACCCTAAAAGTCCGAAAAACCGAACTTCAAAACGGCTGCCGGCCCATTTTCCGGACTTTGGACGGCCGCAGCCTGAAACTGACTATCCGGCCAGGCACCAGGCCAGGAACGGTACTCAGAGCCCCCGGCCTCGGTGTGCCGCAGACAGACGGGAAGCTTTTAATTACTTTACTGGAAGACAAATAAAAAACAGGCCCAGACAGGCCCCCAGGAAACTGAAAATGTACAAAGGCAAAACACTTTGCGCCGTAGTTCCGGCTTTTAATGAAGAAAAACTCCTCCATGTGGTCGTGGAAACCATGCCCGATTTCGTGGATCATATTGTGGTCATTGACGATGTCAGTACTGACGGAACCATTCAGGAAGCCAGCCGCCTGGCCGCCGCTGACCCCAGGGTCGTCTTATTGCGCCATGAAAAAAATCAGGGCGTCGGCGGAGCTATTGCCTCCGGTTACAAGTGGGCCCGGGACCGGGAAATCGACATGGCCGTAGTCATGGCCGGCGACGGCCAGATGGATCCGGCCGATCTGCCGACTTTGTGCGACCTGGTGGCCGAAGAAGAGGTTGACTACTCCAAAGGCAACCGGTTAGTCTACGAAGAAGCCTACCGCATGATCCCCAAAGTCCGGTTTTTCGGCAACGCCACTTTGTCTTTTCTGACTAAGGTCGCTTCCGGCTACTGGCATATTGCCGATTCCCAGACAGGCTACACTGTCATAAGCTTAAAGGCTCTGAAGGCCGTCGACTGGGATAAGATGTACAAACGCTACGGTCAGCCCAATGACATTTTAGTCAGACTGAACGTGGAATCCATGAAAGTGCGCGATGTGCCCATCCGTCCGGTTTACAATATCGGCGAAACGAGCGGCTTTAAAGCCAGGCAGGTTCTCTGGCCTATCAGCCGCCTGCTTATTAGGATGTTCTGCTGGCGGCTCTGGAAAAAATATATTATCCGGGACGCCCATCCTCTCGTCCTGTTCCTAGGTTTCGGGACTGTCCTTCTTGGCCTGGGTTTTTTATTTTTCCTCCGGCTGCTGTACCTCTGGCCGACTCAGGGCCAGATGCCGGAAATTACCCTTATCCTAATGCTCTTTTCTCTGACCGCCGGTCTTCAGTCATTTCTTTTCGGGCTGTGGATGGATATGGATAAAAACCGCCATTTGCGCTAAAAATCTTGTCGGGGAAAGTTTCACGATTTTTCAGTCACCTCCTTTCAGCTGAGGGGATTGACGGGCTGACCCGTGTCCTGGCAAGAGAGAATCGGCCGGAAAAAATGGCGGACGTCCTCGGAAAATTAAACATAAATGATACTGCAAATTATTTTGATCCGGAAAGCCGGATAACGATAATAGCGAATATTTAAGCTGATCAGACTGTCTAACGGCCAAAAGTTCGGCCCTGACTCTACTCCATTAAGCGAACCGCTTCAGCCAGGCCGCTACTGAGGAGAAGACCTTACCTATATAGATTGAAAAAAATGTTTCCCCAGTGATTTCATCATCACTAAAATTACGGGACAAATTTCCGGCTGGTTATCGGCGCAAGAGAGTCTAACGGCGAAAGAAGAAAGGGTAAAGGATTCTGCCGTCAGTTTCGTCGAGTCCAGCAATGCACTGGCCTACCTTATTTTTTCGCGGCTAACGCCGCTGACCGATTCAGCTGCAGCCTGACGCATCTTCTGGAATTGACCGATTCCCTTACGAAGAAAATAAGCCGGTACTTTATGTCTAAAAATCTCCGGACCGGATATGAAACTTCAAAATCAGATTTGTTTTTCAGCAATTTTGGCGGCTTCTGAATCTTCAAGTAATTCGGCTTTATGCCTATTCCAGGAACTTACAAGCTATCTCTGAGGCTGAACCTTCAGGAATATCGTCTTTAATGGCAAATACTTCAGCCAAATCGGCCAGCTGTTCTTCTATTACAGCTACTGGCCTATTACAGCTACTGGCCGGGGATCACTGCTTAAATTCATCACTTTATCTCATTCTTAGCTTTAACTATTACCCCGGCTGATAATTTTGATACAAACAAATCATCATAAGGTAAAATCAATGAAGAAATAGATTATCATAATAATCCGCCGAGGTAATAATTAGTTTAACAGAAGTGTTTAATCAGCGGTTAATTTTTCAAATTCTATTTGTTTAAAACACGCATAATATCATGCTACAATAAGTCTGGCTGTTGACTGAGGAAAACATTCTTAAAATAATTCGTAAATTTCACTTCCGGCTAATAAATTAATTACAGACGGTAAATTTCATATCTATAACCACAAAAAATTGAAACTGAAGATCCCCTGAGTCGCATTCAAAATATTACTGTACTAATTTCAAAAGTCATCAAAAAAATATTAATAAAAAATTGTCTTATCTTTACGCTTATTACCGGCGGTAACTTTAGAGATCAATGCATTAACCCACCGGCTTAAAGCCTCAGCAATAAATTTGAATTGCTCTTATTTTAATACATAGTTTAATGCTTGTCAGTCTGCCGCTCTAAAGCCCAAAGAGGGGCACTCATCGCTATAACAAAAAATCTTACCTGTTAAAGGCACCGGGCTTCAGAGACTTAGAAGCCTATCCGGAGATAAAACCTCCAAAATTCTTCTGTCAACCGGCAGCTACCGCCGCCGGTTCAAAGTTCAGGCCCTGAACTGACTAATACTGCCTCGGCACGAAACTCTGAGAAAATTTTTGTAGTTTCAAAATGACCACTATTTAAGGTTTTGGTTATGCTAAAGGGTCTTAGCTTAAGTCCTGCAATAATCAATAGTTATAGTATTCTCAGAGTCTCGTGCCGTGGTAATAATTACCCTCAATGACAGCTTCCCCCGCCTAAAGTAAGGGGGATTCTCTTAGAGCCAGAAACCTGACCTCTCCGGTCTCCTAAGGCGGGTCCTGCTTCAGCTGCCGCCTAACGTCCAAAACTCCGCGCAGGCAGTCACGACGGACCGGCCGCCAAAACGTTTAATGCGCCGACTGAATCGGCCGGCTTTCCTCAGCCGCTTTTAAGAAGGCCTTTGAATTCACCCCGGATTTTCAGTTCTCCTAAGCCGGATGACTGCAGATGGGGGTATTACTGGCTGGTGCAGGGCGGGGAACTATGATCAATCTGTCGCTTATGTCAGTCAGCTTATAGATCAATCGGACTTGTGAATAAGTTGTATCGGCGCTCAAACCCGGACCGGCGAGAGACAAGGCCTTAAAACGGTTGAAGCCGAGGATAAACCCGGTGTCAAGCCATATATTACGGCTGAAACCGCCTGGTCATCTAATCAGTCATTTTATTATCCGAATTTTTAAATCGTTAATGGTAACAAATTAAAATTAGAGGTAAAATAGAATGTAGATGAGATAAATTAGAAAATTCCCCCATGGATCATCGATTTGAAAATTCCGGCTTAACCCCGGCTTATCATGATCTTATATAAGTCGCCAACTGCCCTATGTTTTAGCTTCTATTTTAACCTCATTTTAAGAGGCTTTGATTTACAAACCTGAAATACAGCCCGTCCGGACTTGTTAATCCAGCCTTTGTAAACTGACTCTTTCCGAGGCCCATAAGCTCTCCAGACTTACGGTTCAATGATTTTTAAATTTTGCCCAATTATGACGTTTTTTTCTGGCGACCGATAGATTAATACCGGCTAAAAACTAAATAATCAGTTATTTTACGTTTTTTATTGACCTAAAAGGTTAGTTAGGTTATAAAGACTCCATCGGCTCTAAGTAAATTGGAACAAATAAGTTGCGAGAGCATGGATTTAGCCAAGCCGGCTGGTATTATTTCTGGCCGGTTATTTTTTCTGTTTTGTAGAATAAGTAAAATACTTAATGACTGCTTATGCCTAAAAACGATAAGTTATTTATCAATCAAACCCAACAATCCCTGGAAAAGTACCTCTGGGAGGCTGCGGACAAACTGAGGAAGAATATTGACGCCGCCGAGTACAAACACATTGTTCTGGGACTGATTTTCCTCAAATACATCTCTGACTCCTTTGACGAATTAAGCCTGCGGTTTAAAGACGTTAATTTCGGCAAATTGCCCCTGGAACTGGCCGACGGCGTGGTCAACAGTTCCACCATAATCTTTGTGCCGCCTTTAGCCAGGTGGGAAAACCTTTTAACAGCCGCCAAAAAACCCAACATTGGCCGCCTGGTTGACCGGGCCATGGAGACTATCGAAAACCAGAACCCCCAGTTAAAAGGCGTCCTGCCCAAAGTCTATGCCCGCTTAAATCTCGACCCGGCCACCCTGGGCGGATTGATTGATCTGGTCAGCAATATCTCTTTAGGCGAGGCCAAAGAGCAGAGTTCCGATGTTCTAGGACACGTGTTTGAATATTTTTTAGGCGAGTTTGCTTTAGGCGAAGGCAAGAAAGGCGGCCAGTTCTATACGCCCAGAAGCATTGTGGAACTGCTGGTGGAAATGCTGGAGCCGTATCAGGGCAAGGTCTTTGACCCCTGCTGCGGTTCGGGAGGCATGTTTGTTCAAAGCGAAAAATTTGTCATTGAGCATCAGGGGCAGGTCAATAATATCTCCCTCTACGGTCAGGAAAGCAACCTGACCACCTGGCGTCTGGCCAAAATGAATCTGGCTATCCGCAAAATAGACAGTTCCTTAGTCAAGTGGAACCACGAAGGCTCCTTTTTAAACGATGCTCACCACGAACTTAAAGCCGACTACATTATCGCCAATCCTCCATTTAATGACAGCGACTGGTCTGGAGAACAACTCCGGGAAAACCGCCGCTGGCAATACGGCGTCCCGCCGGTCGGTAACGCCAACTTTGCCTGGCTCCAGCATTTTGTCCATCACCTGTCGCCCAACGGACAGGCCGGTATAGTTCTGGCAAAGGGCGCACTGACTTCCAACGTCGGCGGAGAGGGGGATATCCGCCGGAGAATGGTCGAAGAGGGTAATCTGGTTGACTGCATAGTCAATTTGCCGACGAAACTTTTTTTAAATACCCAGATTCCGGCCGCCCTGTGGTTTTTGAGTCTGAACCGGAAAAACGGCCAGTTCCGAAACCGCAGCCAGGAAATTTTGTTCATTGATGCCAGGGATTTGGGCGAACTCATTAACCGCCGGACAAGGATTCTGACTAAAAAAGACATCCTCCAAATCAGCAGCACCTATCACAACTGGCGCAACAGTGACGGTCACTATGAGGATATCAAAGGCTTTTGCTGTTCGGCGCCTGTCGGCAATGTTGTAGACATGAACTGTGTGCTGACTCCCGGACGCTACGTAGGTCTGCCGGAAGTGGAAGATGAAATTGATTACGAGGAGCGGTTTTTATCACTGCGCGGTGAATTTTTAAGACAGACGGAAGAAGAAAAAAGACTTAACGCCAAAATCATAAAAGCCCTGTCTAAGATTAAAATATGAATAATCTGACCCTTGGCTTCATTGTCTTACATTTGCAGGCCAAAATAATTAAGCCGGGCCTCTGAATCCGGAAATAATAATATACCTTGGCCTGACTTTAATATAGCCGGACCAATCGGACCGAAAGACACCGAAATCGGGAACGGCATAAAACCGAAAGTGCCCTCCATTATCAGACGTCGGCCAGAAGCTGGCCAAAGCCTTCAAAAAGACTCTCCTTTTCGGCCAGAATCAGGGCTGTATTCCTGGCCGACCAGGGACCGTGCTCATCGGTCAGATTCTTCATGGCTTTTTCAAATCCGGCCATATTCTGAGTAGCCCTGGCCAGGAGCAAATCAGCTGTCCCCATATGGCCCGGCCAGATTAAAGCCAGCCCGTATTCCACCTGAGGCCCCAGATCCCGGTTTAAATCACCTAAGACTCGGGCCGCTTTTCCGGCATCCGACTCGGGCAAGAGTATGGCCCCCAAAGTGTCATCCAGCCTGGCCGCCTGATCGCAGGACCCCAAAGACAAATTTATCTTTGGTCCTATTTCCTCCCAGGCCGGTTCGGGAGTCAAAAAACGAAAGGCCAGAAGACCCAGAGCTTTCTGGTAGCGGTCCAAACGGACCAGCTCGTTGCCTAAACTCAGAAAAAAATGCTCCCTGAAATACAGGCCGTTCTGGCGGTCCAGGCAGCCGCCGTTATTTTCAACGCCATGAGCCTTACGGCCGACTTTTTCCATGGTTATTTCCTAAAACCTAAAAATAGGCCAACTCCTGACTGTCAGAATAGATCCCATAACTAAATCCCAGGCAATATCCGCGGTTTTGGTCAGCCCAGCACCTTGCAACACCTGAAGTGTCTGATAAAGTCTCTTTAATTTGACCCGAGCATCTTCCGCTGTGAACTGCCAGCCTATTGTCGCAGCTTTATTATTTCGGTCTCTTTCTCAAGCAATAACTTCCTGTCTAAGTGTTTCTCTATGTTTGATATCCGGCGATCTAAGCACTGACTTTTGACAGTATTTAGCTCAAATAAAGCCATATTTAATCAATTTACATATTTTAAAGTACAGTAAATTTCCAATCCGGCAGCCAAACGGGACGCTTCAACGGGAGGAAAAGTCTCGCAGTGCGAAGTTATCCCATGAGTATTCAGATTGTCCACTGCCAAAACAGCCTTAGTGACTTCAGGACATATGTGTCGTCAAGAATGCATTTTATGAAACTGGCCCGTTCGATCCTTGTCCGCCTTTCGGTGATGACCAAATGCCGCCTTGCCTGCCGGAGGCTCTGCGGCCATGAAAATGTCAGCGACACCACAGGATGCACTCGCCGTCAGACCGCAGCTGTTTTCCTGGTTCACAAGGCAAAGAAGTCCTGACCTCAGCGGCCAGCTGTTTGCCGGATTCATCCGCGCACACGGCCGGATACATTGGGTCGCAGGGCCGAAGATACACTTTCAGTATTTCCTGTTTAACGGCTGCAAAGGCCGCATTTTTCCCAGGCGGAATTTTCCAGTGTTTCTTTAAGTGAGGTTTAATTTCGTTTTTTTCAGAACCCTCTGCCCTGTCATTGGCGGTACAGTGTCAGTAATCTTAAGTTCCACGGCCTTTTCAGCCGGAAGTCTGACTGTCCGTCCTGCCCGGCCTTCCGGAGCCTCCGAACAGGCCAAAGCGATCATTTTGGCTTCAAATTCCCCGTCGAATTTAATTTCCCTTCGGCTCATGCCCAGAGGTTTCCGCTCCAAAGCTTGGCGCAAGCCTTCTTCAGCAAACCGTTTTTTCATCCTCTCAGCGGTCCTGGAAGAAATGCCATGAGCTTCGGAAATGTGCTGAGTCCGCCGTCCATGGCCGTCTGTCGATTTGTCGCAGAGAATCAGCGCCCTTGCCAGGACGACCGTCTGGCTATCATGTTTGCCGTTTTTGGTCAGTTATTCCAGCTGGGCCATTTCTTCTGGCGTTAAAGTGACTTGGCGCCTTACTGACATAACAGGCGCCTCCACGTTTCCGAAGAGATTAAGGGCATTGTGCGCCCAAGGCAGCAGAGGAACAAGACTGTTTAATTCATTTTTATTTGATTTTGCCTTGGCCTGCGGCAAAACTCCTTTGGCGGTTTTGCCTTTTAATATTTCGCCACGGGCGGCGGCGAAATAGCTGCGCCTGCTTTGAAGTAATATGAAAATACGGGCAAAAAGCGGTCCGAAATAGCCTGTAGGCAGAGATAACCATGAAACACAAAAATATAAAAATGCCAATTCTCCTAAAAGCGCCGTCAGGAGGATTTTTATAAAATGATTCCTTGGCCAGGGAAAGATACGCCCCATAACTTATAATCCGGCGGCAGGCGCCTAGAGCATATCCATAATGCTCTGGGGCATATTTCTTAAAGAGACTACTTTATCAACGCAGCCCGTCTTGATGGCTTCTTTGGGCATGCCGAAGACAATGCAGGAGGCTTCATCCTGAGCCATGGTTTTAGCCCCGGCCTCTTTCATGATTTTAATGCCTTCAGCCCCGTCTGAACCCATGCCGGTTAAAACGACCCCGATGGCGTTGGCCCCGGCGTATTTGGCCACGGATTTAAATAAAACATCCACGGCCGGCCTTTGATGGTGAACCATGGGACCGGTTTTTATTTGCACAAAATATCTGGCCCCGCTGCGGTGCAGCAGCATATGAAAATTACCCGGGGCAATCAGGCACATGCCGGGCACAACGGAATCATTTTCCTGGCCTTCTTTGACATGGATCCGGCAAAGGCCGTTAATCCGGTCGGCAAAGGCTTTGGTGAAATTGGCCGGCATGTGCTGGGCAATGACAATGCCCGGGGCATCGGCCGGCAGTCTGGTTAAAATGTCCTTTAAAGCCTCTGTCCCGCCGGTCGACGAACCTATGGCAATGACTTTGTTGGTCGTCTGGGTGATAGCCCCTTTCCTGGCCGCCATCGGTCCGGCTTCGGCGGGCAGCCTTTTCATGACCCTGACTTTAGAGGCCGCCCTGATCTTATCGGCCAGCTGGGCGCCCATTTCTCCGACCGAGTAGGAACCGCCCGGTTTTGCCAGAACCTCCACCGCTCCGCAGTCCAGAGCTTCCAGAGCCATGGTGCTGCCTTTGGGGGTCAGAGAACTGACGATAATGACCGGCAGCGGGTGATGGCCCATTATTTTCTTTAAAAACGTGATCCCGTCCATGCGGGGCATTTCTATGTCCAAGGTCAGGACGTCGGGACTGAGCTTTAAGATCATGTCCCGCGCCACGTAGGGATCCGGAGCCGCGCCCACCACCTCAATGTCTCTGGCTTTGGACAGCTGCTCGGTGAAAATCTTCCTGACTATGGCCGAATCGTCGACAATTAGAACTTTAATCATAATTCCGCCAGTACAGCCGAAAAATCGGACTGCAGAGCCAATTAAGAGGCTATTTTCCGGTAAATACAGGGAGCCACATACTGGTAATTGTGCTTAAGCCCCGACAGGCTTTCCGAATGGCCGATAAATAAATACCCCCCGACTTCCAAAATCTTATGGAACTTTTCAATGAGTTTGCCGATGGTCTCCCGGTCAAAATAAATCATGACGTTGCGGCAGAAGATTAAATCCATAGGCCCCTTGTAGGGCAGAGGGTCCATGAGATTGAAGCGCCGGAAAGAAATAAGGCTCCGGACATGGGGGTTTATGGTGTAGAGGCTGACCCCTTTTTCAGAGGCGTTTTTAGTCAGGTAGTTGCGAAGCGCGACCGGATTAATGTTTTTGACGCTCTCCGGGCCGTACTGGCCTCTTTTGGCGATATTCAGCACCTTGGTGGACAGATCTGTGGCCAGAATCCGGAAATCCCCGCCGCCGGCAAAATAAGGGCACCTCTCTAAAACGACCATTGCGATGGTGTAGGGTTCTTCGCCCGAGGAACAGGCCGCGCTCCAAATCCTGAGTCTGGGGCCGCCGCCGCCGGGTTTACGGCGTTTTTTCTCCAGTTCCGGGAGCAGGGTTTTGTACATAAACTCAAAATGCTGCGGTTCCCGGAAAAAACTGGTCAGATTAGTGGCCAGAGCGTCCAGTAAAAAAACCAGCTCATCGCCTGAGGTGTCGGAGGTAGCGTACCTGAAATAGGACTTGAAATCCTTTAATTCCAGCTGACTGATGCGCTTAACCAGCCTGGCCCGGACCAGTTCCTTTTTGCCGTCCATCAGATTTATGCCGCTGGCCTTGTGAACAAAACTTGCAATATCCTGATAGTCCTTGTCGGACAGCTCCAGCTGCTGGACTGATATTTTATGCTGAGCCTGGGACAGGCTGCTGTTATGATCAAATGTCACTTCTTCTCCACAAGCCGACTCAAAATGTCAGCTTCTATTCGGCCCTCCGTTAATCTGGCCGAATAAAAAAGCCTAGGCCTTATCGGCTGCGGCCTCGGGCTCCTCGACCGGAACTTTGGGCCCGAACGTTAAATCCTCATCGGTTAAGATGAGATCAATATCTAAAATAATCAGGACCTGGTTTTTGGTTTTGGCCATGCCTTTGATATATTCACTTTTCAGTCTGGTCCCGAAATCCGGCGCCGCATCAATGTCGGCTTTGTTGATGGTGATGACTTCGGAAACCCGATCGACCACTATGCCCATCTGGGTGGCTCCGTGGACAGTTTTAAACTCAATGACTATTATGCTCGTGCGCTCGGTATAAGTCTCTTCCGGCAGCCCGAACTTAAGTCTTAGATCAATGACCGGAATGACCTTACCGCGAAGATTAATGAGGCCTTTCATGAACTGGGGAGTCTGGGGGACGCTGGTGATGTCCATCATGCCGTTTATTTCCCGGATCTTCAGAATGTCCAGACCGTAAAATTCTCCGGCCAGCTCAAAGCGCAGTATCTTCATGTCCAGAGAATGATCAACCGATAATTCCGTGGCTCCTAAATGTTGAACTTCTTGGCTCATAAACCCCGTAACCCCGCATCAGGACTGGCCTTAGGCAGCCAGAAACATTAATTCCAGGAATCGTCGCCCATTTCCCAGTCATCGGCCGGCGGCGCGCCGCCGCTCCGGCCGCTGCCGAAGCCCGATTCCGTGGCCTCAAACAAGCCGCTGACATCCAGTATCAGCCCCACCCGGCCGTCGCCCAAAATAGTCCCCCCGGCCAGAGTGCGGACATACTTAAGTCTTTCGCCCAGGGATTTAATGACCACTTCCTGCTTACCTAAAACTTCATCGACCATGAGGCAGCAGCGCTGGCCCTCGTTCTCCACCACCACCACCAAGGCTCTGGCCGGATCGGAGGCGGCTCCGCCGGCGGCCACTATCCGGTCCAGTCTGACCAGAGGCAGAAGCGAATCGCGGACTCTAATCATCTCCCCCTGATTTTTAACCGTAAAGTACTCTTCCGGTTTTGGCCGGAAAGATTCATTTATGGAGATGGTGGGCAGGATATAGCGGTAGTCGCCCACCCGGACAATCATGCCGTCAATGATGGCCAGAGTCAGGGGCAGTCGGATGGTGATGGTCGACCCTTGCCCCTTTTGGGAAGTAAAATCGACCTTGCCCCTTAAAAGCTCAATATTTTTCCTGACCACATCCATGCCCACGCCCCGGCCGGAAATATCGGTGATGCGGTCATTGGTGGAAAAACCGGGCTGAAAGACCAGATTATGGACAGCCTGAAAACTTAAATTTTCCCCCGGCTGGATTAAGCCTTTTTCCAGGGCTTTAGCCAGAACTTTTTCTGTATCCAGTCCCCGGCCGTCGTCGGACAGTTCAATGACCACATTGCCGCCCTGGTGGTAAGCTTTCAGGGTTACCTGGCCTTTGGGGGATTTGCCCCCGGACAGCCTTTCCTTGGGAGGCTCTAAACCGTGGTCCAGGCAGTTCCGAATCATGTGGACCAGAGGATCGTAAATGGATTCCACCATATTGCGGTCAATTTCCGTATCCTCACCGGAGGTGACGAACTCCACGTCCTTTTCGAACTTGTGGGCCAAATCCCGGACCAAACGGTTCATCTTCCTGAACGTATTGGAGATCTGGACCATCCTGAGGCTCATGGCGTTGCGCTGCAGTTCCGAGGTGATCCGGGAGACCTGGGCTAAGTCTTTAATGATCTTCTGCTCTTTTAAGAACTTAATTGAGTCATTGCTGGTGACTAAAGACTGGGTTATGACCAGCTCCCCGACCAGATCAATCAGGCCGTCCAATTTCTGGGTCTCGACTTTGACCGTATGGATTGCGAATGTCGTGCCGTAGCCTTCGCTCTGCTTCTGTTCCCTTAAAGCGGCGGCCACTTTTTCCGGAGCCCCGATTTTCTGCTTGAGTAAAATCTCCCCCAGTTTCGTTTCCTTTAAACTCTCCTGATGCTTTAAAGCCGCCTCGACATGCTCATGCTCCAGGCGGCCCATAGAAACCAGAATTTCCCCTAACCGGCGGCCTTTATCTTCATTCTGCTGCCGCCGGAGGGCCTCGTTTAACTCGTCTTCCGTGATCAGACCGTCCTGGATTAAGATCTCCCCCAGGCGTATGCTGCGGACCGTCTTCTGGGCCTGAATTAAGCCGCCTAAATCGTTTTGGGAAATAAGGCCTTTTTCGATCAGAATTTCGCCTAATTTCTTCGGTTTAGCCGCCTGGGCCCGGCTGACGGCCTGAGGCTGAACCGGAGTATCGGCCGTCAGAATGCCCTGCCGGGCGGCCCAGAGATTCTCCCGGATATTTTCCAGATCCTCTGGCGTCCACTCGGGGCGGACGGACCAGGAACGGCCGTCCGGATTCAGAGTCAGGCTCGACAGGCCGGAGATTAATACGGAACAGGCCTTTAAAAGCACATCCGTAATGACTGTGGTGTGAGGCACCTGCTCGGTTGAAACATAATCAAGAAGGCCTATGGTATCGGCCGCCAAACGGGCCAGATCATCCAGATCCAGTAAGCTGACCCCCCCCAGGATAGTCCGGAACATAGGGATGGTATCGCTCATGGCGGCCACTGGATCTGATTTATGCTCCACAGTTACCAGCTTCATCTGGAGCTCTTCCAAAGCCGAAATAAAATCAGCTTTAAAATAATCCACCGTCAATTTCTGGCTTAAGTGAGCTTCCCGCCGGACGTGGGTGGGGGTAGGAACAATAAGTTCGCTTCTGACTCTCAGTTTCCGGGGTTTAAAGGAGCCTTTTTCAGCCCCGTCCGGCCCGGATTTTCTGTCCCGGCTGAGGGCCTGGCTGTTTAATTCCAGGCCGTGGACATCGCGGAGTTCGGCTAACGGAGGCTCTTCGGCCGTCCGGTACCGGGCCGGCTTTTCACCGGCGGCTTCTTCGGAAGCCCCGCCTGAAGTCTCTTCGGGCACAGCCTCTTTTATCTTCAATAAAAGCCCGGCCGTTCCGCCTTCGACCGCCTGACCGGCGGGCAGGCACCGGGCCATTTCCTGGAGCAGGCTTAAGCCCTCCCCCACCAGGGAAAGAGCCTGATCCCGGTTGGGGACCAGATTTTTGATTATGTCTTCAAGCAGTCCGGATAAAGCCTCTAAAACCTCGGCCGGTTCGGGATTTTCCAGACCTTCAATCGTCCGGCCCATCTTTTGGATCTGGCCCAGGACAGCGCTGATTTCCAAAAGATTGTCAGACGACAGCATCACCAGGTCTAAACTGGCCCGGTTCAGTTCATCGGCCAACAGTTCAGGGTCAAAAGTCATGGGAACCCCGCCGCTCGGCTGACAGAAGCCTTTTGGGAAATCTTCCGGCCTTTTTAGCCCCGGATTTTTTAATTAGATTCGCTGGCTGCCGGACGTTTTTCATTGCTACCCATGGCCAGCCTGGCCCCCAGGCTTTCGCTCAAAATGGTGTACTGCCAGCGGACCAGACGGTTTCTCTCATCCAGAACAGTATCCAGAAGCTGACCGAAACTGGACGGATGGCGGGGCAGATAATCAGTCATGCCGCTGGAAATAGATTTTATCATGCCCAGCAGTGACGGATGAGCGGCCAGAACAATCAGACGGGTTAAAGGAGACTGACGGCGAACTTCGGCCCCTAAAGAATGATCAACCAGCAGTGTGCTGTCAGCCACCAGAAAATGGAGACTACACTTTTTGATAAAAGATAAGACCCCGGAGATATTTTCGACCGTCGTCACCTCAAATCCTTCCCTGGTCAGATCTTCAAGCAACGGGGCCAGAAAGGCCGGCTCACGGTCAACTATAACAATACGCATCCGCTATTCCCTTTACCGTTGGACCACCATAATCCGGCCGAAATACCGCAGCCAAAAGGGAGACCAAAGATTAGGTCAGCATTTGGAGTACAATACTTCTCACTTTGAGACTATCATATTTACATGTTTTTGTAAACCGAAAGGTGAAGTCATAAAAGTCCGGAGTACTCCCTTCCTATTTACTCTTAATATTATTTTATACAGACTTTATTTTTGACTTTTAATTTATTATTTAATGAAATTATTGTTTTAAACATTACCAAATCTTTAATTAAAAAAATTGCTTCTATTTCATACCCCACGCTCCCTGGAGACGGCAGAGGAGAGTTTTAAGCCCGGACCGAAAGGCCCGGGCTTAAATTAATTGCCATTGACTCCTTGATCAGGTCAGTCCGCTTTATGCCCCTGCTCCTGAGGCGGACGCTCCAGGATACTCTCCCTCTGGTAGAGATCATGGCCCCGCCAGTGGTGGAAAAATTCCCTCGTCTTTTGAAACATGGCGTAGACCAGAGGGATAATGATCAGGCCGACCGTACAGGCCGACAGCATGCCGCCGAAGACGGCCACCGAGACGTTCTGCCGGGAAGCGGCGCCCGGTCCGGTCGCGGCGATCAAGGGCAGCAGACCGGCCAAAAAGGCCAGGGAGGTCATGACCACGGCCCGGAACCTCAACTGGGCCCCGGTCGAGGCCGATTCTTTGATCGTCAGGCCGTTTTCCCTGGCGTCTTTGGCAAACTCGACGATCAGGATTGCGTTTTTGCTGGCCAGGGCGATTAAAGTCACTATGCCTATCTGGACGTACAGACCCAGACTCTGGTTGGCGATTTTAATGGCCATCATGGCCCCGAATATGGCCGCCGAAATTGAGACCATAACCCCCAAAGGGATGGTCCAGCTCTCGTACAGAGCCACTAAAAAAAGATAGGCGAACAAAAATGACAGCACAAAAAGGTAAGCCGTCTGACCGGATGACTCTTTTTCCTGAAGAGTGGAACCGGTCCACTCATAGCCCATGGTGACAGGCAGAGTGGTGGCGGCGTTTTCCATGGCCGAGATGGCCATACCAGTACCCAGCTGGGGTTTGCCGCTGCCCATAACCACAGCCGATCGGTAGTTATTGTAGCGGGTGATGTTCTGAGGTCCGGTGGTCAGCTTAATCTCAATTACAGACGATAAAGGCACCATGGCTCCGGAAGAGGAGCGGACATGGATGTTGCGGACATTGTCCAGCTTCCGGCGGTCCATGTCCTGGCTCATGATCTTAACCTGCCAGCTGCGGCCCTTGTAGTTGAAGTCATTGACATAATAGCTGCCCAGATAAGCCTGCATGGCCGAAAAAATATCGGCCACCCTGACGCCTAAGTTCAAGGCTTTTTCCCGATCCAGACTGACATCCATAATGGGAGTGTCGGTATTGAAAAAAGTAAAAGCCGCCGCCATAGCCGGATCCTGCATGGCCTGGCCGATGAACTGACCGGTTAAAGCGGCCAGTTCCGAAGACGGCCTGCCTTCAAAATCCTCCAGCACGAAGGAGAACCCGCCCACCGAGTCCAAACCGATAATGGGCGGCAGGTTGAAGGCCAGGCAGGTGCCTTCAATAATAGAGGCCAGCTCCCGGTTTAAAGCCGCATATATGCCCATAAGGGACGTTTCCGGGGTCTTCCGTTCGTCATAGGGATCCAGGCCTATAAACATAAAGGCTGCATTGTCCTGGATGGACATATTGACAATATTGATGCCCAAAACCGGCATGACCTGCCTGATTCCGGGGATAGTCCTGGCCATGGCTTCGGCTTTCCTTAAGACATCCCCTGTTTTATTGATTGAAGACCCTTCCGGCAGTCCCACCTGGACAATAATCATGCCCATGTCTTCACTGGGCAAAAAGCCGGACGGGGTATAGCGCATAATCCAGAAAGCCGAAGCCAGGCAGAAGCCGGCCACCACCAGACCGAAAGCCGAGCGCCTTAATAAAGTGGTGACCAGGGAAAGATAGCGGTTTCTCGTTTTGACCACCAAAGCCTGAAAGCCCCGGACTAAAAAGTTGGGTCTCTGAGACTCGGCGTGGGGCTTTAAAAAGATAGCGCACAGAGCCGGGGACAGGGTCAGAGCGTTGACGGCCGAAATTATCATGGCCACCGAAATGGTCACGGCAAACTGCTGATAAAGTTTTCCCGACAGCCCCGGAATAAAAGCCACCGGCACAAAGACTGACAGCAGAACCAAAGAGATGGCCACAATGGCCCCGGTTATCTGCTGCATGGCTTTGATGCTGGCTTCCCTGGGCGACAGGTGCTCCGACTCCATGACCCGTTCGACGTTCTCCACCACCACGATGGCGTCGTCGACCACGATACCCACAGCCAGAACCAAGGCCAGAAGGGAAATGGTGTTGGCCGAAAAGCCGATGACCAGAAGAACGGCAAACGTACCGATCAAAGAGACCGGCACAGCCACCATGGGGATAATCGTGGCCCGCCAGGTGCCCAAAAAGAGATAAACGACCAGAATAACCAGGATCATGGCCAGAACAATGGTCTCCCCAACCTCGGCGATGGAGGCCCGGACAAAAGTGGTGGCATCAAAAATAAGATGCATCTCCATGTCCGGCGGGAACCTTTTCTGGATCTCCTCTATGGCCGCCGTCACCAGACCGGCCGTCTCCACGGCGTTGGACCCGGCCGACTGGCTGAGCATCATGCCGGCCGCCCTTCGGCCCTGATAAAGGCCCTGGGGCGAATAAGTCTGGGTATCCAGGACAATCTCGGCGACATCGCCTAAGCGCAGCAAACCTCCGTCGGCATTGGTCCGGATAACGATTTTTTCAAACTCATCGGCCGAGGACAACCGGCCCGCAGCCGAGAGGTTAAAGTGGAGCTCCTGGCCTTCCGGAGCCGGAGCCCCGCCGATTTCCCCAACTGCGGCCTGAATGTTCTGAGACTCCAGAGCCCCTATGATATCGGCGGTGGTCAAATCCATATTGGCCATCCGGTTAGGGTCGAGCCAGACCCGCATGGCGTAGCGGCTGCCGAAAAAGTTGATGCTGCCGACTCCGGGGACCCTGGCCAGGGGATCGGCAATATTATTGTAAACCCAGTCGCTTAACTCCAGTTCCGACAGGGTTCCTTCGGGGGAATTAAAATTATAGGCCATTAAAAACGAAGACGTGCTTTTGTCGACCGAAACGCCCTGACGGTTGACCTCGTCGGGCAGCAGAGGCTCCGCCTTTTTCAGGCGGTTCTGGACATTGACCATGTTCAGGTCGGGATTTGAGCCGATGGCAAAAGTGACCGTCAGGCGGTAGCTGCCGTTATTCGACGACTGGCTGGACATATAAAGCATGCCGTCAACGCCGTTCATGGCGCTTTCAATCGGCTGGGCCACGGTGCTTTCCACGGTTTCGGCGCTGGCGCCGGGGTAGGTGGCCTGAACGTTGACCGAGGGCGGAACTATGTCCGGAAACTGGGAGACCGGGATTTTCAATATAGCCAAAAACCCGGCAATCGTGATTATTAAAGAGACCACCACCGCAAAACGCGGGCGGTCAATGAAAATCTTGGACAGCATCAAATCACCCCGCCGTCTCTTGTTTCGGCTCGTCTTCGACCACTTCCACCGGGGCTCCCGGCCTTAAAGCGGCCCCTCCGGCCATCAGGCCCAGGCTTACAATCTTATCGCCCGCAGCCAGACCTTCCAGGACTTCGTAACCATTGTCAAATTCCCGGCCCAGCTTAATGAAGGTCGCTTTGGCCTGGAGATACTCCGGGCCTTCATCCTTCCCCGGGGCTTTACCCATGACCGCCTGATAGACAAAATTGCCCTGGCTGGAAGTCATGACAGCCGCTTTGGGAGCCAAAAGCAGCTTCGGCGGAACTTTAGCCGTCAGGGAGATGACCACGCTCTGACCGGGCAGCAGGACAGCCTCGGGATTTTTAAAGCTGGCCTTAAGTTTTATGGTATCAGTGCCGCGGTCAATCAAAGGGGCCCGGTAAATCAGTTCCCCCGGTTCGGGGTAGAACTTTTCGCCGTTGATCTTCAGACGCACCTCAATGTTTTCCACGGTCTGGCCGGGCAAAGTTCCCTCCCCCAGGCGCATAGCGGCCATGTACTTATCGGAAATGCCGAAGTCGGCCAGGATGGGATCCTGGGAAACTATGGTGGCTAAAACCCCGCTTTCCGGACCCAATAAGCTGCCCTCCGAAAAAGGCGTATCGGAAACCCGGCCGTCAAAGGGAGCCTTGACGGTGGTGTAGCCTAAGTTCAGGCGAGCCTGGTCTAAAGCGGCCCGGGCGCTTAAAGTGCTGGCTTTGGCCACGTCTAAAGCAGCCTGGGCATTGTCTAAATCGGACTTGGGAGCGGTTCTTTTGTTGTAAAGGTCGTTGGTCCGGTTAAAATCCAGTTCCGATTTGGTGAAATTGGCCGAAGCCGACAGGGAGCTGGCCTCGGCTGAGGCTAAGGCGGCCTGATACTGATCTGGTTCAATGGTGAAAAGGATCTGGTCTTTTTTTACCGGGTCGCCTTCCTTAAACTTAATGCCGGTTAAAAACCCGCTGACCCGGGCCAGGAGATCGACTTTCTGGTCAGCCTCCAGGACTCCGATAATCTCGAAAGAGGATAAAGCGTCGGCTGTAGTCACCTCTGTCAGACTCACTTTCTGGGGCAAAGGCGGCACGGGGGGAGTTTGCCACAGCCAGCCGCTTAAAATAGCCAAAAGAGCCAGAACGACAATGACAGCCGGAATTAAGACAAAAATATTCTTCAAATGCTTAAAAGGCATTAACAAGACCTCCGAGACGGCTCATCTGAAAAAAATACAATTCATTTCGTTAGATTCTGAGGCCTTCTGTGGCCGGCAAACACTAGCCAAAGAGGGTAGTAAGACAAAGTGGAAGGCCACTATCAGGAAAATTTAACCACTTAATATACTCCAGGGCCCCGGAAATTTCCAGAAAAAAATTATCCAGCCCATTAATATTAAAACACCTATACTGCTCTATGGCAAATACCCGGCCCTGCCCAAAGACTCTCCAGTCTGGCACTGCCTGAAATCATTTATATATATATAAGTAGTTTTATAAACTGATTTATATTTTGTTTTGAAAAAAATTTATGATTAAATCATCTAATCACTGCGATTAATTCTTAAAATATATCAATTGAAGCTCTTTTTTATGCGTATAGCAGCTTTATTGCCAATCTTAGCACTGAATTTACGCTGCTATTAAAAGACAAAGACCTCCATCAGACAGCTTACTGCGGTCCGCTTCCCGGCTTCAGGCCTGCAGCCTCCAATCCTGGCCCGTTTCAGGCTGATTCGACCTTATACGGCCTGTCACTTGGCTCTGTCCGAAGTTCAGCCCGAGGGAAGCCTTGACACGGACGGGTAAAATAACTAGTGTTTAGGTTCGATTTTTACCCTGAAATTTTTTGGATTTTTTATGAATCATACTTCCCCCAATACCCGCAAAGCTCTGGTCGGACTGGTCATGGGCTCGGACAGCGACCGGCCGGTCATGAAAGAAGCGGCCCTGATTCTGGACAGCTTCGGCATTCCCTGGGAAATGACCGTGGCCTCGGCCCACCGGTCGCCGAAGCTGACCGGTCAGTACGCCCAGACGGCCCGGGACCGGGGTCTCAGGGTAATCATAGCCGGAGCCGGCTACGCAGCCCATTTAGCCGGAGTCATGGCGGCCGAGACCATTCTTCCGGTCATCGGGATTCCCCTGGCTGCCTCGTCTTTAGGCGGACTGGACTCGCTTCTTTCCACCGTCATGATGCCCTCCGGGGTGCCGGTGGCGACCGTGACCATCGGCGGAGCCAAAAACGCAGCTGTTCTGGCGGCCCAGATACTGGCTTTGAATGATAAGAGTCTGGCCCGGAAGCTTCTGGATTATAAAAAGGACCTGGCTGATAAAGTCAGTGACCAGGCAGTTAAGCTGAAGCAAACATGACTTCTGAGCCTCATAAATCCCTGGCTCTCAGGAATATCGGCATAATAGCCCATATTGACGCCGGGAAAACGACCTTAACCGAGAGAATTTTATTTTACACCGGCCGGACCCATAAGCTGGGCGAAGTCCACGACGGCGAGGCGACCATGGATTTTCTGCCCGAAGAGCAGGAACGGGGCATCACCATCATGAGCGCGGTCACGTCCTGCCGGTGGCGGACCACAGACATTAATATCATCGACACCCCCGGCCACGTGGACTTCACCATTGAGGTGGAGCGGAGCCTCAGGGTTTTAGACGGAGCGGTGGGGGTTTTCTGCGCCGTAGGCGGAGTTCAGCCCCAGTCGGAAACAGTCTGGCGTCAGGCTGACCGCTATCGCGTTCCCAAACTGGTCTTTGTCAACAAACTAGACCGCATCGGGGCCGATTTTGACCGGGTTATGGGCCAGCTGAAATCCAGACTCCAGGCCAATCCTTTGATTATTACCCGCCCCTGGGGTCAGGAAGACGGATTTAAAGGCGTCCTGGATCTGTTAAACAACCGCTTCTACACCTGGCCTGACGATCAGCTGGGGGCCGAGATGGTCGCAAGCCCCTGCCCGCCTGAAGCCGGAAAGGAAGCTGACGGCGGCCGCCTGCTGCTTCTGGAGACCCTGGCCGAAGCCGACGACCGGATTATGGAAGCCTATCTTTCTGATCAGGAAATCCCTCTGGAAACCTTAAAAAGCGCCATCCGTCAAGCTACCATTGACCTGAAAGTCACCCCGGTGTTCGCCGGAGCCGCTTTAAGAAATAAAGGTGTTCAGCCGCTTTTGGACGGCATTGTCGATTATCTGCCGTCCCCGGCCGATCTGCCGCCTTTAACCGCCCATACGCCCGAGGGCCGGGAAGTAACCATTGAACCTAAAATTAAAGAACCGGCCGTCGGTCTGGTCTTTAAGATTCAGCTCATGGATCAGGGCCGGAAACTTAATTTTATCAGGCTTTATTCCGGCCGGCTGAAAGAAGGGGATGAGGTCATAAATACCAGGACCGGCCAAAAAGATAAAGTATCCCGGCTGCTCAGAATCAATGCCGGCAAAAGAGAGCGCCTCAGTGAGGCCAGGTTCGGGGATCTGGTCGGGGTCGTAGGATTACGCTCGGCCGTAACCGGCGATACGGTCTGCGATCCGGAACGGCCGGTTCTTTTAGAGAGAATCAAAGCCGCCGAACCGGTCATATCGGTGGCCGTGGAGCCGGAATCCGCAGCCGACCAGGGCCGGCTGTTCGAAACTTTAACTAAAATGACCGAGGAAGACCCTACCTTTAAAATTAAAGTTGACGGCGACACCGGTCAGACCGTCATCTCGGGCATGGGCGAACTCCACCTGGAAGTTCTGGTTCACCGTTTAAACCGGGAGTTCGGTTTAAGTACCAGGGTCGGCAAACCTCAGGTTGTCTACCGGGAAACCGTAACTTCCCAGGCTCAGGGCGCCGGGTTGTTTGACCGGGAACTGGGCGGTGCGGTCCATACAGTCCGGGCATTGGTGACCGTTAAACCCCAAGCCAGGGGTCAGGGCAACAAAACGTCCCATAAGCTGATTCCTGATGCCGTTTTAACCGAAAAAGCGGTCAGCGCGGCCTTTGAGACACTGAATGATTCTTTAAGCTCCGGTCCCGTCTTAGGCTATCCTCTTTTGGATACTGAACTTTTCCTGGATAAACTGGAACTGGGCGAGGGTCTGACTGTGGACGCTCCCATCCGGATGGCCGTATCCCAGGCCGTTCTGAAGGCCCTGAACGCCGCCTCCCCGTCGCTGATGGAACCTGTAATGCGCCTGGAAGTGACCTCTCCGGATGAATTTACCGGGGAAATCATCGGGGATTTAAACTCCCGTTCAGGCCGGATTGAAGATATGATAAGCCCCCAAACCGGTTACAGGATCATTACGGCCCAGGTTCCTTTAGCCGAACTTTTCGGTTATTCTACAGCTATCCGCTCCCAGACCCAGGGACGGGGCTCTTTTCTGATGCAATTTGACCATTTTGACATTGTGGAAAGGAAAAAATAATATCACCGTATCCGAACAGTCATCCGGCTCCGGCAGGCCGAAAAACAACGACTCCTTTTATAAATCTTGACACTTATACCAGAGCTACTATAATCAGTATTCAGGTTCTTTGAACTGCCCTTTTCTTTTCGGCTGATTCCATGGTTTATCGTCAGTACAGGTTTATTTTTTTCTGTGTAACTCATGGAGATGTCTAATCTATTGATAGTATTTTATTGCCTAGTAATAAAATATAAACCCTTGTTCATTTAAGGTGAAAAGTTGGCTGCCGAAAAAATATATATTTCACCTCTTATTCCGGTTCTATTCAGAGTGGTTGGCTGATGATTCGAAAGATACCCACTAAAAATCTGGAAGTCGGTATGTTTGTGGCCGATGTCGGCCGTGCCTGGTTCAACCATCCCTGGAAAACCAAAAGTCGCCATATTTCCGATCAAAAAGAAATTCAGGAACTGATTGATTTTGGGATTGAGGAAGTCTTCATAGACACTCAAAAGACCCTGAAACGGACCGGACCGGCTCTTTCGGCCAGGGATTTTCCCTACAAAGCCGCAGCGCCTCAGGCTCAGACGAAAGCCCCCCGCCAGGTTCAGGAACAGGTCGCCGAAACGGTCAGCGCTTTGGAAGAAGAGCTGCCCAAAGCGGCCAAAGCCTATAACCGGGCCCTGGATACATCCAAGGCCTTAGTGGCCGCCTGCCGCATGAATAAGCGCATTGAGGTCAATGAAGTCCAGGAGAACGTCGATGAGCTGGTGGAGAGCGTCTCCAGAAACCAGGACGCCCTGTCGGCTCTGATTAAGCTGCGCCGGTTTGACGATTACACCTACACCCATTCTTTAAACGTCTCGGTCCTGTCCATCTCTTCCGGCAAAGCTCTGGGCCTGTCCGATGAAGAGCTGAAAATCCTGGGGATGGGGACCATGTTTCACGACCTGGGCAAATGCCGCATTCCGGCTTTTATTCTCAATAAACCCGACAAACTCACGGACGAAGAGTTTGCCATCATGAAAAATCACGCTGCCTTAAGCGCGGAGATTTTGATTGAACAGAATCTCCAGGTGGACGATCAGGTCATTGAAGTGGCCAGGCATCACCACGAAAGAATGGACGGTTCAGGGTACCCGGATCATCTGAGCGGGGACCAGATTCCCTACCTGGCTACCATTTGCGGTCTGTCCGACGTTTATGACGCTTTAACTTCCGACCGGGTCTACCATAAAGGCATGATGCCCCATGACGCTTTAAAGTTCATTTATTCTCTGAGGGGCTCCCATTTTCAGTCCGAATGGGTGGACCGTTTTGTCCAGTCCGTCGGCATCTATCCTCCCGGTTCGGTGGTGGAACTCAATACCGGCCACGTGGCCGTGGTCATGGAAGTCAACCACAGCGCTCTTTTAAGCCCCCTGATTAAACTGGTAGCCGATCCCAAAGGGCAGATTTATCCCAGACCCAAACTTATAGATTTGTCCAGCCCCAGCAACAGTTCCACGTCAATTAAGGACGTTATTCCGCCTAAAAAAGCCGGTCTCGATCCCTCCTATTACTTTAATCTCAAAGGCGCCGAACACTGATGCCCTGCCTGCCGGAAGAAGTGGCCAGACAGAGGCTTTCCGCAGTCCTCTCGGAAATAGCCGAATCAGCCGCAGCGGCCGGCCGGAAACCGGAAGACATAGCCCTGCTGGCTGTCAGCAAGACATTTCCCAAAGAAGACGTGGCGGCATATCTGGCCTTGGGCCAGAGAGACTTTGGGGAAAACTACCTCCAGAAAGCTCAGGAGAAAGTAACCGCCCTGCCGGAAGCCAACTGGCATTTCATAGGCCACCTCCAGACCAATAAAGCCCGCTTTATACCCGGGCTTTTTTCTGTCCTGCATACTTTGGACAGCCTGGAACTGGCGGCCAGACTCCAGGACAGGCTGGCTGACCGGGGACTGACCTTACAGGTCTTTATTCAGGTCAATGTCTCGGGCGAAGAAAGCAAAAGCGGGCTGAATCCGAAGGATCTGCCCGCTTTTTTGGATAATCTGACCAAATATCCGGCCCTGATTCCCCAGGGACTGATGACTATACCGCCTTACGATCCTGATCCGGAATTATCCCGGCCTTTCTTCCGAAAGCTGTACGAACTTCAAGAAAAGGAGGCGCAGTCCCTGAAGGGGCTGTCCATGGGGATGAGCGGCGACTTTAAGGTGGCTATCAGTGAAGGTGCCACCGTCGTTAGAATCGGAACCGCCCTTTTCGGGGCCCGAAGCTATTCATGAGGTCTCAAGGCAAAAATCCGCCTGTCAGCTTTCCCTGCCGTAAGTGCCGCCATTATTTCATTACCTGGGAAGCCCGCCTGCCTCACGGCTGCAGGGCCATGGGCTTTAAATCCCAGTACCTGCCCTATATCCAGGTTTTTCGGATCTCCGGTCTGAACTGCCAGTATTACTCCGAGAGAAAATCCCAGACTTAAACCGGATTGTCAGGGGACCAAATAACAGCCGGGGAGACGTCCTTAATCTCCCGGCAGCCGGTCATAATCATGGCCTGTTCCAGCTGGGAGCGCAAAATGCCGGTATAAAGCGCCACCCCCTCCCGGCCTCCGCCGATGGCTGCGATGGCGTAAGGCCGGCCGATCATGACCGCATCGGCTCCCAGAGCCAGCATCTTTAAAATATCCACGCCCGAACGAATACCGCCGTCAACCAAAATCTTAATCCGGCCTTTGAACTTTCCGGCTATTATCGGCAGAACCTGAGCTGTGCCGGGCACACAATCCAAAACCCGGCCTCCATGGTTGGAAACTATAATTCCGTCCGCTCCGGCCGCCAGACAGGCCTCGGTATCGGCTAATCCCATAACTCCCTTAACAACAAAGCCCAGACCCAGACCGTGAGCCGCTTCAATTATGGCCTTCAGTTCCGGCAGATCTTTGGGATAGGCCGGACTGCCCATAATTCGCAGGGTAATGAGCCCGATGCTGTCTAAATCGCAGCAGACTACCCTGCAGCCGGCCTCCCGGCTCATTTCCATCTTAAGCTTGATCTGATCGGCTTCCCAGGGTTTGATAAAAGGAACGGCCCGGCCGCCTAAAGCCTTAGCCTGAGCCAGGCCTGTTTTCATGACCTCAATGGGCACGGCGTCCGGTGTTCCGGCTATGATACCGGCGTCCACGGCCCCGAAAGCAACGGCCTCCTGATACTCAGCTTCGCCCATAGCCGAGTTGAGATTAAAACTTATGCCCCCGATCGGACCGACCATCAAAGGCAGCTTCAGTTTGAACCCGAAAATCTCGGTCCCGGTATCGGGGAAATGAACCCGGTGAACCAGCCGGGTATTCAAAGATACGGCTTTTAAAGCCGTGACATTGTTCTGAAAAGAAAGGCCGGTCCCGGCGCCGCCCATACCCGGCACCTGACCGGCACAAACCCGCCCGTCACAAACAGGGCAGACCCGGCACGAACTCTGGGTCAGGGCCCTGGCCCTGTCCCTGATTTCTTTGAGATCCATGGTTTTAGTCCCTCTTGCGGCTGAGAATCCCACCGGATTCAGTTTTGATATAACGGGGTTATTATGTTTAACAGGGTCTAATTTGTCAATATATCTCAAAGCCCGGAAAATGCGGGGACCGGCGGCTGCCCGTATATTAAGTCAAAAGGCGGTATCTTGTTAAGCTGCAGCCGGGAAGATAAATCGATCCCAATAATGTCAGGGGCAAATGATTATTTTTGTATCCTGACAGCCGGAAAATAACAGCCGCGGATATAAATCGCGTCTGTCCTGAGTTGTTACCGCCTGTCTCACAAAACATTGAAAATAAAAAGGTCAGGGCAGACAAAAATCTGTTAAAAAATTATAAAATGCTCTAAAAAACCTGAATTGCCTGTTTAACCTGATGACATACTGCCATAAAATCTAAGGATTTTAAAAGAGTAAACTATTACACAAGCCCCGAAATGGGTTTCCCCTCAATAATTCCGGAAATATTCCCTAATCCTGGCCGCCGGGTTATAACGCAGGGTGGCTTTAAGCAAACAAACCAACTCGCTGAGACTTGGCCGGACTCAAGCTGCCTTACGGCGCCGCAGTCTACGGTTTTCGGAGAAGACCGCAGTATCCCGGCAGGCAATTTCAGCCCAGAGGCCGGACAGATCAATTATTTCCGTGATCTAGTATATCAAGGAATAAAAAATATGCCTACTTGACATGGAGACTGAACTATGCTGCGGTGACTTAATCCGGCTGTGAAAAGCTGCAGGATTCAACGATAAAACAAAATTCGAATTGAATTTCTCCCCTAAATTTATAGTGTAATGAGACAAAGCTTTGTGTCAGTACTATTTTTTACTCAGACTGACTGAACCTTGAAAATCTTCATAAAGATCAGTAGGTTTAAGTGCGACAGGGAGTTCTTCAAACCCACACGACGGACGGCCTCAATAAACCGGCTAAAGAGCAGGCCAGAGAGAGTGCGATATATTTTTTGGGCTGCGGTCCATGGCCGAAATGATGTCAGCCTAAAAAGTCTTTGGGAATCGCATAGCGAAGGATATGCGCCTTTTTTGAACGAATATTTTAAGCTGAATATCAAAAAGGCTTATATTGGACCTTTATCAAGATAATTTGCAGGCTTCCGCAAAAATAGGGTAAATGCAGACTTCCTTACTGAATATAGAGGCAAGTTGTTAATTCATACTGAATTTGAGACAAAGATGGATCAGTATGTTATCGCAAGAGACGTTATTCATGGATTGGAAGTTATTGCAAAATATCTTGATCATGATGTCCTGCCCATTATATCCTAAATTCCTCATTTTTTTAGCGTAGACACAGTTGGCTGGTCCGGCCTGTAAGAACAGAATTCACAAATCCCTGCTATATAAGAGTTTCACGATTCTAAAAATAAATTCGAGTGACTGTTGAAATTTTTTCTGTCTGCGCTATAATTAGCGTAGACAGAAGGGCAATATGGATAATTCGTCAAAAATTTTGGTTGAAATTCCAACGGAAAAGGGTGTTCACGTAAAATCAGCAGGCGCTAAAGGCGAGAAATACGTCTGCGAAACAAGTCGAAGTCCATTGGCAAGGTTGACGCTGAAAGCGGCAAGATGATTCCAAATTCCAATTACTGCGCTATGTTCAGCGTCACTCCTGAGATGCCGGACATCAGCGTCTGGAG
>JAISEL010000111.1 GCA_031264185.1 Deltaproteobacteria bacterium
TTTGTTTCTTCATTTTTTATCACACTCTAAGGCTTATGCAATTTAAATAGTCTATTTGTAGTATGGCAAGAAAATTATTATACCGTGGTCATCTGTAAATAATAAGGAGTATTTGATCTATCATAATTATCCGCCGAGTTAATAGAATAAATCATCTGTACATTCTCTCAAATTTTCCCTTTTCAGAAACACAGGGCGTTTAAACATTTATTATGGATTCTAATAAAAAGGAAGAGGAAGACTCTTTGGCTAGAACGGATGCGGCCAGACTAACCCACTCATTTGCCGAACGTTTTTTGTTCCGAGGCCGAATAAAATTAATCGTTAGGCAACCTTCAGCCGAACCGACCGGAAGGCCTTACGGTAATTCCAAGTCAAATCGTAGACGATGGGTTTCGGCTATTTCGAAACCTTTTGTTAATTGCAGTCATGAACCTTCTCCAGCTTCCAGTATAACTCTATTCTACTGAAAGGACAAGCCCACATCCAACAGCAATTCTAATCATGCCGACGTAATTGAAGGCTCAAGCTATTTTTCACAGGAGAAAGTGGTCAATTTGGATTGGTCAACGAAGATTTAGGGCCTGTAAAAATAACTTTACACAGTTTTAAAATTGTTCTATTATGAATTCATGATAGATCTTAAAGCAGCATTCGAGGTCTTAAGTTCTCCAATTTTCGGAAAAACTCTTAAAACAACAGTATTGGACCTAGGTGTCAAATTTAGAGCAGATAGAACTGAATATTTGTCACGACGCACTGTAAGCGATAATGAATTTGCAAAAATTGAAATTATTACAGATAAACCTTACGGTGAATGGAATCATACAATAAAGCTATGATCACTTTCTGCAATAGTTGGATATTTTATTTCATTACACCCCTTATAAAGGGCTTTTGTCATATATCTTAACATTTGAAAAAGCAATCAATTGTTCATATTTAATCCTATAATGCCATCTCATCAGTTTTTTGTGTTAGCATAACCGCCTCATCCAGAAGAGGTTTTAAAGCGCAAAATTCTTCTTGCTCTGAATCTTCAACAAATCCCCCATGCTTGAGGCGAGGTGGCGGCTCTCTGATAAAATTCATCTGAGGCAGTTGCTTGGAATCTACTCAATTTATCGCCTGATTTGACCTGAATAGAAAAGATAAAGATAAAGATAACGGCCTCAGTACATATTTGTGAAACCTCGTCAAAAATTACCGTATCAAACTCATACTCAGCATCGCTCATATAGATATTGACAGTAAGAGGTAACATCATCAAGCATTATATAAACTTTGTAGTGATGTTAGTGCTTTAATTACCGATCTATATATCTGATATTAGACCTATAGATCCAAATTAATCTTAATTTGTCTCTATAGTATACTATTAAAATCGTAATCTGGAAGTAATAAAAAAATAAATAATAATTTTTAAATATTTTAACATCTAAAAACATGTATAATATAATCTTTATATAATTTTTCTCATGATAGAGTTTATTTTTCCATAATTTACCGCTAGGATCAAAAATTACGAGCCTGCCTGCCTCTTCACCGGCCCGGTCCAAGTATCCGTATAATTGCTCCAAACTTTCATCAAACTTTGAGTTTTCTTGAAGCTTGACCTCTATAAGATATTCACGATCCCGATAGATAGCCACCAAATCAATCAAACCCCGTCCCTCGGCATATTCCCTGTGAACTATAGCCCCGCTATTAACAGCTTTTTGAAAATAAGAAAGCAGCATAAAGACGAAAGTGGCTTCATCAAACTTGAGGGCCACTAAATTTTTAAAATGCTTTGGAAATGATTCAGAATTTTTCCTGTAAAATTCCTGAAAAGAGGTAAGAAGATCGTTAACAAAAATGACTTTCCCGTTAATTAACTGCTTTTTAGATATATTATCATCTAAAGCATACTGTATCTGATCAGTGATGACTCTAGACATGACTTTTTTATAAATCTGATTATCTAGTCTTAATGATTGGGTATCTTTTTTAATAATTAACCATAAATCAACACAATATTTCCGATCATCATCGTTTAAAGGAACTGCGCTTTTAGTTCCGGCAAATACGGCGTCCATCACTTTTATAACCCGGGGTTCAGTAAGTTTTTCCAAAAGTGAGTCAATATGGGTTTCTCTGCGTTTAATCAAGGTCTCAGCCGCCTTATCAATGTGGGAGTCGGCGATTGGAATCGCAAAGTTATTTTTCAAATCTTTCACGATTACTTCGTAAGCTAAAGCGTTGACCAGCCATGGCTGGCCTTCGGACCAATAACAGGCTCTGTCAATAGCTGCTTGGTCAAATACCTGGCCTGTTTCCTCAGTGTGCTGAAAGTAAAGCGCCTCAATCTCCTTTACAGTGAAATTTTTTAAGGTTAACGAGTCTTTTTTTATGTTAAAAGGACTGGCTAAACCCCAGGAGTCTTCATAAGGCCGAACTCGGAATAAATAATCCCTTATGTCACGCATTCCCACCAGAACGATGGATTGCGGAAATTTATTTTCAGGGGAAGTTAAACGGATGTTATAAGCCAGCGAATCTGCTGCAAAAAAGTGATAAGAGGAGCCTCATATGAGAGACAATCAGCCTCATCGAAAAACACCACCAGTTCTTTATCAAGATCTAGACATAAGGTATTTAAAAATATTTGGACCATGGAACTTTCATCATTCATGCCAGGCAAATTGTCATATTTATAAGCCTTTTCTTTGAGAATAGGAATCCCAGATGATCTTAAAGCACTATTTAAGATATAAATGAGTCTTTTCATAGATTTATAATCATCGTAAATACCGTCTAATAATTCAAGAGAGCAATATAATGCATAATAGACGCCTTTTGAATTAATTTTTTTAGCTAATAGATTTAAGTATGTAGTTTTTCCAGATTGACGTGGAGAGTGGATGACAAAATAATAATTACCATCTATCAGAGATACTACTTCAGACAGACGCTCTAAAGATGGCAATAAATAATGCACACTAGGGAAACAAGGGCCTGCAGCGTTAAATGCTTTTATTGTCATAATAAATCTTTCAAGCTAATAAGAAATAAAATATTATAATAAATTAATATTAAATATATAATCAATTTAAAATACAATATTATTGTCTTTTTACAAAAATATACGACAGAGTCACTTCATTATATTTTTCTAGGCTACCGATCGGTCAAGGTTGACCACAAAGCTTATGGGCAAATTGAAACCTTCCAAAGGCCAAGGAAATAGCTTTCAGTAACAATCCTCCCTTAATAATACCCATTTATCCTTCAAAAGTCGACCTGTCCGCACTAGCAAACTAAAGATCAGAAAAATTAATGACGAATATTCTATCTAAAGAAAAACTTTATAAAATATTTTAGCTGTCAACGGGTATTTAGCGGACTTTTCTGGACAACATATCAAAGGAAAAAAACATAAACCATTGATTCTGCTGGGATTTAGGGCTTTATTGGCTTGACTATATAATGCAATGGTGGAGATGAGGGGGTTCGAACCCCTGGCCTCGGCATTGCGAACGCCGCGCTCTCCCAGCTGAGCTACATCCCCATATAAGATTACTGGTGCTTCGGAGGTTTTTTAAGTTTCTAAAACTGGATTTCAAAAATACACTGCCAACTATATCGGGAGTCCAGGTATAAGTCCAAATTAACTCTTTCTCCCGGGCTCAAAGTTCGCTAAGAGATCGACCGTTAAGTCTGATTAACTGCCGTCAAAAAAAACCCGAGCCAGCGGATCTGAATATTTTACTGTATTTTTTTTCTAAGGGCAAGCTAAATTTCTGCTCCTTCTGCTCCCGCTCCCTGCGCCCTGCTGGCCCTCTGGTACTAAGTCCACTAGTCTGTCTTTTGGATTTCCTCCTTAGGACCGGAGAAAGTTATAACGCAGATCCGGGTGTCTTATGTAGTGCAGCCGGGACAGCCCGTCCAGGATTTTTTTCGCCAGAATCCGGGCAAAAAAACGCTCAATGCCGGGTACCGTCTAAACAAACCCCGTGATATTCTTGTATTCACTTGGGATGACGGAAACGGGCCGTCCGATGGAATGTTTCGGCGAAGTAAGGAATTGTAAAAAAAAGTCAAGATACTGACAAAAGCTTGTATTTGTCCGCAGAATTGCCCATAATTTTACTTTAGCATCATTAATTTTCAGGTCCGGGGAAACATAAGCCTCCCTGGTCCGGATAGGCCGGGGTCAGCTATTAAAAAAATATTAATAATCGACGATGATCCGGAACTGTGCGCTCTCTTAACCGAGTATCTGGGGCAAGAGTTCAGCTGCGCAAGCGCCTACGACGGCCAAAGCGGTTTAGAAATGGCCTCAAACAAAATCCTGGGCTTCGATCTGGTCATTTTAGATGTCATGCTGCCCATGAAAAACGGTTTTGAAGTCTTAAGAGCTTTGCGCCGGGTTGACCAGTCCCTACCGGTTATCATGCTGACAGCCAAAGGCGATCCCGTGGACCGGGTGGTGGGGTTGGAAATGGGGGCCGATGATTATCTGGGCAAACCCTTTGATCCCAGAGAACTCCTGGCCAGAATTCGCTCGGTTTTTCGGCGTCTGGCCACTGAGAGGGACAGGACGGAGACTGGGTTATTAAAAGTGGACGGCCTTTTCTTAAATGAGCACACTTTACAGACCTTCACCGGCAATCGATCCTTAAATTTAACGCCGGCAGAATTCAAGGTCTTCTGGATTTTGGTCCAAAACGCCGGAAAAATAGTTTCCAGGGAAAATCTTTTCCGTCAGGCTTTGGGGCGAGGCGAACATGCCTTTGACCGTAGTCTGGACATGCATATCAGCCGGATACGAAAAAAGGTCTGGTCGGACAACGAGGGCATGAAGAAAATTAGAAATATCAGGGGAGAGGGGTATCTGTACGCGCCCTATTCCGATTCTGACCCAGACTTCTGAATTGTAGAGATATCTTTACACCGTCAACCAGCAAATAACTAAAATTATACCGACAAAAAGGAGTTAAGTGACTATGAAATTACTTCTATTTTGGCGTAATCTGTCAATATTCTGGAAAACTTACACCTTGTCGCTAATGCTATCGGTTTCAGTTACTGTTATCGGTGAAGGAGCAGAAGATATAGTCGTTGCTTTATTACGCCGGTCCCACCTTATATTAAACAGCCGGATCAGCGAAAACTTACTTTGGGTCACTGCCATCCTTTTTTCAAGTCTGTTAGGAAGTCTGATTATCAGCCGGATTATCACAGGAACGCTTTTAAGGATTCAACCGGCTGTAGAACGTTTGGCCAAAGGGGAGCTTGATTCCAGAATTAAAGATATTGATACCCAAAGAGGCGACGAACTTGGCAGTTTAAGCCGCAGTTTCAATGGAATGGCTGACAGTTTTGAGCGGTCCTTAAACAGCGAACGGACCCTCATCCGAGACCTTTCCCACGAAATGCGTTCGCCTTTAGCCCGGATGAAAATTTCCCTAGCCCTTTTGAAGAGGGATTATGGCTGGGAGGAAAACCCCGGCTCTTTGGTCAGGCAGCTGGAAAAAGATCTTGACCGAATGGAACTGATGGTCGGTCAGATGCTGGAACGAGCCAGACTGGACGCCGTGGAGCGGTCTGGTTTTGAACAGTCGGATTTTGACCTAGCCCAAATGGCCTCAGAAAGCGTTCAAGACCATTTGCAAATAGCCAAGTCCGAAAAGAAGACTGTCCTTCTGGCCGGACTGAACACGGCGCCGTATCGGGGAAATGCCCATCTTCTAAAAAGAGCTCTGGATAATATGGTAAAAAATGCTCTCCACTACACACCGCCGGACAGTTCGGTGACCGTGAGTCTGCGGTCCGTCCCCAGGGCGGTGATTTTGGAAGTCATTGACCAGGGGCCAGGTGTCCCCCCAGAACGCCTTTCTGACATTTTCCGGCCTTTTTACCGGGTCGATCCGGCGAGAAGCAGATCGAGCGGCGGTTTCGGTTTGGGTTTGGCCATTGCCAGGCAGGCAGTACAACTTCACGGAGGTCAGATATCGGCTGTCAATATTTTGGCCGGAAAAACTGACCCTGGGGGACCAGACCCAGTCATTGGCCTGAAAGTCGCGCTCACCCTGCCGGACCTAGAACCGTAGATGAAAGTTTTAAACTATAGCAGTTTATAGTATAATAAGTCAGTGGCTGTGGAAATGAAAGTGCATAGCCATTGGCACGAACACTTGATCCGCCTTAGGCGGATAGACGGATTAGACCTCAGCATTAAAACCAACCTGAATTCTCCTAGCCTGACTCTTCTCCGGCAATTATAAACGATAACCTTCGGATTTTCCGCCATTACTGAAGCCGCGTCCACTCACAAGTCTTTACTTTATTTTACATAAAATACAGGCACCTTTACCTAAAAATCAGTACTCTATTGCAACGGCCATCGGGAATATTATTTTCACTTGCCCCGACCGTTCCAGGAGATAAGGTGAACTCCAATAATCAGGATCAGACAAAACATATCTTGAAGCTTTCCGGAGGAAAGCTGATAATAATAACCAGCTTATATTTTGAAATTATTTTGAACTTGGGCCTGTGGCGTTCCGTCATTAAAAATATTGAGGTCAATTCACCTAACACATTTATTTTTTTCGTAAGCATTTTCATTTTTATTTTTATCGGACTGTATTTAATTTTCAGTCTCCTCATTTGGCCCAAAATTTATAAGCCGATCTTAATATTACCCCGGCGGATAATTATGATAATCTATTTATTCTTTGGTTTCGCCTCGACTTTCGCGTATTTAATTTTATCATGGTCAAAAATTTTTTTAACTTTTGAATGATCGTTTTGCA
>JAISEL010000122.1 GCA_031264185.1 Deltaproteobacteria bacterium
AAAACATAATATTTTTATAAATGAACTAACAGCTACTCAAAAGGAAATTTTTAAGATATTTGATATCCCTGCGCCAGACAGGAAAAGTAGGTTATAAAATTTTCCGGGATTTCAGGTTAAAAGCTTGATTCTGGGATTCATTCCCGGAAAGAGGGTAGGCCAACTGAATTTCAAGACTCTGGAAAAAGTTAGCGGTCAGTTTGTAACCGATGACCTGCGCCTGCGCTACAGTGATCTGGTCTGGCGTGTCAAGAGCAAAGACGGGGTCTGGCGTTACATTTATTTTCTTCTGGAATTCCAGCAAAAAGTAGATCCCTGGATGGCTGTCCGGATCATGACCTATGTCTGGTTGCTGCACCAGGATTTGATCAAGGCTGAAATAATAGAAAAGTCCGACCAGCTGCCGTTGGTGTTTACGATGGTTTATTATACCGGAAGAACCCTCTGGTCAGCGCCTTTGGATGTCGGGGAGATGCTCGCCCCTGTACCGTCCGATCTGCAGAAGTACTGTCCGGGACTGCCCTGTTTTCTTCTGGAAACCGCCCGGTTTACTGAAGAAGAATTGGACAGGAGCAATATCGCCTCTCAGCTGATGCGAATGGAAATATTGTCCCGGCCAGAATAGCAGAACCGATACAATCCCTGGCAGGAATGCTTAAGGCTGAAAAATTTAAGGCTTTGAAGCAGACTATAGTAGAGTGGTTATGCCGGTCGTTTGAGAACCGGTCTGGGTTCCAATGGTCGGCGCTGGAAGGTCTGAAACTTGAGGATGTGTCAAAAATGCTTACGCTTAGTCAAAATCTCGACGAATGGGAGCGGAAATTTGAGCAGCAGGGAATGCTGAAAGCCAGGGGATAGAAGTTCTGTCGAATCAGATGGCTGAACGGTTCGGTTCGAAGATTACCGCCGTCTATGCGGAGGAACGTCTTTGGAATGCCAGTTCCCGACAGATTGACATCTGGCTCAAACGGATTCTGACAGCCAAGACAGTCAACGAAGTGTTTGACGGTTAAAGACCCATAAAAAATCCATCTCTGCGGCTTATGCTGGTGCGGCGCTGACTCGGACCTTCGGCTGCTGGGCGGGGCATGACCAGTGGACCGGCGAACCTCAAAGCGAATTCAACGCAGCGTTTGTTCTTGTTGACGATTTAGCCGGTAATCCAAAACTTCAAATTAGATTATGTCGTAAACTCTTTATCAGTTCACTGGAACCACATCTGAGAACTCTGTCCCTCAAGCCTTAAAGAAAAATTTTAGGGAGATCCAAAAATGATGTACACTTTGGCACACTGATTTTCATTGAAGCGATACACATTAATGTTCCTCTTATGTGAAATGATTTATTTAAATTACTTAATGAATAGTTAATATTAAAGTTATAGATTATAATAATATTATTATTAATCCTGATGAGTTTTTATGCTATGATTATATTTTAAATTTTATAAATTGTCACCCCAATAGTAAACTTAACTCGATTATTTTTCTATTTTTCAAAGTATCATTGATTTTTTATATTCAATAAACTTTAATCAGTGTATTTTAGAAAAAGATAGCCGTTGGTTGCACTTCCTGATGTTCTTATAATTTGGAATATCGTTTTTTCAGGCTTGCCTTTGGCCGACTGGGCCGGTCGTCTGTTGAAAATCGCTGGGTTAAACTAAACAGTGACCATAATTAGTGTCATTCTTAATTGTGCTTCAACTTGACTAGCTTTATGAACTTGGATAGCTTTATGAAGGCCTTGCAAAAACGGACAGTTTTGGACTTCGTGAAACAAAATAAAATAAATGAGAATGTCACAACCTCTTGATTTTCCAACATATTTCCTCTTTTGATGGCCCGTGAACGGTTAAAAAATAAAAGCCGCATAATAATTTTTTTTGAGTTTTTTTTGACCTGAATTTAAGAGATAATTTGACCGGAAATACTTTTTAAAAATTCTTAAATAAATTTACATATATCTGTAAAATCTTTATTTTACTATATTAGTATTGTTATCGCTAAACCAGACAGACCTGACTCAAGCTGTTGAGTGAGTTCAGAATTTGAGCCCAATAAAATCCAGCCTGAAACAAATCCTCGTAAGTCAGGTCCCGGTAAGTAAAGCCGATATGACCGGGAACTGATTATTTAACCTCTTTACTAATACCTTAAAATTTTATAATATATGGCTAAGGATAGCGCGATTTATAGGATAATTATAATAACTATAACTTGCGGTTCAGGTTTGGGCAGGACCCAAAATATACGACTGTTTTGGACTTTGGTAGGCTTAAGTCCTCTTTTGACAACAGGTTACGGCCATGCTGACCCTAAAGAAAAATAATCCTTTATTCATCTTCCTTTTGATTCCGGCTCTTGGTCTTCTTTTCTCCGGTTGCGCCAAAAGGCCTCAGGGCAGTCCTCTGGGCCAGGCGGCGGTCAAGACGGCTAAAAAATATTTAGGCGTCCCTTACCGGTACGGCGGACGGTCGCCCAAAGGCTTTGACTGCAGCGGACTTGTTTGGTATGTCTACCGCCAAAACGGACTGGAACTGCCAGATGCCTCCTGGAAACAGGTCAAAGCCGGTCAAAAAGTGACCAAGGCCGAACTGCGGCCTGGAGATCTTGTCTTCTTCCAGTCCAAAGGAAAAGTTAACCATGTGGGCATTTATATAGGCGGAGGGGAGATGATCCACGCTCCCGGCCGGGGCAAGAACGTGACCAGAGCCAATCTTTCCGAGAAATACTACCAGCGCCACTACGCCACTGCCCGGAGGGTAGCCGGACGATAGAAGGTTTTATTTCAAATGACCGGCGGCTTTAGGAGGAGTTTTCGGGCTATGGAGGCGTTGGCTCCCAGCTCCGGCTGTCCGGGCAGATCCCTTAACTGGTTTAAGTGTTCTGCGGTCCGGAGGATCAAACGCACAGCGTCGCCTTCGTCCTGACCGTACAACCTGGAAACATGCCTGAATTTCCGGCCTTCGGCCCAGGCCCAGACAGCTGCGGCCTCAGTCTGATCCTGACTGGGGATGCCAAAGCCTGCGCCGGATAAAAGTTTTTGCATCGGCCGGACAGCCAGGCGGACGGATTTTAAGGCCGCACGCAGTTCCTGCGGCATGGCCGGCTGAAAAACATTGCCCCTTTTTTCCTCAAGGTAACCGGCCATAACTCCGGCCAGTAATGCCGGGTCATCAGCCGGCAGAGCCTTTTGGCGGATGGCCTCACAGATAACCAGAGGATGATCCAGTCTTAAGCGGGCCGCCAGTTCCCCCCACTCGGTCAGCCGGTTATGTTCGTCTATTAATCCAACTTTTCGTAAAAAAGCGAATATTTCCTGAAACAGTTTCCAGATTCCGTTGGCGGCCCGGTTAAGACCTTCAGGAGTCTTTTCTTCGGCCAGCTGCCAGGCGGCCAGAGATTTGTTCAGTAAGGAGCGGATCTCTTTTAACTCAAAGGCTCCGACCAGATTTAAGACCATGGTAAACTCAAGGTTAAGCTGGCTTATGATCGGTTCCGGCGGGGAAGAAAAAAGAGTATCCAGATGAGTCAGCTTCATGAAACGGCCGGGCAGAAGGACGGCAAAACCGATGTTATCCCGGCCACGGCGGCCGGCCCGGCCGGTCATCTGGGCCAGTTCGGTAGAGGTAATCGGACTGAAGTTCCGCCCGTCAAATCGGTCGCTCTGGTCTAAAACCACGGTTCTGGCCGGAAAATTAACCCCGGCCGAAACTGTGCTGGTGGCAAAGATAGCCGAAAGCAACCCTTTGCTCATGAGTTCTTCCACCAGCATCTTATAGATCGGCAGGTGACCGGCATGATGGGAGGCCACAGCCGAGTTTTTTAAGAGCTTTAAATGACGGTGACGGCCTAAGAAGGGGTATTTGGCCACATAGCCGTCAATTAAGGCCAGACGGCCGGCCCGGCGTTCGGAGTTTTCCTGGAGAGTCGGGGGAACAGATTCAGCGCACTGATCGCACTGACGCCGGGAGGTCTGAAAAAAAATGGCCGGAGTTAAAGACAGTTCATCTAAAGATTTTAGGGCTCCTAAAACCGGAGCGGTTCCAAGCTGGGCAAAGTCACGTTTATTCCGGTCAGCTTTTTTCATCAGCTGGTCAAGAGTCAAAAGCCTTTTATGGCCGTAGTACAGACTGACCAAAGGCACCGGTCTTTGTCCGCCTGAGACCACTTTTGCAGGCCGGCCTCTTATATCAGTCAGCCAGTCGGCCAGTTCCCTGGCATTATCAATGGTGGCGGACAGCAAAAGAATCCTGACCCTTGGGGGCAGATAGATTAAAACCTCTTCCCAGACCACCCCTCTGTCTCTGTCACCCAAGTAATGGGCCTCATCTAGGATGACCAGGTCGCAGTTAACCGTCCCGCCCAAAGACTGGGACATGGCGTCATAGAGCTGATTGCGGAGGATTTCCGTGGTGCCGATTATAATGGGGGCCGAAGTATTGAACCTTAAATCCCCAGTCAGAAGTCCGACTGTCTCCGCCCCGAATTTCCGGCTGAATTCCAGGTATTTGGCATTGGACAGAGCTTTCAGGGGCGAGGCGTACCATGACTGACCGCCCCGGGCCAGTTCCCGCGACATGGCCTCCTGTGCAATCCAGGTCTTTCCGCTGCCGGTGGGGGCCGAGACAATCACATCGTCAGTTTCGATCAAGGCCGCCGCTTCGGACTGAAAAGGGTCCGGCACAAAAGGCGACTCGGCTGGCTGACCGATTTTTTTTAAACAGCTGGCGGCTTCTTTAGAGATAATAAAAGTGTCGGCCTGAGCTTCGGGTTTGAAGTTTTTTTTCCTGCCTTCTTTGGCCGCAAAGGCCTTAGGTTTCATTTTGGAACGCTTAGGTAAAACAGAATCACGGTATCTTGGGGGCATTCAGGTTCCTGAGTCAGACCAATTTAAAAACCGGCCCAGAGGAACTTAAGCCGGCTGCTCAAAAAAATGGGGGCCGATTAAAAAATCAACCCCCCGTGAAATACTGTAATTTAAAAGATAGGACACTAATTAAAGATGAAATTAAACTGATTTTCTTATTTTTTAAAAATATATTCTTTAATTATATAACTATCTTTTAGAACGTGACTTTGTTGTGACCTTTTTGGTTGCTTTAGTCGCAATCTTTCTGACCGTACTTTTGGATTTAGAGCTTTTTCGGCTGGTTTTGCCTTTTTTGTAATAAGTCTTCGCTTTGACTTTTTTGGCTGCCCCGCCGTATATATTGGCCGGTTTGGGGATATTGTCCCCCAGTTCGGCTAAAGCCAGCTTAACGCCCCCGTTGGTGGCTTCGGTTTTTATTTCATCCGACAGCGGGGCGGCTTTGGGATCATCGACAAAACGCCGGCCGCCGACAAAATAAGGACCGTATTCCGTATCAAAAGCGGCGGCTTCGGTAATGCCCCGGTGTCTTTGGGAGGCTAAAATGATATTGCCGTTACCGGAATATAAACCCACCACATAGCCCTGGGCTTTGGGCAGCTTATAGACTAAAAGATCGCCGGGCCGGAGTTCATCTCTGGCGACAGCCTGACCGGCAGCCACTTGAGCAGCAGCGGTCGTCGGCAGCCGGACCCCTTCCTGGGCAAAGAGCCAGGAAATAAAACCGGCATCGTCAAAACCGGTCTTAGGACTGCGTCCGCCGTCCTGGAAAGGCCGGCCGGTCTGACTGTAGGCGCTGACTAAAAGACGATCGGTCACCCCCTGACTCATCCTAAGAAACCGGGTGGAGCGGGGGGCGCTGTCATAATCTAAAGCGGCCAGACTTTCGCCCAAGACAGTGGCAGATTTTCTGGGCAGACGGCCGTATTTGGCTAAGAAATCGGTGCCGGCCGAACCGGTCGTCAGTCTGCCGGTCAGACCCTGAACCGCTGTAGGCACATTAATAAGTTCCCGGGCCTCCAGAATTACGCTGTCAGAAACATCGTAACCATTGAACAAAACAAAAGACTGGCCGTCTGCGACTGCGGAGGTCTCCGGAAGCTCCGTGGCTCCGGCCAGAGGTTCTTCGGATCTTTCGGCTAAAGTATATTCTTGAGGCAGGACTTTAAATTCTGGGGAGATCCAGGCTGTTTTAACCGGCTGAGCAGGAGGGGTTTGAACTGCAGGGTCGGGGGCCGCCTGAGGGGCTCGGTCGTCTGTGACCGGCAGATCAGCGGCTGACATAACGGCCGGTTGGGTCTTATCAGTTCGGAAACTCAGAGAGCCTTTTTCGGATAAACAGGCTGGTAAGAAAAACAAAGGCAAAATCAACAGAAGGCTCAACCGGGCCAGGGAAATTTTTCCGGCCAGGATATTGGCCTTAAATCGGAGCATGTCTTCCTCCTTTAGGGAGACCTCAGAAGCACAATCAGGTCAGGCTCAGGGTTTGGAAGGCTGAAATTAGGAAAAAGTAAGTTCTGCCCATTATATGGGCTTTTAAATAAAAGTCAAGAATTATTTAAGTTGATTGAAATCCGGGCTTATGGAATTAATGCACAAAAGTATGGATTTCGGTTCAGGGATCGAATTTCGGACCTGACTTCGGAACTGGTCCGGAACCGGAGACTGAGACAAGAATGCTCAAGCCGGAAACCATTTTAAAGAAAAAAATCATTTTAGTCAAAGTATTTTCTCAAATTAAACGCTAATAAAATCAAAATTTATCTTTAGGCCGGGGAAAGTTATTTCCCGGCACAAGGCGAACGTTTTTTTATTGGGCATAACTTAGATTAAAATCATGGTTTAATAATTTCAATTAGATATAATAATACAAAAAATAGTAGCCCAAATTTCAAGCCAACTCCGGTCAGGCTTACCACTAGACTCTTGACTTTTTGGAAAAAAAGCCGCATTTTAGGGGTAAGTTTTGGGTATTTCTTCTTGATTGACTGCATACCGGCCTCTGACGGTCAGGCGGCGGATTATTATTTATATTTAATTAGATTAATTTGCTGTATAAATTGTAATTTATATTGACTTATTGTTATTTTTTATTTTGTAATTTAACTTCATTCTATACATAATTTATTGCAAATAAATACTGCCTATTGTTAGTTAATCTTGCCTGGGTTGTAATTAAAAATTATTTTGGAGCAGTTTATAATAATAATGGTCTAAAAAACCCAGAATGCCTTGCGCCTTTAATTTATTCAGTCTTACTTAAAAATTTTGGCCGCAGCAATTTCGGATTATTCTGACAGGGAACTGAGTCCTGTTCTTCCCGGGTAAGAATAACTGGTTTGACTGTAAGTATGTATCAGAATAGTTTATAATATTTGTATATTTTCGCCTTATTTTAGTGATATTTATCAAACAGACGATTGTTTTAGTGTTTCTTTGTGCGTAAAACGGGACAGCCGGCCTTCAGGCTGGTTTTTTAAACTGTTGAGCAGGTAAAGTTATGGGCCGATTGAGACCGGTAATAAAAACTATTGAAGAAAAGTGCGTCAACTGCCACCGCTGTGTGGCGGCTTGTCCGGTTAAGTTCGCCAACGATGCCACCAACGGCAAAATTGTCCGAGTGGTTGACAATCTGTGCATCGGTTGCGGTCACTGTATCTACGCTTGTCAGCACGGAGCCAGGGTAGGTTTGGACGATTTCCAAAGCTTTATGCGTGATATCGGCAACGGCGCTAAAATGGTGGCCATTGTGGCCCCGGCAGTGGCTTCCACTTTTCCGGATCAGTATTTGAACTTTAACGGCTGGCTGAAATCTCTGGGGGTTGAGGCGGTCTTTGATGTCAGTTTCGGGGCTGAATTGACCATTAAAAGCTACGCCGAGTACATCAAAAAGGAAAAGCCCCATACAGTTCTGGCTCAGCCTTGTCCGGCCATTGTTACCTACTGCGAGGTTTACAGGCCGGAACTGCTAGGCTACCTGGCTCCCTGCGACAGTCCCATGCTCCATTCCATGAAGATGATCAAGCGCTTCTTCCCGGAATACAAAAACTATAAGATAGCCGTCATGTCGCCCTGCTATGCCAAAGGCAGGGAGTTCGACGAAACGGGGTTCGGCGACTACAACGTCACCTTCAACAGTCTGGCCGACTATGTAAGCCGCCAGAATATTCGCCTGGATTCTTATCCGGAAGTCCATTATGAAGGGCCTCTGGCCGAGCGGGCTGTTTTGTTTCCCACGCCGGGCGGTCTGATGAAGACCCTGGAGAGGTACACCCCCGAGGCCACCAATTTTACCCGAAAAATTGAAGGCCCTGAAGTTGTCTACAATTATCTGGAATCTTTGCTTCAGTCCATCCAGCTGGGGGTGGCGCCGCTTCTGATAGACGCCTTAAACTGTGAATCCGGTTGCTCCGGCGGTACGGCCGTGCCCGGTCTCCACGAAAAAACTTTCGATCAGTTGGAGTACAAAGTCAAAGAACGGGCGTACATGCTGCGGCAGCACTATAACGCCGGGTTTAAAAAGAGAAAGACGTTTTTTAAAAAGATTAACCCGGTGGCCGAACTCAATAAACTGGTGGCCGGCTACTGGCTGCCGGGGCTGTATGACCGGACTTATGTCGATCACTCCGATAACTACAGGGCTGACAAACTGAATGTCATGGAGAGAAACGAGATCATTAAGCAACTTGGAAAAACCGGAGAAGACGACTTCTTCAACTGCTCCGGCTGCGGTTACAATTCCTGCGAAAAGATGATCATGGGCATCCATTTAAAGGTCAATACCCCGGACAACTGCCAGCATTACCTTTTAAAGCGTCTGTCCAGAGGCCGGGAAAATATGGACAAAATTTTGGATATCTCGGTTATGACCCATAAGTCCATTGTGGAGGCCGAGGATACTATTACCAAGATGTCCGAGGCCATGGCTGAAATTGACGGCCTGACAACTCAGATAGTATCTGTTTTAAAGTCCATTGAAGACATCTCTTTTCAGACCAATATTCTGGCTTTAAACGCTGCGGTCGAAGCGGCCAGGGCCGGGGAGTACGGCTCAGGTTTTGCTGTGGTGGCCGATGAAGTCAGGAATCTGGCCGTCAAAAGCGCTAACTCCGTTTCCGATACCCGGAAAATGATCGATGTCACTCTCCAGAACGTCAAAAACGGAGTCAATAACTCCAAGGAAGTTCAGTCTAAATTCAGTCAGATAGAGAACAACTCCTCCAGTATTTTAGATTTGGCCAAAGCTGTCCACGATGATGTTTAAAACCGGTTTTCCGCAGGTTGCTGTCTGATTTTCTGATTTTTTTGCGACGGGTAAATTTTACCGTTTTTGCTCTGGGACCTGCGGAAAATCTGGTAAAACTCTGTGTGAAGGTTTCACTGCCGCTGCAATTCCTCTGTCTCCGCTCGGGTCAGACCGCTTAACTCTTCAATCAGTTCAGCCGGCAGGTTTTTGGCAATAGCTGTTTTTGCCGACTTATCATGTTTTCTGTCCGGCCTTCTTCCTTGGCGTCATTCAGTCTGGTATTTCCGCGCAAAGTACACATATGCCAGTTGAAATATTATTGGCGAACATCCGGGTCAGCGGCCAGAGCCGGGGAGTGCGGCTCTGGCTTGCCGTGGCGGCTGATGAAGTCATGAATCTGGGCCGCCAAAAGCGCCAACTCCGTTTCCGGTACCAGGAAAATGATCGATGCCACTCTCCAGAGCGTCAAAAACGGAGTCAATAATTCCAAGGAAGTTCAGTCTAATAAATTCAGCCAGACAGAGAACGACTCCTCCAGTATTTTAGATTTGGCTAAATCAGGTCGCTGTATGATTTTCTGATTTTTTTTGCGGACGGGTAAATTTTACCGTTTTTTCTGGGACCTGCGGAAAATCTGATAAAACTCTGTGTGAAGGTTTCACTGCCGCTGCAGTTCCTCTATCTCCGCCCGGGTCAGACCGCTTAACTCTTCAATCAGTTCAACCGGCAGGTTTTTGGCAATAGCTGTTTTTGCCACCTTTAACATGTTTTCTGTCCGGCCCTCTTCGCGGCCCTCTTCGCGGCCTTCTTCGCGGCCCTCTTCGCGGCCCTCTTCCTTGGCGTCATTCAGTCTGGTATTTTCGCGCAAAGTACACATATACCAGTCGAAATATTCCTGGCGAACATCCGGGTCAGCTGTCACATCGTCATAGCGACTGACAAACTGTTCCGCGCCAGGGTCGCTCCCGACAAATTCTTTTATTCCGGGTTCCATCGCATATACCTCAGCAGGCAGTTTTTTATTGAAATGCATCTCATACAGCAGTCTGCACCAGCAGTAAAATGGATTCGAGAATTCTTCCTTAACCGAATTCATATAGGGCAGCTGCAGATTAAACACCGAGAATTGTCGTATGGCCACATTACGCGGCTCTTTATCATAGACTAAATGGACAGGCTGAAGTATTTCCTTGTTTTCCTTGCGGCAGTTGTTTACATGCCCCAAAATGTTGATAGCCGAAATGTACGGCATTCGAGACGCCATTTCTTTTGACTTAGTCCCTTTCTCCGCCGTTTCTGTGATCAAATGGGATGCGGACAGAATGTTTCGTTGGAGTATCGAAGAATCGTAATACAGCTGAACTTCCTGAAAAATTATTCTGTTAGTGTCGCTCACAGCAAGCACATCAACAATACAGCCCCGCCGATTTTCCAGCCCCATCAGCCGGGCCTGCGTCCTGAGTCTGACAACTTTTCCGAATTTCTCTCCGCATTCGGCCAACACCGCGCCTATAAAGCTGCCCGCCGCCATTCCGGCCGTTATTTCGTCTTTGAAGATCTTCTCAACAATAGGATCCGCCAGGGGTGACATCACGTCTGTTACTGATTCCAGATCCGAATCCTCAAAGAAATTTTCACCCGCCATTCAGGCCTTTCCTCCCCATTTAGAAAACCTAATGAATTAATTGTAGCATGATGACCGATGTGTTTCAATTATTTTCTGTTAGTATGGTAATATGGTATTCACAGCATAATCGCCGCCGTTAGCAGTTATGTCTTCGCAAAACCATCTGTCTGTTTTTCCAAAATATGAATAAAAAGATAATAATATCAAAGTGTTATGAATCTAATTTTGGAAAACGGACTTTTTTTAAGGCCGTCAGCAATATTGATGTCTTCGCAAGCTGTCTGAAGCCGGTACTTCACCCCAGGGGCATGAATCAGTTCACTGCAACGACTCGGCACCCCCGTATATGGTTGGCAAAATTGCCAAAAATACAGCATGTTGTCTGATTCACGGTAATCATAAGGGAACCTGCTGGAAAACCTTTTAAACCTGGCGGTTTGATTCAAAATGCCGGATTTCGGCCTTATATTTCCAGGTCCCAGATTTTGGCAACCGGCAGCAGGGTAACCAGAGGCTCCTGACTTTCCGGTTTGGTTACGATCCAAAATCTGGCGGGATAAAGGTCCAGAGAGCTGACAGCCAACTGAACATTACTGAAGAGACGGTGGCCCCGGTACCAAAGACGATTCTTGTATATAAGGGGTCCGGGGCCTAAGATTTCCAGATTTTTCAGCTCTTTAAAAGATGAATCCGCCAGTCCCCGGCCGGTAGCCTTCAGTAAGCTCTCCTTTAAAGTCCAGACAGCCAGAAAATATTCTGCCGGATTAGCCGAAAGAATAAACCGGTTAAGTTCCGAAGAGGTCAGAATTTTTTCAGCCATGAGCCGGTATTTCCGCTCTTTTGGCACTTCCAGATCTAAACCGACCGCCTGTTGGCTGACGGCCAGAGCGGCCCAAGGACCGGAGTGGCTGAGGCTTATAAAGGCGCGGCTGAGGGCTAAACCGGGCTGCCCGAACTCATTATAAATCAGATCCCTATCGTGCTTGACCGACAGAATATGACGCAAAAGAAGACCGGCGCCTAGAGATCTGAGCTTGTCAGCCGGGATTTTTAAGCGGTTTATTTTATTTAACCTGGCCGGAGGGACAAGGCTTAGGCTTTGGGAAAAGCAATCGGCCAATGGCCGGACATCAGTCAGATAAATGTCAATAAAGGAGTGACCTGTCATAAGGCCTTTTAGGCCCTGACCTCACGGAGGCGGTAGAGAAATTTGTCAATATAAGGATCGCCTAAGCTTTCCATCTGAGCCATAGAGCCTCTGGTATAAACCAGACCGTCTTTAATGAGTACAATGTCATCGGAAAATCTTCGGGCAACTTCCGGATCGGCTGTGGCCAGAATCATGGCCGCTTCTCTTTTTTCGGCCAGAGAGTTTAATAAATTAATAATGAGGCTTGAGGTCTGAGGATCTAAACCGGCTGTGGGTTCGTCAAAAATAGCCAGTTTAGGTTCGGCAATTAAAGCTCTGGCTAAAGCCGCTCTTTTGCGCATACCGCCTGACAGGGAAGCCGGAATACGCCCGGCAGCTTCTTTCAGGCCGACCTGTGAAAGCATCTCTAAAATTTCATCTTTCGTGGCCGGTTTTCTGTCCATGTCTCCTCTGGAGCTTTCCTCGCTGGCCAGTTGGAGGTTTAAAAAGACGGAGGAAGAGTCAAACAGGGCCCCGGCCTGAAACTGCATGCCGATATGTCTTCTTAAAGCGGCTCTGGCCCGGTTGCCCAGGGCCGCCAGGTCGCGGCCGAATAAATACACCTCACCGGAATTTGGAGGAACTAAACCGACCATGGTCTTTAAGACCGTGCTTTTCCCGCAGGAAGACTCACCCATTAAAGCGACTTTGGAACCGGGCTTTAGTTCTAGGGAAAATCCTTTTAAAATCTGGTGGTCGCCAAAACGTAAATGGACATTTTTCAGAACGGACACCGAAGTATCGTCCCGCTCCGGGGCCGGACTCAGGTTTTGGCCCAAAGCTACAGTCATGTCTGCTCCCCTTGGTTATAAATAAGGTCAGCCTTATTGACATCACCCGCCTAAAGTCGGGGGATTCTAACCCAGCCGGAAAGGAAACGTTATCGCTCCCGGTCTCCACAGCGGTTTTTCGCGTCAACGGCCGGCTAACGACAGTTACATGCGGCTCACAGTACTATTTGGTTTTTATGGCTTCCATGGCCGCCGCCGCCAGTTTTTTTACCGCAGTTCTCCGAAAAGCTCCCGCCGGTTAAGATATCCTCCAAGGAGCTCATCATGGAGGATTTGCCGAACCGGCGGGGCCGGGAAAGAAAATAAGGCGTCACGTCCCCAACCAACCGGTTTAGAAGTTTGGTTTTGTCGGCGCAGATATAGTTTCCACGGCGGAGCGTCTCAAAATCGGCTGCCAATATTGGTATTTTTTTATACTGCCTACGGTTACCCTCCTTTCGGTTCAAACAGGCGGCCTTTGGGAGCGGGATACGGTTAAGGCAGGCTGCCGCCGCTGCGGAGTAACGCCGGCAGGCGCTTTTACGTATTGCAGCGGGCAGGTTCAGGACCGATTTTAAGCAGCTTTTTTGACCTGAACCCTTTTAAATAACAGCATTCTGTCAATTGAAGCAGATTTTTGACCATTGTAATAACTCGGATAAACATCTAAAAAAATCAAATCACCAGTATTTAAACTCCTTAAAATGTATCTAAATTTCTTAAAATGGAGGTCAGCTGACTTTATTTCTATAAAGTCCTGCCTTTCAAAGAACCAAATCTATTGTCCGAAAAATGTCTCTTAACCGGCCATTTTTCAGGCCGGATTTAGAGGTCAGCGTACAGGAAGTCCAGATTTATCGGCCCCCAATTTGCTGTCAGAATTTAAAATCCGGGCCGTTATAATTCCGCGAATTGCATCTCCTGTCCTTTCCAGGAGACGGGTCAAGCAGTTCGGACATACATTTAAGGCATTTGAATTCAGCCCTGGTTTCTTCAAAATGCGGCTTATCTCCCGCCGGTCGGAATTTTATAGCGTTTTGGGTAAAATTTTAAGGCGGCTACTTAAAAAGGTTTTTCACCAGGTCGTCCACTTCCTTTTGAGTCAGCTCGTCTTCGCCGCCAGGACCGGCTAAGGATTTGTCCCGGTTTTTGGACATCGCCTTCAATCCTTTCGCTGGCTCCGACTGGCCTTCGGTCTTTTTCCGGGAACTTCTGACTGTTTTAGAGTCTGTGGTTTTCCAGGTCTTTTTAGTCCGGCTCTGGCCGTCTGCCTGTTCTTCAACCACTGGAGCAGTCAAATCCACTTCCAGGCCCAGTATGCCGCCCAGCGCCTGGGCCAGAGAACTTAAGCAGTCATAAATTCTGATAAGACGCTGACCGACCAGGTCGTGAAAACCGGCCAGGTTGACCATTAAATCGGCTGATTCCCCGAAAAGGGGCAGAGTTTCGGTCAAAGCCCGGATGATCGCCGGCGGGATGGTCATGGTCTCCAGAACCGGAGCGTCCTGATCAAAACCGGCTTCGGTATTATTAGCTGCATCCTGGCAGAATTCGGCCAGACGCACGGCGCCTTTTAAAGAAGTGATAAAAACGCTCACTTCTTCGGAGATCTTTAAAAGATCATTAGCCGTTTTATCCGAAATGGCTTCAATCTCGTCTAAGCGCTTTATAGCCATCGGCAATTCCCGGACAACAGCCGCTTCAATAGCCGACCGGTGCTGGGATTTTAAGGTCAGAGGTTTCTTAGCCGACGTCCGGGGCTTACTGGTTCCCATTCCCCGAAAGGAGCCCTGAGTCCGGGGCAACCGTCCCTTGGGAGATCCGCCGTTGCGCTCGAAAGAAGGTTTCCGGTCTGAACCGGCCGAACTGCGGGTCGATGTTCCGGATTCTGCGTAACTGCGGTCAGACCGGCGGCCGGCGGCAGAACCGGTCTTTGGATAATTATTTTTGGCTCGGGGATATTGGGTGCCGGAGTTTTTTCCGGGGTAATCGTCCCCGGAATTTCCGGCCGACGTTCTTCTTCCGGGGTAATCGTCCCCGGAATTTCCGGCCGATGTTCTTCTTCTGGGGTAATCGTCCCCGGAATTTCCGGCCGACGTTTTTCTTCTGGGGTAATCATCCCCGGATTGACCGGCTGAAGTTCGTCTTTTAGGATAATCATCACCGGACCTGCCGGCCGAAGCCCTTTTTCTGGGATAATTATCGTCCCCGGAACGCCGGGCCGAAGACTTGGGAGAATAATCCTCCCGCTCCCGGGGACTGCGGCGGTCTGAGGGCCTGGGATTTTTATAGCTGGAACCTGAGCGGCCCTGCTTTTGGGAAAAGCCTTCTTTGTCCGGCTTACCCCCGGTCCCTCTGACCGCCGAACGGCGGGGCGGGGAGTCTGAGCCGGTTTCCGGTCTTTTGTAGATCACCCGGCCCTGGGGTCCGTCGGCCGACTGGTAGTCAGGCAGTTTAACCCGGCCGTAGCGGACAGGGGCGGAAGTATCGGAGTCGGTCTTAGGTTTAACAGGCCGTCTTTTTATTTGGGACATAAAGCCTCGCTGACCGTAGTGTCAGCTTTGTTGGTTAATTTAGGCCCAGATGTTCGACTCTGAGCCAAAAAAGTGCTGAGCCAGAAGCTCCATATTTTTGCGGCCGATAATTTACAACAGGTATTTCTGGACCGGAGGCCTGAACCTTAGGCTAACAAAAGCCCTTTTTTAACCGTGTCCGCAGCCTCCTGAGAGACAATGAGGCGGATTATTTCCAGGGCAAACCAGGGCGCTGTGCCCGGTCCTCTGGACGTGGTGATTAAGCCGTCAGTGACAACGGGGTCCTGCAGGATGTCGGCGCCTTTAAGTTCATTTTCAAATCCAGGGTAGCAGACGGCTTTTTTGCCATTTAATATGCCCAGACGGCCAAAGACGGTCGGGGCGGCGCAGATGGCCGCCAGTCTCTGGCCTTTTTCGGCCCGAGCGCCTATAAGTTTCATAAATTCCCCGTGATTGACATAATCAATGGTGCCTCCGGGGATGATTAAAATGTCATAGTTCTCCGGCTTTAAGTCTGACAGCAGCAAGTTCGTTTCAATATTAATTTTATGGCTGCCTTCCACAGTTTTAGCCGGCCCCAGGGACACGAGAACAGTCTCCACCCCGGCCCGTCTGAGAAGATCAACAGCCGTGACCGCCTCCACTTCCTCAAATCCTTTGATGACAAATACTGCCGCTTTTGCCATATTCTGCTCCTTGAATTGCGATTGACCGCCCATCAGCCCTGCACCCCGCGCCGGTCTTAAGTCTTAGGGGAACTGTTCAGTAAAAGGATTCTGTCCTCGCCGCCTTCCCCGGCAAAACAGACTTCAACCATTTCTGCGGGTTTAATTGAGACTGTAAAGGCTTTATAGTCAGCCTGGATAGGCATCTCCCGCTGGCCGCGGTCGACTAAAACGGCCAGTTCTATGCGGCTGGGCCGCCCGAAATTGGTCAGCTCCTCTAAGGCGGCTCGAACAGTCCGTCCGGTAAACAGAACATCATCGACCAGAATGACCCGCAAGTGATCTAATGACTGTCTGATCTCCGTCCGGCCGACTTTGGGCAGCGCTCTGACTTTGGTCCAGTCGTCCCGGTAGAGATTAATGTCCACACTGCCCATAGGCGGTTCCTGGCCTAAGGAGGCGGCCATCAGGGAAGCCAGTCTGGCCGCCAAAGTCACTCCGCCGCGCCGAATGCCCACCAGAACAGGAGTTTCGGGTCTGGCCGCCAGAATTTCTCCCGACAGAGCCGAAAGTCCCCGGGCCAATTCCTGAGGACCGAATAAGATGGTGTTTGAGGTCATGTTTAAATCCAAAAATCACAAAATCTATTTAGTTTTATCTTCAAGAGTTTCTTCTCCGTCTGAAGACAGGCCCCAGGCAAAGAGCGCCCCGTTGGGCACGTCCGGCAGAAACCGGCTGCCGTAAACCAGAGCCTGAGTCTCTATCACCATTTCCGGCCAGTTTCCAAAGACGGCCCCAAAAGTTTTAAGCAGGCTTAAAGCCGTCGGCGTGACTGTCTCCCCGGCACTGTTAAGCCCTGTCACCCGAACCCCGCTTAAAAGATAGGCCACAGCCGGAGCCGGGGCTGGCAGGAGACCGTGGGCGGCCTTAATAACTCCGTCGCACAGCGGCAGTGGACCGCAGACAAAGAGATCAGGATTAAGGAGGTCAAAGAGGATGGAAGAAAGACCCATATCCAGCAAACTGTCCATAGCGCCCACTTCATGGAAATGGACTTCCTGAGGTGTCTGGCCGTGAACAAAGGCCTCGGCTTCGGCCAGAAGCCTAAAAGACTCCAGAGTCAGTTCCCGGGCCAGTGGAGTCATATCGGCTGCCTCAAAAAACTGGGTAATGTCGGCTAAATGACGGTGTTCGTGTTCCTCGGGTAAATCCAGGTCCAAACCGTAACCCCTGATACTCTGGTGAGATCTGGTCACCAGTCGGACCCGGCCGGTTAAATGGGGCAGGTTCAGCTGGACTAACAGCTTATCAAGATCATTTTTGGTAAGACCGGCCAGCTGAGCCAGTCCGGTCACCAGCATGTCCCCGGACAGGCCGGAATTGGGACGGATAACTAAGATTTTTTTAGAGCTTCGGGCAACTTTCGAATTTAAGACCATTAAATGCCGTAATTTCAGGTCATTGACCTTTTAATTGGTCCAAAACGGGCCGAAAAAATAAAATGGAGCCCTGGATAATTAAAAGGCTCCAATAGGCCGCCAAAAGAGGCCAAATTATTCTACAGTATTAATGTAAGGCTGACAATGAAAAAGGCTTGAATTAATTTTTAATCCGGTCTAATCCAGAGCTTCTTTCAGGCGGATTTCCACCTGATCGACTTTGCGGTTGTCAGCAGCCCGGATATGGAAAACATAGTCCTGAAATTGGATCTGTTCGTTTTTTAAAGGCACCCGGCTGACCTGATCGGTCAGAAAGCCGCCTAAAGTCTCATAGTCGCCTTCCGGGAGGGGATTTATGAGTTTGTCGTTTAAGTCCGAGATACTGGTCTGACCGGTGGCCAGAAAAATGCCCGGGGACAGTTCCCGGATGTTTTCTTCCTCTTCCTGGTCGTATTCATCATGGATATCGCCGATGATTTCCTCAATAATATCTTCCATGGTCACAAGACCGGCCGTACCGCCGTACTCGTCTAAAACAATGGCCAGATGATTTTTGCGGTGCCGGAGTTCATTCAGTATTTCCACGATTTTGCGGTTGCCGTGAACCAAAGTGATGGGCCGGATCAGCTCCGGAGGCAGGGGCTGTTCTGAATCCCCGCCCCAGTGGCCCAGAAGATCCCTGACCATCAGAAAGCCCGCAATATGGTCCAGATCGCCGTGAAAAACCGGCAGTCTGGAGTAGCCCTCCTCTCTGGCCAGCTGAATCACCTGGCCGATAGTCGCTTTCCGGTCAATGCCAACGACAGCAATGCGGGGGGTCATGATCTGTCTGGCCACAGTCTCATTGAAATCAAAGATACTTTGGATCATTTCACCGGAGATTTTATTTATGGTTCCGGCTTCGGCGCCCTGATCCAAAAGATCGGTTATTTCTTCCTCAATCTTAGCCGGGGAAAGGGAATTCCTGCGAAAAGGCCTAAACAGCCAGGCCAGAATTCCCTGTTTCGATGTGCCATCATCCAATGGTGGCCGACTCCTTGGGTTAGAGGTTAAAAGACCCGCCTTAAACCGGAACTCTCTGTTCGTCGGGTGGCAGCGGGATTTGGCCCGGAGTGACGACCGGGCTGTAGGGAGCGGAGGACTGATAATCCAGAGGATCCAAGCCGTAAGTCCTGGACTTTATAATAACATCCTCCGGAGAGAGATTTAATAGCCCGGCCACCATCTCAATGTCTCCGGCCTGACAAGCCAGAGCCTTCAGAAGGATATAGCGTTCTGCCTCGCCCAAAGGAGAATCGACCGGGATCTCTCCGTGGCTGAAAACTTCCATCGCCAGACGCAGATGACCCGGCAGAGCATCGGTCACTACATGGCCGCTGCGGGTAAAATGGGCCAGAAGGGCGCATTCGCTTCGAAGCTCGGAAATATTGCCCGGCCAGGGGTAAGCTCTTAAGCATTCCAAAGCCGAGTGGTCAATGGAATCAAAGGGCAGACCCAGATGGCGGGCAGACTTGGTCAGAAAACTGTTGACCAGGCCTTCAATGTCGTTTTTAGTCTCTCTTAAAGGCGGCAGATATAGATTTACCCTGGTCAGGCGGGCGTAGAGATCTTCCCGGAAAGAGCCGTTTTCAACTTTTTCGTGGAGTTTAGCCGAGGAGGAGGTAATGAACCGGGTCGATATGTTTCGGGAGAAACGCGAGCCGACCGGATAGATAAGGCCTTCTTCCAAAGCCATGAGAATGCTTTTCTGGGCGTTCTGGGTCAGGTACTCAATGTGCCTCAAAAAGATGCTTCCGCTGTCGGCTAAAGCAATGAGTCCCAGATGATTGTCATTGGCATCTTCCTGGCCGAACAGCATTCTGTCCATTTGGGACGGGGGCATGTCCGACAGGGTCACAATAACCAGACGGCCGTTTTTTCTGGGGCTTTGCTGGTGAATATGTTTAGCCAGACTGGTTTTGTCCGTCCCGACCTCACCGGTCAGAAAGACCGGATCTTCGTCTTGGGCCACGTGAGAGGCGGTGGAAAAGACGATTTTAACCTGAGTGTCCCTGGTGGCGATATCGGACAGCAGATCATCGCTGGCCGAGGCCATCTGGATCTTTTCCTTGTCCAGTTCATCCTGGGCCACCGCATTGACTAAAAAGGGACTGAAAATCTGAGCGACCATGGCGGCCAGATTTAAATCCGGCTCCTCCAAGGGATTTATATTATTTTCAATATACAAAAGGCCGACGCTTTTGGGATCAGAGCCGTAGACCGGTACAAGAATGCAGTTCTGTTTCAGCTGGCCCACATGGCGGTTGCCGGAATTAAAATCCAGTTCCGTGATTATTCTGGGCCAGATAAGCGCCTGACCTTCTTCCACCACCCGGTTGTAAGGTACGTGAGACAGTAAAAGTCTTTTGTCTTCCGGGTAGGACACATATGAACTCATTTGCCGCCCCCCGGAACCGCCCGGCCAGAGGATGGACACTGACGTGGCGCCGAGGTGTTCAGTCAAAAAAGCTATTATTGTTTTATTGATTCCACCGACGGCCGAGCGGCACAGGGCGCCGGATAAACCGGCGGCCAGAGCGGCCTGCTCGGCGGTCAGGGAAGCGGCAGCTTCCGAAGCCGGCCGACTGACCAGATTCTGATGACTCTCATTGACTGAGTTTAAAATCAGAGAGGCCGGAGCCGATCCGGTGATGATATCCAGATAAGGATCAAATATGAAGATTTCCTGGCCGATTTTGATGCAGTCAAAACTTTTCAGTCTGGTTTGGAGAGTTATAGGCAGATCATTGACTAAAGTGCCATTGGTACTGTTTAGATCAACAATAAAATAGTTATCGTCGATTTTAGAGATCTCAGCGTGGTTTCTGGACGCACTCCGGTCGAAGAGGATCAGGTCGCAGTCGGAAGAGCGACCCAGGACCGTCTTTTCCTTGAGGGTTACCCGAAAACCCAGTCTGTCCTCACGAAAAGCTACAAGCTCTGACATGGCCCCTATTTCCTCAACTTAGCCTCCTCAAAAAAGGAGACCTAAATAAACCAAAGACCTAAAACCAAAAACATCAAAGCCAGACTTTAAAAAAATAAAGCCTCTTCAACTGGCTCAGTAAAATATCACTGCCAGTATTTCAGAAATCATCTGTAAAGTCAATGACCCTAATAATAGTTTATTCGGCCCTTTTGGGTTTAAATAAAAATAACCTGGATAATTATGATTCAAGAGTTTTTAAATATATTTACAAATTTTTTACTTGACAGATAGCTGAAACTACTAGTAAATTTTAACTTTTTCTAATACCAGGCAATAAAGCTTAATCAACCGGCCGCCTTTGGGCCCGAAAAAGGCCTGGAGCCGTCTGGCCGCAGCCTCTCAAATTGGTCATATTACAGAAAATAATATATCTTGCTGTTTACATTATTTATACTGCTAAAATATTTAATAATAACTTAATTATAATTTTTATGGTAAACAGACAGCTAATTTTTTGTTTCAGGCCCGGACTTTTTGTCGGACCCGCCTGATTATGTTATATTTTACTTGAGCCTGAATTCAGGGCTTGATTCCGGTGCGCCTTTTGGTTCTTATTTTTTTGGAGCAGGTTTTTTTAGTCAGTAAAGAAGCCGTGAGACTGAGGGAATAATTGTCTTACTGTCTTTGAAAGATATTGCGAAAGACATAATGTTCTTAAGTCTTGGTTTTTTCAGGCCTTTCTAAGTTCATATTTTCTGGCAGCCAAAAACTTCTGATCCTTTAGCGCCGTAAATTATCTGGGGTTTTTGGGGGTGAATTGATGAAGGATATTCCGGCCATACTGCCTGTTTTGGACGATTTTGTCTTCCGGCTTATCTTTGCTGATCCGGAAAACCCCCAAATTCTGGCCAAATTTATTCGGGCTTTAATGCCAGAGGCGGCTAAGTTCATGAAGGATCTGTCCGTAATTGACCCGAGATTCAATCTGGAGAATGAACCCGTCAGAACCGGTCTGGTCAGCGCTTTAGTCACCACTGATCTGGAGCTGGTCTATAATATCGAAATTATTGTCTCGGCCGATCCTTTGGAGCGGGTTGACGCCCTGGTTTACTCCAAAAGCCGCCAGGTCAGAAGGATGTTCCAGTGTCTGCCAGCAGCCTGGCTGAAGAGTCTGGTCACAACTATCTTTATTGCCGATTACCCTTTAACTCAGGATGCCAGTCATTTTATTAACCGGGTGGATTTTGAGCTGGCTAACCGGGCCCAGGGAGGGGAAATTAAAGCTTCCGGGGCCTTATGGTCATACGAACTGCCCAATATGCCGGAAAATTATGATGAGCCAGTTCTGGTAAGCTGGCTGAGCTTTTTAAAAGCTAAAACTCAGGAAGAGCTGAACCGTTTAGTCAAAATTAACACTGACCTCCGCGAACCGGTCGAACTTCTTCTGGCAAAAAGTTCTGACCCTAAAACCCGCCGGCTTTATGGTGACTGGCACCGGGCCAATGACGACCGGATGTTGGAACTGTACCGGACCAAAAGTCCCGGTGAACTCTGGCCGGAAGCGGTCAAGCTTTTTTCTGCCTGCTCTTCCGGCGGTAATAAAGGGCCCCAGACCCGCCACTAAATGACTTATATTCCAAAGATCCAAAATATACTTGTTTTTACAACCATGGACCATTAAAATAGCGACAGGTCTGCCGGGGCTAAAAAATCCTCCGGCTGAGATTTTTCGTGAACAGGTTTTTTATGAATAAACACCCCCACAATATGCCGAAGGCCCGGAAAATCAAACCGGCGGCGCGTCTGTCTCCGAAAAACCCGAATCCCGCCGACACTATGCACGTCTCGGTCTATATAAAACCAGGGGTTAAAGTATCATCTGCCATGGGTCGGCTGGAGGATAAAGGCCTGGCCGTCACCGAACCTCTGGACCTGAAACCGATAGTTGACAGCTCGAACACCCCAGCTGCAGCTGATGAAGACAAAATTCTGGATATTTTTTCCTGAAAACTGTTTTTTGTCTGCTGGCGTTTTTTCCCCGGCCGGACGGGACATTTGTGAGCCAAATTCCGGCTGTTTCTAGTTTAAAGAAAAGTAACCGTTCCCATGCTGCCGGACGCCTTACTCCTGATGTCTGAAGAAACAAAAATGCTGCGGTGTGCAAGGATAAAGATTGCATTGCTGAGATGAAAACCGCTGAAGACAGCCGAGCGGCTTTTTCGGCCGCCCAATCGGGCTAGCCGGGATCCGGGAGCATGATTACAGAGGCTGTGCCAAAAATCCCATCCTTGGTTATTTTGCCCGGTGATTTTGAAAAACGCAACATCGCGGCCTGGGTCTTCAGAAAAAAGGGCAGACTTATGATCTTAACAATCTGGTTTTCTTCCGGCTGTCTTTTCCGTAAAGCAAGTCAGGCTCTCTGTGACAGCCTTCTTATCGGAACCTGGAGGCCTGGAAAATGTCCGCGAAAGATTACTGAAAAGTAAATTTTAATATTTTTGCAAATTAGTCGTTTTTATCGTACAATTCTATATATTTATAGTAAATTAGAGTCACTCTTCTCCTGACAAAAAAAATAAGCGGCTAAAAAACTCTATGTCCCAAAAACTCATCCTCCACGATCTGGACAATCCTCCCCGGGACTGGACTAAGCCGGAAACTGTGGTCTGGTCAGCCAAACCAAAGATCAGGCCCTGTCTGGGCTGTTTCGGCTGCTGGGTTAAAACTCCGGGGCAGTGCGTAATTAACGACCGGGGCCGGGAAATGCCCTCTCTGCTGGGAAACGCGGGGGAGATTATTTTTATAAGCCGCCTCGTTTTCGGGCACCTGTCGCCGGAGGTCAAGACGGTTATAGAGCGGAGTCTGGCCAGTCTTCTGCCTTTTATGATCATTAAAAATGGCAGAATGGTTCACGAAGGCCGCCGGACGCATGATTTTAGTTTAAAGGGCGTCTTCTACGGACATAATTCTGAAGAAGCCAGAAGTTTAGCTGCCGATATCATAGCCGGCAATGCCTTAAATCTGGGAGCCCAGATCTGTGAGACCCTCTTTTTTAACAACTTACCTGAGCTTTTGGAGAAATTTTGTCCGTAGCTTTTATTTGCGGAAGTCCTAAAAAGTCCCGTCTTCCCAGTACCAGCTTAATGCTGCTTGATCGTTTGCGGGGGCTTTTAGACCAGTCCGAAGAGATACTGAGCGTGACCGGGGCCAATAATTTTGAGGAAATAAGTCCTCAAAGGATCGCATCCTCCCGGGCTCTGATTTTTTCTTGGCCTCTGTACGTGGACGGGCTGCCGGCCTGGCTGTTAAGCTACCTGGAAACCTTAGCCGAAACTATCGTTTCCGGACACCTCCAACAGGCCGGCCGGGTCTACGCTCTGGTTAACTGCGGCTTTTATGAGGCCAGGCTTAATTTACCGGCTGTCCGGGGATTAAAGCTTTTTGCCAAAACCGTAAACCTGAACTGGGGTCAGGCTCTGGCTCTGGGCGGCGGGGGCATGTACTCGTCTTTGCCTTCCGGGGTGGCGGCCGGACCATGGCCTTTTGGCCGTCTGACCCGGGCTCTTAAAATTCTGGGCCAAAATATTAAAGTCAGTCGATCGGGGGAAGATCTGTTGGTTGAGCCGTCCTTACCGCCCTGGCTGTACGCCTTTATGGCCAACCAAAGGTGGCGCCTCATGGCTTTAAAGGCTGGGGTGTTCGGGAAACTCAAAGACAAATGTCCGGAAGTAAAATAAACTGCAGAAGGTATGTATGACATCCGAGCCCAACGGTCCCGTCGAACGCGGCGGTCCGAATGTTACGTTTAAGCGATTAAGTCCTGATCCGGACTGGCCTTTGCCGTCCTATGCCTCATCAGGGTCGGTGGGCCTGGATTTATCGGCTCATCTGACCGAACCCCTGACCTTCTCTCCCGGCCAGATTCAGCTCGTGCCGACGGGCTGGGCCGTGGCTCTGCCGGCCGGCTACGAAGGCCAAGTCAGACCCAGAAGCGGTCTGGCTTTAAGAAAAGGTCTGACTTTAATTAATTCCCCGGCCACTATAGACTGGGACTACCGAGGAGAGATTGCTCTGCCGATGATCAATTTAGGACACAAAACAGTGGTCGTTGAAAGAGGTGACCGGGTGGCTCAGATGGTCATTGCCAAAGTGGAAAAAGCAGTTTTAACCGTCAGCCAGTCACTGGAAGATACCAGGAGGGGTTCAGGCGGTTTCGGCTCTACCGGCCGCTGAGATGCGCTTTTGTCTGCTGGCCAGCGGCAGCCGGGGTAATGCTCTGTGGATAGAGGAAAATGACCGGGCTGTGGCCATTGATAACGGGCTTTCGGCCAAAGACTTCACGGCCCGGGCTTTCAGCCGGGGTTTAAAGCTTGATATTTTGCGGGACATTGCTGTAAGCCACGAACACTCCGACCATGTCCGGGGCATCGGGCCTCTGGCCAGGCGTTATCGGCTAAATGTCTGGGCCACGGATTTGACTGTTCAATCCGGCAAAGTCGAGCTGTCCGGGGTCCGGGTCAATTCCCTCAAATCTGGAGAAGAGCTTAGTTTGGGCACCTTAAAAATCCAGCCGGTCCCTGTCTCCCACGACGCAGCTGAACCTGTGGGCTTTGTGATCCGAGGTCAGACCGGCTCTTTGGGAGTAGTGACCGATTTAGGGGTAGTGACTCATCAGATAAGAGACTGTTTCCAAAACCTCAATGCATTGATTCTTGAGTTCAATCACGACTTAAATCGGCTATTAGAAGGACCTTATCCTTATTACTTAAAGCAAAGAGTTAGAAGCAGAACCGGCCATTTATCCAATGAGCAGGGAGCGGAACTGCTGGCCCAACTGTATCATCCGGATTTGAACCGGGTCATTCTTGGCCATCTGTCGGAAACTAACAATACTCCTGAACTGGCTCTGGCCGCCGCCGGGGAGTGTTTAAGCCGACTGGGGGTCAGTCCTTTTCTTATGGCGGCGGCCCAGGATAAACCCACCCCGGTCTTTGACTTTTAATCTGCGGCCCTGTTGCTGTAAACAATTTGCAGGCATTTTCGCGGGGTTTCAGGAGTCAAACAGTAAAGAAGTTTACAGAGCCTCTGGCCTGTCTTGAAGAAATGAGCGCCGGAGGGAGACTTCGAGCGATAAAGACACGAAGACTGGATTACGGCTTCTCTGCCCAGCTCTCTTCCTATTAGGGCAGCCTGATTTTAATCCGCTTCTTCAGCAGACTGCTCACTGAGCCGCACCAAATCCTGGCTGTCCAGGAAGAGGCCTGCCCGTTTTTCACAAAGACGCAGGCCACGGTATTCCGGGCCTTCAAATCCACAGCTGAAGATAATAAAGATGGGGTTTTGGGAGGCGCCGCCGCAGTTACGGTCACGGAACCGGGGCAGCCCGGCCTGGGCCGACTTGAGAGCCGCCGGGCTGTCATCCGCAGTTTTCATCTCAACATGTAATTGAGATTCTTGTACTTGACTTCCATATAGGCCTGGCCCCGGTTTTTACCGGCTTCCGGACAGACATCGGCCCCGGCCGACCGCAAGCAGACAGGTCTGCAAGACGCTCCGGTAGAAAATTTCGCCCTTTTTCAGACTCAAGGATTCCATGAAATTCACGGCCGAATTTGGTTCGGACACGCCCGGCCTCTCTTCGGCCTGCTCCAGAGCCGTCCCGGTCAGAATATCCTGGTCCGTTTTAACGGAAACCGCATCTTTATAGCCCCGGCAGGACAGGCCCGAAAACAGACGCATAAAAACGACCAGCATATCGGTTACATCGCCTGCGGCCAGATACTGGTCCAATTCGACGGCCGCCGCCTCAGCCATTCTTTCAGATGAATAAAGATTATCCATAAACAGGGCCGGCAGCGCGGTCGGACTCCGAAGCTGGGATAGTCCAGGGTGCAGGAACCGTTACTGCCTTCCTGCAGGGTCAGGTCAGGCGCCCGGCCTGATAAAGAAACCCTTCCGGAGGCGCGGAGCCGATTTTCCCCGGTGTTCCGGCGAAATCCCAGGTGACAGGAACGCCGGAAAACTCTTCAGCCGTGAGTTTTTTGTCTCGGAGAATTTTCTGATAAATCCGCTGGAGCCGGATTCTATCCGACTATTTATTAAATTTGCTGTCCGTGAAGAAGAGCAGAACGGAGAAGGGGTTGCAGACTCTGGTCTTTCCGTCAAAGGAGAAGCCGTCATAGTACTCCCGGATACGCTCCAAAAATTCTTTTTTCTCAGCCGGAGCTTATCGGCCGTGGCCCGTAAATGCGGGGCGAAATTCTCCTCCAGTTCCTTATGGGTCAGGCCCGTGAAGGGCGGCGAACTGGAATCAATGGAGATGTCCGCAAGGTTATTGAGAGGCGAAAAGCTCCCCGTGCTGGAAAACTTGGAAATCCAGGTGATGAAGACGAAGTCCAGGACTTTATTACCTCGGCGGATTATTATGATAATCTATTTCTTTATTGATTTTACCTTATGGTGATTTGTTTGTATCAAAATTATCCGCCGGGGTAATATCATGGGATTTTATTTTAGAAAAGAAACTTCGCATTAAGTTTCGGGGTTGTTCCGCCAGCTTGGGGTCACAGGTCAGTTCCCCCAGGATCAGACTCATAACAGGAGCATTGTATTCGCCAATCAGCAGGACGATTTTTTGGGCGGCGGCCTCGCCGCTGACATCCTTCAGTAAATTTGAAAAGGCGCCGGCCGCATCATACCGCTGTAAGGAGACTTTTTACTGTTCAGCGGTGCCCGTCAGATATTTTCTTATTTTTCCTTCCAAAATCTCCAGACTCCGGCTGTTGTCAGATTCGATCATGTCCAGATGAATGACCGGTTTTGGGGTGAATTCAGGTGAATTCATGAATTCTTCGGCCGCCAGTCCCTGAAAAAGCTCCTTCCTCCAGGATAAGAAGGCATCCGGAACTGAGACGGTCAGGAATTTGCCGAAACGCCTGGGCCGGGCACAGAAGACGACTTCTCCTTCCTCCGGCAGCAGGGGAAAATATTTCATTTTATCCACAATATACTGCCCTCTTGGCCCGTAACTTCTCAAAGGCCTGTATTCCAAAGGGCAGTTCCGTAAGGTCCATCTAATCATCCTTTTGCTAATGGCATCGTGATACAGTTTATTTAATCTAGCATAACTATATCCGGGTAACTAAAGTTTATATTATAACATTTTGGTTTCTTCAAATGGGAGGAGAGACCGAGAGACCTCCTTCAGGCAGGAACACAGCATGTGAATTGTTACTCCTACTAAATTCCCGCTGACGCTGATAACATACATCCATACAGCAAAAGATTTAAAGGAAAACCGGAAATAATCGGAAAAAAATTTATATCCCATGATTTTTTTCACCTCCAGTATGTCATTATCTTAATAACGTACTGAAGGCCTAAAATATAGCGTTTATAATTCCTATTAATATATAAAATTTATGTTAATTATTGATAAATAGCATATATATTTCTGCCATGAATCAGACAAAGACGATATGTTAGTTTTTCTGTACTTTTACCATGAATAAAACAACGCGCAGACTTATTTAGTATTTTTGGCAGCCATATGTTGTGGTGCCGAGTCGCTGCCAATAGCCTGATTCAGGACCAGAGGGTGAAACCCTGGTCTTATGACAGTTTGCAAAGGCAATCAAAATTTATAAAAACCGGGGTTTGACATAGATCAGGGCCGGAGAGTAGAATATCGCTTACTTTTGGTGTCTGGGCCATGGTTCTTGGGGAATTATTTAATGTCCCCTGATTTACTTTACCCTTCTTGTCAAAAGCTCTTGAAATATAACTAAGACAAGCTATATTTAATTATTTTAACTGATAGTTCAGGTTTTTTATGAGATATTACGTCACTACCCCCATCTATTACGTCAACGCCAGGCCCCATTTAGGTCACGCTTATACCACTATCGTCAACGATGTTCTGACCAGATTCCATCGTTTAGCCGGCTATGAGACTTATTTTTTAACCGGCACCGATGAACACGGGGACAAAATAGTCCAGGCCGCGGCCAAAGCCCAAGTGACGCCCCTGAATTACGTTGACCGCATAAGCGCCCTTTTTAAGGCAGCCTGGCCTAATCTGTCGGTCACCAATGACGACTTTATCCGGACGACCGAACTCCGGCACAAGGAAGTTGTGGCTCGGTTTATGGATTTGGTTAACCGGAAAGGGGAAATTTATTTCGGGGAGTACGGCGGCTATTACTGTTTCGGTTGCGAGCGCTTTTACACCGAAAAAGAGCTGGCGGACGGTCTTTGTCCCGACCATCTGACCCAGCCCCAGTTTATCTCGGAGAAGAATTATTTTTTCCGCATGGGCAATTACCAGGACTGGCTGATTGACTATATTACAAAAAATCCAGACCTGATCCGGCCCGAAGGCTACCGTTCCGAGGTACTGGGCTTTTTGCGGGAACCTTTGGAAGATCTCTGCATAAGCCGGCCTAAAAGCCGTCTGACCTGGGGCATTGATCTGCCCTTTGACAATAACTTTGTTACTTATGTCTGGTTTGACGCCCTGATCAACTATATATCGGCCTTAGGCTGGCCGGACGGCGAGAAATACAGTAAGTTCTGGCCGGTGGCCGAACACACCATTGCCAAAGATATATTAAAACCCCACGCCATTTTCTGGCCGACTATGCTTAAAGCCGCCGGGGAACCTGTCTATAGACACTTAAATGTCCACGGTTACTGGCGGATCGGCCAATCCAAAATGAGTAAAACCGTCGGCAATGTGGTGGAAGCTTTGTCCATGGCCGAAAAATACGGTTCCGACCCCTTCCGCTATTTTTTGATGAGGGAGATGAACTTCGGCCTGGACAGCGAGTTTTCCGAAGACCGGTTAGTTGAGCGGTATAACGCCGACTTGGCCAATGATCTGGGCAATCTCTGGCAGAGATCCGTGGCCATGATCCAGAAATTCAATCAGGGTTTGATTCCTGTTCCGCCCCCGGCGGCCGATGACGGCGAATGGTTTTTACGCCTGGATAACTTAAAATCGTCTTACGAACAGGCTTTTTTGAATGTCAATCCTCGGGCCGCTTTAACTTCTGTCTGGGAACTGATCAGCTTTTTGAACAAAAGCATTGATGCCGAGGCGCCATGGATCCTGGCCCGGGATCCCGGCAAAAAAGATCGCCTGCTGACAGTCTTAGCCCGTTTAGCTCAGGGTCTGTCTTATATCGGGGCCTTGATCTGGCCGGTTATGCCCCAGACCGGGTCGGATATCTGGTCAAGGCTGGGTTTAAACGCCCATGAGATGACTTTAGACTGGCGGCCTATTTTCTCTTCATTTGACCCGACCCTGGTCATTTCTCCGGGTGCAACTTTTTTCCCCAGGGTGGAAACAGAGACGGCCAAAACCAGGCAGCCGCAAGGTTCCCCCGACGGGACTCCGGCGAAAACACCAGAGGGACTTATTACTGCGGACTTAATAAATATTGAAGACTTTCAGAAAGTAAAGCTCAAACTTGCCAATATTCTGACCGCCGAAAAGGTTAAAGGCAGCGATAAGCTTATTAAACTGACCTGCGCCTTAGAAACTGACGGTATCCCGGAAGAAAGGACAATTGTGGCCGGTATCGGCAAGTATTATGAACCGGACGAACTGGTCGGCCAGACTGTGGTCATCTGCGCCAACTTAAAACCGGCCAAGCTGATGGGTCTTAAGTCCCAGGGCATGATTCTGGCCGCTTCCTCAGACGGCCGGATGTCACTTTTATCGCCCAGCCGCCCTGTCCCTCTGGGGGCCAGGATCTCTTAACCAAATTATGAAGATAATTGTCGCCGGGGCCGGAGAAGTTGGGTTGTCCATTGCCGAAAAACTCTCCCGGGAAAAAGAAGATGTCGTAGTCATTGACTGCAGCCAGGAACGCCTGGACGCAGTCAGTGACTCTATTGATGTTCAGACCATCTGCGGGTCAGCGGTCAGACCGCAAATTTTAGTGGAGGCCGGCATCCGGGAGGCCGATCTTTTAGTGGCCGTAACCAGCAACGACGAGCACAATCTTTTAGCCTGCCGTCTGGCCCAGATTCTGGCTCCTGAGGTCAGGCGGGCAGCCAGAGTCCGGGATTCTTCTTTTCTGGAAGAACTTAACCAGACCGGGGTTTTAGAAGGTCTCGGGGTAACTTTAATTATAGATCCGACTACTCTGGTGGTCGATACGATTATGGACTTTTTAGATATCCCCGGAGCCGGAGACGTGATCGATGTTTCCGGGGGCCGCTTAAAACTAATCGGCCTGCGCTTGAGCCGCACCCACCACTGTATAGGTCAGACCCTGGCCGAAGCCCTGCCCCGAGAAGACGGCTACCACATCCTTATAGTGGCCATTTACCGGAATCATGAGCTTTTGATTCCCCAGGGCGATACGGTCATGAAAGGCGGGGATCTGATGTATCTGGCCGCCACGCCCGAGCATCTGCCCCAGGTCAGCGAGTTTTTCGGCATCGACTGGCGGCCGGTCAAAACAGTTTTTATCTTAGGCGGCGGGGAAGTTGGTTTGACTTTGGCCCGGCGTTTGGAAGAAAGAGACCTGGCGGTTAAGCTCTTTGAGAAAGACGTGGAGAGGAGTACTTTTTTAAGCCAGGAACTGACCAGAACCATTGTTTTAAAAGGGGACGCCACGGATCAGGATCTGTTGGAAGAAGAAGGCATAGCCGACTGCGATGTCTTCATTGCTGTGGGGACAGACGATGAAAAAAATATGATCGCCTGCTTAATTGCCAAGCGGCTGGGGGTGCCGAGCACCATTACCAGGGTTAACCGCTACAATTATGTGCCCCTTGTCTCGGCCATCGGCCTGGAGTCTTTGGTTTCCGCCCGGGTGGCTGCAGTCTCGGCGGTTCTGAAACATATCCGCAAAGGTCTGGTCATTTCAGTGGCCACGTTAAAGAACGAGGATGCCGAAATCATTGAAGTGGAAGTTCCGGAAAAGTCCCGCCTGGCCGGCATGACCTTCAGCCAGGCCAAATTTCCCTCCGGCACCATTGTGGCCGCACTTTTAAGAAACAGTGAAGTCATTATCCCCCGCGGTCAGACATCCATTTTGGCCGGGGACATCCTGGCGGTGGTGACCAGATTCGAGTCCATTGAGCATTTGAACAAAATTCTGTCTTAAAAGAGCCATTAAGCGGAGCCCCAAGCGCTGCCTTGGGATTTTTTTATTAAATTCAGGCTCAAGTCGGACATCTGGATTTTGTAATTTTCGGTATTCATTACATATTCTGATAGTTCAAAAAATGCAGTAAAACTTGCTTTATCCCGCCGAAATGATGGAATAGGCGAAGCACTGTAACCGTTCACGGGTGTATTTCCTGAAGAGGCCTTCTCAGCGCTTTCATCTGAAGAGATCAATTTGCTGCAATGTAGTTGCATAAAGATAACCGGCGGTTTCTGACAAACAGGAAATTTGACAAAAACCGTTGACAACGAGTAGTTTATTGGGCATTAAAGCCTATGATGTTGGGGTTGGCAGCTCTGAAAGTTACTTTTTCCGCTCGATTCATCTAGGGAAGTTTGGCTTCAGATGCAAAAGGCGCTTTTGACTTCATCGTATAGGCTGCGGCTTCATAAGATCGCAGGTCACGAAATCCGATCTGACGTGCTTCCTTCCGTACACGGCCAGGGAAAGACCGGCGATCTCTTTGGCCATGCCCCTGATCGGTCCGGCGTAGTCATTTTTAACAATCTGCTTCAAGGCTTCGTTTGAAGCTTCCGCCAGTTCCTTCTTCAAGTCAGGTTCAGTGTGGCCCTCTTCTTTTTTCCGATATTTGACCTCAATTATCAGATACCTGTCCCCAGGGCGCTCCGCAATGATGTCCGTGCGTCCGGCGGCCCCGGCCGCCTCGCCCAGCGCCTTAAGCCCTCCGGCAGCTAAACAGCCGTGAAAAATGGCGTGATAAAATGACTCATCCGGCGTATGCTGACAGAAAGTGATGGAGGACAGCAAATTTGTGAACAGAATCCCGACGGCCCCGGAGTCCCGGCCGTCCACGGCGGCCAAAAATCTGGGAGTCAGGCTTAAAATGCTGCCGTAGCCAGTTTTGCCGAAAACGTCCTTCAATATACCCGAATAGCCGTCCTTAACCTCTTTGTTTGGAAACTTGAAGGTGTAGCTGGGCGGACCGCCGCCGGAATCATCAGCATTACTGTTCACGGGGTGGATAATCTCCCGGTCAATGGTCAGGCAGCCGGAATGAAAAAGAATCGGCGCCGGTTCCGGATAATGCAGATCGGCTTTTCTTATTTCGCTTGAAAAATACTCCCCGGCCTGAGGAGCCAGAAAATCCTGGGGCCTTTGACGGATCATCGTCTTGAGATGGGAGGGCTGTCCGCTCCGAACCCAGTAAGCGTCGAATGATTGTTTAGAGAAGAGATTCACTAGCGCGTAGGGATTCAGAACTCTCTCCGGTCCCAGCCAATTGCAGCCGTCATACCAGGCCAGTATTATTTCTCTCAGATCGCTGACCCGGCTGTCAGGCGGCATGTATCCGCTTTCAATTTGGGCCTGAAGCAGATCCTCCATTCTGTCGCCGAAATACCGGTCGAACTCAGAAACAGTAAAGCCGCAAACCCCGCTGTAATCAGGCAAAAGGGAGATGTCCTCGAAATTGTTGGGTCCGGAATCCAGGGCGGTCACGGCGAATCTGGTTATGCCGGTCACAAAGACGAAACGGATGTGCTCTTCGGATACCTTGAGGGAAGTATAAAGCCCATGGAGGACTTCGCTGTTGGCCCGGGCCAGGTCCGGGGCGTCAATATGCCTGGCACCGGGGCGTCATACTTGTCAATCAGGACCGCCGCGCCCGCGCTGTGCTTCTTGGAGAGCTTTTTCAGAAGTTCCTCTAAAATGCTGTCGTATTCAGTTTTGTTGATGGTTACTTCCATGGATTCAGCCGTTTCCAGAAGATCCCCAATGATGTAGTTTTTTAGTTTTTCAGGGCTGTCAGTCACGGAGTAGTTCATGGACAGACGAATGACCGGATGAGGCTGGAAATCATAATCGGTTTCCCGGCTGATCCAGAGATTTTCAAAAAGATGGCGGCGGCCTAAAAACAACTCATTGAGCGTGTCCAGCAGCAGGGTTTTCCCGAAGCGTCTGGGCCTGGAGAGGAATAAATAGTAGACATCCAATTCCGTTAACATTTTGTAAATGTAAGGTGTCTTGTCGACATAAATCCGATTTTCAGAAATTATCTCCTGCAACTTCTGGCGAGTTCCGGGAAGTCTCTTCAGCTTTTATTTTCTGACTATTGTTTCTTTCGTATAGCCTCCTGCTTAGGGACATTGGCGGCAGTATTTTGGGGCCCGGTCTTTTGAGCAGTCGCGAGCAGTTAAATGGGAATAAAGGTTTTGCCGGAGCAGGGAACAGAGCTTTGAAAAACTCCGTTGCCGTGGTTGTCCTGTCCAGCGACCTGAGTCAGCAAAATCAGCTCCAAAGGAACGATCTGAGGCTTATGGCGAAAAGTCTGGCCAGCAGTCAGATTATTGTACCACAGGGTCCTAATGATTTCTATAGCCGGCCGGCGGCTTCGGCAAATCCCCGGGACCATTGATCCAAAAAAAGGTCGGTCCATAGCCGGCCAACCGACCTCCCGTCCAATCTGACCGGGCAGGATTCCCCATAGCGGAGGAACGCACCAGAAAAGGCTCAGATAATCTCCGTCCTCCCTGTCCGTCTGGAATTATTTGAGGCAATACTGGGCAGAGCCGTCAAAAAACATAAGCCTCAGGCCTGCTTTTGACAATGACATATATCACATTTTAATAAGTTTTTGGACTGACTTCTGGCTTAACGCTTTTTAAATTTAAAAGTAAAAAATATGAAGCCAAAGGCTCATCGGACCTGGGGTCAGAAGATCTAGCCCGACTTTGACCGGATCTCTGACAAAAACCCCAGAAAGCCAGAACAAGCGCCGGTCATAATTGACCGAATACTATTGCGATGTCCCGATCAGTAAAACAATGATAATCCGACTTTTGGAGACATTTTTGCGAATCCGGCTTATGAACAAAGAAGCCGCAATAATGGCAGACCGATGCCGAAGGAAAGTTTTCAAAATCAGAGTCCCTGACTGCTCGTCCGTGAAAATTTCACCATACTCGGCCAGGATGCAGCACAATCCTTAATTGTTAAAGGGATTCTGATAAAAATGAGCATTTGATTCAATTTTCGGGAAAAGCAGCAAAAAACACCCCTTCCCGCAAAGTAGTGCCTTCTGTTGTCAGCATTGTTTACTGGCTTGAAAAATCGTTTAACCGTCCGACTTCAGTCCGGCCCTGACATCCAGGCTTTTTGGTTTCGGACAGCTTTTTGGCTCCAATATAATTATATTGATTTTACCGTCAATAATGTGATAATTTTGCCAAGATGTTAGGTTTTCCGGGCTCTCTAGCCTGGGGCGCACCAAAGTGGCATTACTGACGGGGCCATGTTTATTGTCAAAAATGAATCCTCAAAACGGTGACATCGACGACCAGACTGTAGACTGATTATTTTAGAAAATTTAATTTTGTTTCCTTTTTAACTTTAAAGTCATAATTCTTTAAAGGCATTTTTGGCCGCAGGGCCGACCGGGACCGCAGGGCCAGGGACTTAATTTTGATCAATCCAACTTTAATCGTCGGTCTGGCCGGCTGGATCATAACGGTTTTTTCGGCCGCCTTTCTGTTACCGCTGCTCTCTTCTTTTATCCTCCAGGACGGCTCGGAACGCTGTTTTTTGCTGTCCTTCATCATATCTTTGGGCTTGGGCGGGTTTTTAGTCTTTCTTGGCGGTCAGGAAGTCCGCCACCAGGAACCCAGATACCGGGACGGTCTGGCCGTCGTCGGTCTGACCTGGCTGGCTTTAAATATTTTAGGGGCCCTGCCGTACTGGATAAGTGAGGTTTTAGGCTTCTGGGACGGTCTTTTTGAGTCATTTTCCGGACTTTCTTCCACCGGAGCCACAGTCATTGCCGATTTACGGCCTATTCCCCGGGGACTGCTATTCTGGCGGAGTTTAAGCCAATGGCTGGGCGGCATGGGCATCATCGTTCTGATGGTGGCTGTTCTGCCTTTTCTGGGTGTAGGCGGCCAGATGATGCTCAAAAACGAATCCTCCGGGCCTTCTTCGGAAAAATTGCGGCCCCGGGTAACCCAGACGGCTAAGTTTCTGTGGCTTATTTACTTAGGGCTGACCGTTCTGCTTTTCGGTCTCCTGACATTAGGCGGGGAGTCGATTTTTCAGGCTCTGTGTCAGAGCCTGACGACCATCTCTACCGGCGGTTTTTCCAATTTCAACGAGTCGGCCGCTGTCCACGAAAGCTATTATATTAAGTGGGTCCTGATTATATTCATGTTCATTGGCAGCTTAAGCTTTGCCATTTTATTCCAGGTTCTGACAGGTCATTTAAAAGCCATTTTAAATCCCGAAGTCATTTTTTTCGCGGTCATCGTCTTAGGGGCTTCGTTTTTAGTGGCCATACCTTTGATGGCTGTCAGATTCTATTCTCCGGGCCAGTCTTTATTTCAGGCTCTTTTCCAGGTTATCTCGGTCATAAGCACCACCGGACTTACGACAGCCAACTGGGGCTTGTGGCCGGATCTGAGCCGGGCCGTACTTCTGGCTCTTTTCTTTGTCGGCGGCTGTTCCGGTTCGACTTCCGGCGGACTCAAGTGCGTCCGGTGGCTTATTTTATTTAAAAGTCTCCACCGGGCCTTCCGCCGTTATATCCACCCCAGGGGAGTCTTTCCCATCCGCTTGGGCGGCAAGTCTGTCCCGGACTCAGTTCTGGAGAAAGTCTGGCTATTTTTCCTTCTGTACCTGATCAGTTTAGGGGCCGGGACATTAATTTTATTATTCATGGGTTTAGACTTAGGCACTTCATTTTCGGCCACTGCCAGCGCTTTGGGTAATGTCGGTCCGGTTTTAGGCAGCTTAGGCCCAACCGAGACATTAGCTTCCCTGCCAGGACCGGCCAAAGGTGTCCTTTCCATCTGTATGCTTTTGGGCCGGCTGGAATTTTACAGCTTTCTGGTCTTACTCTTCCCAGAGTTTTGGAGCCGTTAAATGGAACTGGCCAAAAACTTAAACAGACTGCCCGGGAAGGTCAACTTCCAGACCCATTTCCATTTAATCGGCATCGGCGGGGTTGCCATGACCGCTCTGGCCGGCTTGTTGAAGCAGGAAGGCTATAAAGTGACCGGCTCGGACGAAAACCTTTATCCGCCGATGAAGGATATTCTGGCCAGACTGGAACTGACGGTCTGCCAGGGCTACGGTCCGGAAACTTTACCCCCGGACAGCGTGGCCGTGGTCGGCAATGTGGTGACCAGAAAATTTCCGGTCATTGAAACTTTAATGGAAAGAGGCCAGTATTATGTTTCCCTGCCTCAGCTTATGGGGGAGCTTTTTTTAGCCGAAACGAAAAATTTGGTCATAAGCGGCTGCCACGGTAAAACAACCGTCACCAACCTGGCGGCCGCGCTGATGGAAAATCTGGGCTTAAAGCCCGGCTTTTTAATCGGCGGGCAGAGTCTCGATCTGCCCAGGGCTTATGAAGTGCCTTTAGGGGAATGGTTTATAATCGAAGGCGATGAGTATGATTCGGCTTTTTTCCAGAAAGTGCCGAAATTTATCTTCTATAAACCCAGAACAGTTATCCTGACTGGGGTTGAATTCGACCACGGTGATATTTATCCCGACCTGGCGTCGGTCACGGACGCTTACCGGGGTTTAATTGAGCTTATTCCCCCGGAGGGACTGCTTTTGGCTAACGGCGACGATCCCATCTGCCGGGAACTGGCCCGCCTCTGCCGGGGCCGGGTTGAGTTTTACGGCCAGGTCTCCGATAATGACTGGGTCGTGACCGATTACCGGGCCGGGGAGAGTTTTTCCTTTAATTTAAAGGGTCCTGGGGTAAATTTAGCTCTTAGCTGGTCCAGGCCGGGATTGTACAACGCTTTAAATGCGGCTGCGGCTCTGGCTTTTACCATCCGGGCCGGAGCCGACCCCGGCCAGCTGCCGATCATTTTGTCCCAGCTGAGAGGCGTTAAAAGACGGCAGGAAGTTTTGGGTAACTTCGGGGGTGTCAGGGTCATAGACGATTTTGCCCACCATCCCACGGCTGTTCTGAACACCTTAATTGGCCTTAAAAGCGATCTGAAAGGACGTTTGGTGGCCGTTTTTGAACCCCGGAGCAATACGACCAGACGGGCGGTGTTCCAGAATGCTTACCAGAAGGCTCTGGCCGCAGGCGATCTGGTCTTTCTGGCCGGGGTTAACCAGCCTGATAAAGCCCCGCCCGATGACCGCTTAGACCCTCTGGCTCTGGTCCGGGCCATCGGACCAAAAGCCCGCTACTGTCCGGAGCCGGGTAAACTTTTGGCAGAGCTTATGGCCGCTTTAAAACCAGGGGATACGGTAGTTTTGATGTCCAACGGGGATTTTGGGGATCTGGCCCGAAAACTGACGGCCGGGTTAAGCTCCCGATGACTTCAAATTTTCACCAGGAACCTCTGAATATTTCCGGTTTAATGGCCGTACTGGGTGTTAAATTTAATGACCTTGATCTTTTGGAACTGGCCATGACTCATCCTTCCGTGTCCGGTGAAGCCGCAGGCCGGGAGAATCAGCGTCTGGAGTTTCTGGGGGATTCTGTTCTGGGCCTTTATGTCAGTGAGCTGATTTACCGGTTACGCCCCGGTTTTTCCGAAGGACAGATGTCCAAGGCCAGAGCGTCGGTGGTTAACGAAAAAACTCTGGCCATGGTGGCCCGGAAGCTGGATGTGGGCAGTTATTTGAGACTTGGCCCAGGAGAACAGGCCTCCGGCGGCCGGAATAAACCCTCCATCTTAGCCGATGGCCTGGAAGCGGTGCTGGGGGCAATCTATTTAAGTAACGGCCCGGCCACGGCCCGCCGATTTGTCTGGCGTCTGTGGACTCCTCTGGTCCAAAAAATAAATCTGACCGATTCTCTTACGGCAGACTATAAATCCCGCCTCCAGGAATTAACCCAGGGTCTGGGTTTGGGGCTGCCCGGCTACCTGCTGGTCCGGAAATCCGGACCGGACAACGACCCCGTCTTTACCATGGAAATTTCAGTCCCCGGCCGGAAAAGTCTCCGGGCTGCCGGACGGACTAAAAAAGAGGCCAGTCAGCAAGCGGCCAAAGCTATGCTGGCCCAAATCCAGGAAAAAAATGTCTGATCTCCGTTGCGGATTTGTGGCCATTGTCGGGGCCCCGAGTGCCGGCAAATCAACATTATTAAATCGTCTTTTGGGAGAAAAAGTGGCAATTGTGGCCTCCAAACCCCAGACGACCAGGCACCGGATTTTAGGTGTCCTGACCGAACCCCAGGGCCAGTTAATATTTTGGGACACCCCCGGTTTGCATCAGTCGGAAAGGCTGCTTAACCGGGAAATGCTCTCCCGGGCCCAGTCGGCTCTGGCCGAAGGCGATGTTATCCTGTGGGTTGTGGATGGGCTGAAAAGAGGTCCCGATCACCGGGTAGCTCAGGCTATGGTCCATCAGGAGGTCCAGAAAAGAAAACCGGTCATTGTGGCCATTAATAAAGTCGACAAACTGACCAAAGGAGGCCGGGCTCTTCTGGCGCCCTTAAGCCACGAACTTGATCCCGGATCTGCGGGCAAAGTCATTGAGATCTCGGCTAAAACCGGCTTAGGTATCTATGCTTTAAAAAACGAACTTTACCGCCGCCTGCCGCCCCAGAATAATCTCTACCCCCCGGAAACCCTGACTGATCAGCCGCTGAGGACTATGGCCGCCGAAATGATCCGGGAAGCGGTTTTTCGGCTGACGAGTCAGGAAATTCCGTACGCCACTGCGGTCACGGTCGACGAATTCAAAGAACCCTCCGATCACCGGGGCTACGGCATAAGCGCCACCATTCACGTGGAAAAAACCAACCAGAAAAAGATGGTCATCGGCCAGGGCGGCCAGATGCTGAAAAATATCGGCCAGACGGCCAGGATAAATTTAGAGAAGTTTTTGGGCGAAAAGGTCTTTTTGTCCTTATTTGTCAGGGTGACTAAAGACTGGAGCAAGAACATCAGGGAGATTAAGGAGTTCGGCTACGGTGACTGAAAAGCCGCCCATCAGTCAAGCTGTCCTGCTGGCCGCCGGTTTCGGCACCCGGCTGGCCCCTTTATCCGGAATTTTACCAAAAGCTCTGTTTCCGGTCTTAAACCGGCCTATGCTCGGTTATTGGCTGAAGAAATGCAGTGAGGCCGGGGTTAGGCGCGTGGCCGTTAACTGCCACCATAAAGCCGAACAAATTAAAGACTATCTGGCCAGGTCTGAAGACGAATTTCCGGAGCTGGACATTTTCTTAAGTTATGAGCCGGAAATTTTAGGTACGGGCGGAGGAGTGAAAAAAGCCGCCCAAAACTTCACCGGGCCTCTCTGGGTCATTAACTGCGATATCTACGCGGATATAGACTTACAAAAAATTTCCAGGGATTTTTTACCCCGTAATATTCCGGCCGTGATGGCCGTATCCGATTCAGCCAGGCCGACGGTCAGCATTGACCGGGCAGGCCGTATAGTCGGTTTAAGAGAACAGAAACAGGTCCCAAATGAAGTTAAGCGTCTTTTTGGGCTGGGTATTATGGCCGTAAGCCAGACATTCAGAGATCTTCTTCCTGACGGACCATCGGATATCATAGAAGTCCTGGCCCGGTATTTAGACCAAAAGCCGGAGACCAGAAACCTGTCCGAAATTTTCTGGTCCGACATGGGCACACCTCAAAGCTACTGGGCCTTAAACCGTGACTTAAGCCGGAATTCCTTAATTTTAGCCTCAGGCGCAGTTCTGGACGGGGAGGGGACCGGATTTGTGGTTATGGGGCCTGGCAGCCGGGTTTTTCCGGGGGCCAGGGTTCAGGATTCAGTCATTTGGAGTAATGCGGACATCCGGCCCGGTGCTGTTGTTAAAAATGCCGTGGTGACCAAATCGGTGCCAGAAGATTCGGAGGTTGAGGGTGTCTGGGTCTAGATCTTTACTGCCCGCAGATGCCCTTGACTGGGCTGAGTCTGTCTGGCCGGAACTAAAAAAAGTCCCCGGTTCCCTCAAAACGGAGCTCCTGGCCGGAGAGGCCTCAGGCAGGCGTTATTTCCGGCTTGAAATCCCCGGAACAGACGAGAGCCGCCTTTTAATGGCCGGTTCTTTTCCAGGAGAAAATCTCCTGTGGCAGAATATGGGAAATATGCTGATCCAGAGGCTGCCATTGCCGAAGATTTACGGCTACCTGGAAACTGACCAAAACGGGACCGGCGATTATGCTTTACTGGAGGATTTAGGTGACCGGCGGCTGGACCGGCAGTTTTTCTCCGCCACCGGGGAGTCTAATGCCGCCCTTTATAAACCGGTTATAAAAATTTTAGCTCGGTGGCATAAAATAGCTTTGGATCTGGTCCGAAATTCGCCCTCGTTAGGACAAAATCCTGACTACAGCCCGGCGTTTGCTTATAAGGCGGAATGGCGCTATTTTCTGACGACTTTGGCAGATTTAGGCCTGCCGGAGATTGGTTCGGCGGCCGGGGAAAAATCACTGGCCTGGCTCATGGAATTTCCGGCCTATCCGGAGGTCTTAATTCACCGTGATTTTCAGAGCCGCAACCTGATTGTGGCTGGCGCCCAGGTTTACATCCTGGACTGGCAGGGCGGCAGAAAAGGTCCGGCCGCCTACGATCTGGCCAGTCTTCTCTATGATCCCTACGTGAATTTGACTGATGATGACAGGGAGCAGCTTTTAGACCAATACCAAAAAGAGCGCCCGGAACCAGGGTTAAGGGCAGTTCTGACCAAAATAGCGCCATTAAGACTTATGCAGACCATAGGCGCTTACGGTCATTTAGTCAGTCGCGGCCTGCCCTACGGAGCTTATTTAGCTCCGGCCCTGACTAGATTAAAAGTGTTACTCCTGACCAGGCCCGATTTTTCGGAATTTTGCAGCCTGCTCGATTTGGCTATAGATAAAGCCAAAAAACTCCATCCCTCTCCGGCGGCCTTTTACTAAGACGGCAGGCAGTTTATAATTAACGATATTTTTATTATGAGACAGACAAAACATAAAAAACAGCTGAACTCATAAAGGAGGGCCCGTGAGTACAGTAGCTCTGGTGGGGCGGCCCAATGTTGGCAAGTCCTCCCTTTTTAACAGGCTTCTGAAGAGATCGGCCGCTTTGGTAGACGATCGCCCCGGCGTCACCCGGGACCGCCATTACGGGCGCCTGGTCGTAGACGACCGGGAAGGACTTTTAGTTGATACCGGCGGTTTTGAGCTGGCTTCTGAGCCTCTGTCCGGTCCGGTCAATACCCAGATAAATCTGGCTGTCGAAGAATGCGATCTGGTCGTTTTAGTAGTGGACGGGTTACTGGGCTGCCATCCCCGGGACCTGGAACTGGCCGCTCTAATCCGCCGCACCGGACGTCCGGCTTTGGTGGCGGTTAACAAAATAGACAGCCCGGAGAAAGAGAATTTAGGGGCTGACTTTTATCAACTGGGGTTAGAAAATATTCAGCCCGTTTCAGCCGCTCACGGTCTGGGGGTGGAGGATCTAAAAACCGCCCTTTATCCTTATTTAGAAGAAGCTTTAAAAAGTGACGACCAGGCAGCCGAAGTCCCTAAGGTGGCGGTCATCGGCCGACCAAATGCCGGCAAGTCGTCCCTTATTAACCGCCTTTTAGGTCAAAACCGCCTGGTTGTGGATTCTACTCCGGGCACAACGAGAGACGCAGTAGACGTCACTTTGGAAATAGAGGGGCGGCCGTATATTCTGGTGGATACGGCCGGAGTCAGAAGAAAGGGGCGGGTGAGCGAAAAACTGGAAAAACTCTCCGTCTTGAGAGCTTTAAAGAGTCTGGAGAGGTGCGATCTGGCCATTTTAGTCATCGACGCTGCCCAGGGTTTGGCCGACCAGGACGCCCATATTGCCGGATACGCCTTTGAGCGGGGTCGGCCAGTTATTCTGGCCGTTAATAAATGGGACACTGTGACTGAAAAAAACCGGGTTCGGGCTGATTTTCAAAAGGATCTGGAATTGAAGATGGCTTTTTTGGAAAAAGCGCCATGGCTGACGGTTTCGGCGCTAAAAGGCCAGGGTCTGCAAAAGCTTTGGCCTTTGGTCGATGAGATTATGGCCCAGTACCGCCGCCGGGCTTCAACGGCCGAAGTCAACCGGATAATTACCGCCGCCACCGAGGCCCACACTCCGCCCCAGGTGGGCCGAGGGCGTCTTAAATTCTATTATTCTACCCAGGCCTCCACCGGACCGCCCAGTTTTGTACTCTTCACCAATCATCCCGAGGCGGTTCACTTCTCGTACAAGAGATTTTTGATTAACCGCTTGAAGCAGGCCTTTGGTCTGACCCTTGTGCCGGTGCGGCTGTTTTTCCGGAGCCGTCATGAGGATTGGGCGAAAAGTCCTCCAAAATCCTTTAAAAAACTGCCAGGTAAAAAATACCGGAAGTAGAGGGTGCGGCATAGACAGTCATCCTGTCTGAAAAGCCAAAAACTTCCTGACATCCGTTTGTCCGATTTGACCTCAAAACACCATCATTCCCAGAAACTTCATGACATTTACCGTCTGACATATGACCCTGATTTTTGGCGGCTGGTCTGAACAAAACGGCAAGTAGCTTATTTCGGAAATTATAAGTCTGATTCCTTATGAAACAGAATCATCAGATAGAAGTCAGACGTACTGCTGTATTTTAATAAAATCAAGCATACATAAATATACAATACTATGTTTAAACAGTTACTATATAAATTTTTAGTACAAATTTATAAATTAATTTTTCTGTTAAAAATATAAATTTAAAAGAATATCATGAGATTTATATTTATTGCATAGTTATAAAATGATAATATATCAACAATTAATTATATAAAGATAATAAAAATACTAATTATAAGTAAATTTTATATCAAATTTAAATTTTGACTCAAGACGGTTCATTTTTGTAATTAAATTCAATTTTAAGATTGTCCATTCTGTAACCAAAGCTACCTATTTTATAATTAATAACATAGATAACAAACATTATTAATATTAATTTATAGCTTATTTGTTTTACTTCAGACTCATGCATCCCAATAGGTTAACTTTAAATTTGTTTCAGAAGGCATGGTCTCTTATTCCCTCGTAAAAGATAAAACCATATACTATGTATTTTAACGTTCTTCAAGAGGCAAACTGCTGCAGTTTTTTGCCAAACAAACTGTGACTATTCAGGGGATGGTGTTCAAATAACCTGTTTAAAATCCGCTTAAAATTAGTCGCCATATCCGAATAAAAATTTAAATCTTTTTTTGTCAGCGGATGAAACAAATAGTTTTAGCAAATCTGTCAAAATCAACCTGCTATAATTTTTATTATAATTGAGAGGGAAAAAATGTGTTAATCAAAAAAACAAAAAATTTCCAATAATTATCCATTATTCTGGACGGTTTGACGGTACTTGACAGGCAGACATTTGCAGCCTAGCCCTGAGACGGGACGAATCTTGGGGCAGTCCAGCCAATATAGTCCACATAGCCCAGCATCATTTATTCCAAAAAGGTAACACCAAAGTGTAATTTTCAGGTCAAGAGTTGGGCAATGGAAGAACTGCCAAAATCCAAACAAAATGCCATATAGCCGCCGGTCCACATATATTTCCGATTGACTAAACAGTCGACTCCAAAGCTCTCTGCCGACATACGTCTTTGCTCTTTTGTGTAAAAGTCCGATGTTTCCGGTTGGTGGGCAGCAATCTGGTTTGAAACCCAGAGGTACAACTTAACCTGTAAAAAACCAGACAACCGGCCGCACTTTTAGAAAACCTTTCGATAAGGCGTTCAGTTTGGCTCAAATACTCGATATCAACTTTACTTCGAAGCCTAAAAGTTGTCGAAATATGGATAAATTGGAACTTAGCTCTCTTGGGAGCCAGAGATTATGCCCACGTATCAAGGAAATTGAAACAATGAGGAGCGGTGTTATATGACATTGGACGGAGACAGGAAGAATCTGACCTTCCACGACAAAGTTGCAGTTCGAAATTAAATGGCCTCGGAACAAGATGAATAGTCGCAAATTAAACCTGCAAAGCACTATTATCTCTGTCAGAGTCTCCTGCGGCCGGCCAGTGACGGAGCTGCTCCGCCACTGCGATTCAATGGTCAGACCTCTTAGTTTTACCTTTGGACAAAAAAGATAGTCAGTAATCTTTTAGAAGCAATTTCCTATAGTGAACAAAAAACTAGATTCAGCGTTTAGCCGGAACGGATTTTTGAGCCAAAGCTTTTTCTATGGCCTGGTTTACGGTTTTAAAAAAAACATCCGCACCCCTGTTTGCATTATAGGGGACCAGAAGTTGACCGTTCACGACCACAGCCGGAACTGTTTCCAGGCGGAATTTTTCAATGTAGTTCAAAGCCTTTTCTATTTTGCGGTCAGTTTTCTCTGACTCCATTGCCTCCAGATATTCTTTCTGAGTAATATCATACTCTTTCAAAAAACCCAGCTGATAGTCCATGTCAACCAAGGCGAATTCTCCGGTATTGGCCAGAGTATCCATAACTTTCTGAAATATTTCGTTTCTAAGCATTTTTTCCTGGCCAAAGTAGTCAAGAGTGAAGAAAAGGTCGGCGTACTGGTTTACCGTATAGTACTCTTCCTGGGAAACGTAACTGCGAGCGACCACGACCGGCAGTACCTCAAAAGAGACGTTTTCGGGCAAAGAAGCAGCGAAAGCTTCCAGTTTAGGCTCAATGAGCTGGCAGTCAAAATTACCGTAGTAAATGAAGTAGACAACGTCGATTTTCTTTTCAGAAGTCGCTTGCGGTTGGACAGCAAAGGTCTGGTTATTGGTCGGAGTATTGAGTTGAGCCAAAACCAGTCCGGGAATCAAAAGAAGGCCAAAGACCAGGGCCAGAGATAACAGCTTCTTCACATCAACCCTCCGTGATTTTGATTTAATGAATAATAGTATTAATACGCGATTAATCGCACTAACCAATAAATTATATAATTATACTAGTATTGTAAAATAATATAATTAGTTTAATATAAATACTATTATATCTTATATAATATTAATTAATTATGTTTGATCGATATTGTTATAGTAATTAATGCTGTTTTAAAGTAAGCCGATTTTTTTCTACTGGACAAAATCTTACGGTTCAGGTAGTCTATTGTCAAGTTTTTTTTAACCCAACGGCTTGGCGCAGAGACTGTAGTTTAGATCTTGTCTGGACCTGTTTTCTGTTGATTTAGCATTTAAATATTTGAAATAGCTATTTTTAAAATTCGGTTAAGAGTCTCATTTTGATGAAAAAAGTCCTGATTATTTCGTTAAAAAGTTTAGATGACGTGGTAGCGACGACTGCATTTTTGCTATTAATTATTAATCAAAAAATTCTGGCCGGAAGCGGCAATCCATTATTTAGTGGCCAAACCAGACGGTCACCTTTATTGTGACCAATCGATCTCTGTTCAAAAAAGTCTGGATTTTTTCTGGCAACCTGGCAACTTAGAAGGGAAAAATGCAAGATTTGGTTCTGGATTATTCGGAAAATGCCCAGGAGCTAATTTAACTCTGGTTTCATGCGTCAAAACCAGAGTTGGCTACAGAGCAAAAAAGCACCAAATCCTAAGACACGTCTGGTTTAGCCACTTGATGACCTCAAGATCCCGGGACTGGTCTTGAAACAGACCAAACTCTCTACCCAAAGCTATTCCAGCCTGAGGCAAAATTGAGGTTCTGAATCTTCTGGTCAAGCATAAAGTTGGTCCTGAACAATAATAATATATTGCTCTTCACTTAGCTTCCTCCTACTGGGGAGGTCATCTGGCATCAGGTTTGAAGAACATTGCCTGTCTCTTTTTTTAGACCGTCCAGCGGGGTTCATTGGGCAGCTCAAAGGTCCTTTAGTCAGAACTTGTTTTGTCCCCCCGGACGACAGACCATGTAAAGAGTTCTTGCCGTCCCCAGGGTGAGGCGGTCTCCTGTCAGGTGTTTTAAAATGCTTGTTGATTTAAATTTTGACCAGTATGTTCAGCCAGTAGGTTGAGAAAGTCTAGACTGTAACCTGAAATCCAGGATTTGTTTGCCTATTTACAGGTTAAAAATGGAAAATATTTCAATATAGGACATTTATAATATATAAAAAATGATTCCACCACTTAATTATAAAACTTATATGGTTAAATAGACATATATTGTAGTAATAAAAATTAATTATTCTAAATTACAATTTTTATGGTTTTATAATATTAAATAGCTCAAAAATGGTCTTTTTATAATTTTTTAAACTATTTAAAGTAGATAAAAACTGTAAGTTTGTATAGTGACTTCTTTGTATGTTCTGCATTTGATCGACCGGATCTTGACCCAGCTTCAGAGTAGAACAGGCCCAAGTGAACATGACCGAAAGGTCCCGTACTTAACCACATAACAGAATTTATCTAAAGAAATTAATATTACTGATACGGATTATTTGTTTTAATTTAAACTAAACATAAGGAGGCGGCGTTTCCCCCGGCCTGACCTGATGGACGGAATATCAACGCCGAAGATTCGGATGAAGGGTCACTTATCCAAAGCAAGTAATCGTCTAATTTCGCGCCAAATTGCAGTTGGCGCGATTATTGCTCTCTCTCTCTCTCTCTCTCTCTCTCTCTCTCTCTCTCTAATAACCCTCTATTTAACTTTTTCTTTTCCTCTAGAAAACGAAAGTGTCATTTTGAGCCCATGGTGTGGGCTTGGTCTTACACCTCTTATAATAAATTTCTGTCAAAACTCTATTCGTCCGGACTTTGGGGCAGATTTATCACTGCCCCTGTTTGCAGTTACTCATGTGAAAAGTGAAAACTTTCCCTTATTCGCTATGAACTAAAACAAAAAATCCAGATCTTGGCTTGAGAATTACAGTTTTACGTTTATACGGGATATGAAGAAAAACATGAGTAACAAAAGAATTGAAAACAATGACATTCTGGAAGATAAAGTAGGTCCGTGGCGAATCCAGTGGAAGAATGACGGTTTTGATTATCAGACCTTATTAAACAGCTTCATGGACAATGAAATTCAGGGCCAAAGACTGACAACTGGCTCGCCTTACCGTATTGTCCATAAAGTTGAATATGCTGGGCGCACTTTTGTGTTAAAAAAGGACACAGAAACCGACCGGCGCCTGGAAAAAAGGCTGTGGACGCGGTTGGCCGGAACATTCTACTCCAGGCTTATTCACTTAACGTCTAAAGCAATCAAAAAGGGGTGTCCAGTTCTCCAGGATGTCTATCTGGTGGCTGAAAAAATGGAAGGTTCATTCTGCCGAGAGGCTTATATTATTGCCGAATATATACACGGCCAAAGTTTTATCAAAGAAGTTTACGAAGAAGGCCAGCCTGTCGTTTTCCTGCGGCCGGGAGTCAATTTAAGCCGCATAGCTGAGGCTCTGGCAATTCTCCATGATTACGGTCTGGCCTCCAATGACGCCATTGTCAGTAATTTCATCTTAACAGAGGACAAAAAAATCAAGGTCATTGATCTGTGTACCAATGGCCCCGTATTCATTGCCATGGCCAATGACATCATGAAGATGCGCCGTTCTTATAACACTGAAGTTCCTATCCGCCGACTGACTGTCAAGATCCTGACTGTGTTTTTATCCTGGCAATACCGGTTAAAACAACGTTTAAGGATTTGGCGCAAACGAATTCCACCGCCTATACCTCCGAAAATTTGGGAAGACCTGCCGGAGGCGGTCTCAAAGCCAGAGTCAGAGGCGGTTAAAGGTGTTGTTGATTCCGGTGTCCAGCCTGAATAGATACCACGGCTACGTTCAGGTTAGCATAGATTAAGGCTTTAATTTGAAAATATTGTTGGTCAGACCCATAATGAAAAGCTGGAGAACTCCGATCTGTTACCCAAAGCTCAGAAGCCATCTATGTGAAGTCAGATCTATTTTACAAGGCCAGTCAGACTAGCCAGCTTCTGTTCACACATTTTTATAGACGTGGTGAACATATATAACCTGAAATCCCGGAAAATTTTATAACCTACTTTTCCTGTCTGGCGCAGGGATATCAAATATCTTAAAAATTTCCTTTTGAGTAGCTGTTAGTTCATTTATAAAAATATTATGTTTT
>JAISEL010000153.1 GCA_031264185.1 Deltaproteobacteria bacterium
ATAATAATTCTTTAGCCATACTACAAATAGACTATATAAATTGCATAATTTTTGAGTATGCTAAAGACTGAATAAACAAAGGATAAACTCTTTTATCATAATTATCCGCCTGGGTAATATATATAATTAATAATAAATTATTAACACTTGCATTTCCACAATAATTGTTTAATTTGCTTTCATCAATTGATAAAACTTACACAGACGGCCTTCGCAAATTGTCATGAGCAACCCTGAGCTTCACTCCGCAGACATGAAAAATACCTTGGAAGGTCTGTTTCACGGAAAACTTACATGAGGCGAGGGCTTCACAAACGGGTCATGAATCAGACCTTCAACTATGGCTTGGCAGGCCAATATACGGACAGCAAAAATACCGAAAAATACAATATGCTGTCTGATTAACGGTAAAATTATAACTGCAATAATTCTACGAGAAACAATCTCCGTCTCTTATGAATAACCCGTAATTCAGCTAAATATTTATCAAATTCAGCTTTGCGGCCTAATTTTGACATTAATTCTCTTAAATTTCTTAAACATGCTACAGCCTTACTGTAGCTATACTTCTTACCGACTAAAATTTTACTTTCCGCCATCCTTTTCCAAATAACCAAAGACTTTTCAGGGGCATAGTCGCGGACAGCCTGGGCCACTTGGAGATCAAAACTGTCAGCGCCGTAGAGCGAGGCAGATCTGTTTTCATGCAATTTTTCATGCCATTTTATAATGTCAGGCATTTCTTTTTCTAAAAGAGCCACTTCGAGCCGGTACGCAACCAAAGGAAAACGACTCAGCCAATTTGCCTTCCGTACAGATTCCAACAGTTCCGTTTGCTCCAACTGATCAGGCTGAGGGATATCCCAGCCTTTCATTAACCAGGGCAATAAGCCGGTTTCCAGAAAGTCAAAAAGAGCAGGCCGAACTTTGGGCCAGATATCCATTTTGACAGCAGTCTCCCGAACAGGATTATAGGTGCTGAGAGAAGGAGACTCCAAAAACCTGCACAGATAATGATCAAACAATTCAGGCCACTGCCGGCGGACCTCAAAAATACGAGCCCGCTGCTCAAGCAGCCTGGAGGTCAGGTAAGGCTTTGCGTGACGAGTCTTCTGAACTCCTTGTTCTATATAATTTTCGGCCTCGGTCAGTCGGCCTTCAGCAATCAGCAAATCGACTAATGGCTGATAGCTTAAAGTTGATTCAAGGTCTTTTTCGTAACGGGAGATGGCCAGATCCTTCCGCTCTGATTTTTCCAAAGCCCAGGCGACCCAACTGTTCCCGTAATGATCGGAGGAATCTTCGTTTAACTTATCTGAGTGTTCTAATCGCTCGGCTACCTGGGAATAAACTTCCGGCGGACGGTTTTCTTTCAAATAGCGATCAAGCTGGCTGGACATATCATAACTACTGGCCCTAATAAGGTCAATGGCCCAAATGATTTTGTCCGCCTCATCCAAACTCGAAGCTTTGAGAATTTTTACGGCCAGAGAATAGAATTCGCCGGCTATTTCGCCGTATTCATCCACCCAGTGGTACTCTTGAGACATCTCCTCCACGTGTTCAATCAGGTCGACTACCACCTCCATAAGTTTTTCGTCCAATCCCAGAGGCACCAATTTTTCAATTTCGGCCATAACATCGTAATAGTTCGGAGGAGTCATCCGGCCACGATAGTCTCTTTCGGGGTCAACCATGACTGAATCGGCTTCTGCCCGCAGGCCGCTGATGAGTTCATCCGGATCAATTTTATCGGACTTCTTCGTCCCGCCCAAATATTCGGCCGCCTGGGGAAACCTCTGATTCATCTCCAAAAGCAGGTCGATGAGCTCTTCTTTGGGTTTCAGCTCAAGCCAGAGTTTCAGCGGAGGATTATCCAGGACCGCAGGTTTAGGAGAGCTTTTTTTATCAATCAAAGAGGTCATTTTTCACTCCGGTTTTCGGCCCGGGAAGACCGCAGACAGCCGTCGGATCATCCTGAAAGTCTCTGCTTTAAAAATATAGCAAAAATACTCCAGGATGCCACGGCAAAAATCAAAAATCGCCGCCTGCGGATTAAAACGCTTTACCCCATAAAGCTTGTATAATTATCTTTGGCAATGATTTATAACTTTATTTTAAAATTTTACCTGCCAGGCCGGTAATCAGCTCTGATCAATTCTTCGGGTAAAGATGCTTAAGTTCGATCCGGGCGTCCATACTTGTTAACTGCCAGTCAATCTTCGAAAGCAGACTGCTTTTATCTTTTTGCCAAGCCTGAGCCAGTCTCTTATCGTCGTCTTCAGCTCAGGAATATGCCGGTTTAAGCTCTGACTCTCCAGAATGCTCAGTTCTCCTTCCGCCAAATTCAGCCAACTTCCCTGCTTAGGCGTACAGCGAATCTCCAGCCTTCAGGCCAAACGGGAGGCCTGCTGATGCGGAAAAGCCTCGTAAAGGGATGCCTTGTCATGATTATTCCGCCTGTTCGTTACTAAAACGACCTTCTGAGGCCAGATTGAAATAGACTTTGTTCTATGATAAAGCCGTATCCGATCATGTCGGCGTCCGGGCCGCATTTGAGGTGGCGGTCAATTATACTTCGGCGGAAATTCTCAGGTCCATCTCCGTTTGCTCAGGAATGTTTTGACTGCAGCGGTCTTAAGGATGGACCGCCAAATATTGAGACATCATAGCAGTCAGAAAAAATATGGAGCACTTGGTGTCTTTCCTATTACGACAGGTGGAAAAAACAGCCATTGAGCATTTCCGCAGACAGCTGTTCCTGAAAGTCTTCTCCGTTAATCAGGCATGCGCAATATGATGCATTGACATAACCGAACGCTGACTTAACGCATGGATTTATGCATCATTTACAATTTATTTCATACAAAATACACTATTCATTAAGCGCTACATAACTCCTTATTCTAGCAGGCGGTCAGGATGACACAAATTAATGGCAAATTTTTCAGCCTAAATGAATGGATTTTTTGAAGCCATTTCTCCTAATCATTTAACTGCATAAGAAATTGCTTTACTCAACAAATCACTGATTTATTATTAACTATTGCCATTTACAGACTAAAAACCTATTAGATCATATTAATTCAGCAACATACAAAAGAGAATTGAATCGCTCAAAAAGATAAATTATATTATTGCAAAATATCATATTATTAATGATATTGTGAACGCTCATTGGAATTACGGCACAGTTCAGCCGCAAGGCAATCCAAATTTAAAGCTTAGACAATTTAGCGAGAAATGTTGGTCTTCTCTTTTGGGCATTGCGTAAATCGTCCAAATACTTAGAGACTTCCTCTTCTCTGTGCAATTTAAGCATCAGGCGCCTAAAATTCCTCAGTTATCCGACCGCAGCATTATAATTTTTTATGGCCAACTTTTATTCTATTTTCCGCCAACTTTTTCCGTACAGCCACAGCTATTTCCGGGGCATAGCCGCTGACAGCTGCGGCCACCTGCTTTTCTGCCATTTCTTCCTTATACATCTTCTCCCAGCTAGTCAGATTTTCCAGAAATTTATCGCGCCATTTGATAATATTAGGCATATCATTCTCGAAAAGAGCTATTTCGAGAAGCGTATCAAACGTTGGGTTTGCGCAGATTCCGGGCTCCCGCCGACAGGATCGTCTGTTCCAAACCGGTCAGGCTCCGAAATACCGGCTCCTTCAATTAACCAGGGCAATAAGCCTGTTTCCAAGAAATTAACAACAACGGCTGACTTGATTTTTGGCCAGAGATCAAGTTTTTCGGCCGTCTCCTGGACAGACCCGCAGGTGCTGGGGTCTTCCAAAAACTGAAATAAATGGTGCGATAAAAGCCTGGGCAGTTCCTGACGGGCCGCAAAAATCCGAGCCCTCACCTTGAACAGCTCCTGAGCCAGGCGAGATGTTGTTTTAAGCGTTTTCTCAATTCCCTGAGAGATGTAATTCTCAGCCTAAGTAAACAGTCCTTCTTCAATCAGCAGACCGGCTAAAGGCTGATAGCCCTGCGCTGCATCAAACTCCCGCTCGCAGAGAGAGATGACCAGATCCGGCCGCCCGGATTTCTTCAAGGCCAAGATAAGCCAGAAACGCCAGAAGTCTTTAGCGGCGCCAGGTGATGACAGGCGGCGTTCTAATTCTTCGACTACCCTGGTGAACACTTTCGGCGGCCGTTCTGTTTCCAAATAATCCGACAGCCGGTGGTCCAGATGATGAATACCGGCCCTAAGAATGTCAATGGCCAGAAGGATTTTGTCCGCCTCGTCCCGGCTTAGAGCCTTAATAAGGCTGGCCGCCGCCGAATACATTGCGCCGGCTGCCAGTAAATAACCGTCATCACGGCCATATCTGCCCGTCATCTGCTGAATATGCTCAATGAAGCCGGCTGCCGCTTCCAAAAGCTGTTCGCCCAGTCCCGGAGGCAGCAGCCGGTCAATTTCCTTAAGAACTGGGGCATAATCAGGAAAAACCAACACCGGCCATCAGCTTTCTGGGGTCAATTATATCTGACTCAATGGCTTTGGCCAGAAACTCGGCCGCCTGGGTAGAGCCTGAGTCATCTGCGTAATTGTCTGAATTAGCTGATCTCTGTCTTTCAGGCCAAGCCAGACATTTAAGGCAGGAGGGTTTAGGACCTCAGGCGTGCCAGTGCGTTTTTTCTTATTGGAAGAAGCCGTTTTTTCTAAGGTCTTCGGCCCTGAAGGTCATGATCAACTGCAGGCATATACAGGAAGCCTTTAAGCTGAATTATATCGGACATTAAACCGCCTTTCACGGTATCTGCAAAAAAGCCGCCCAGCGGCTGAACGCCAAACCGCAAACTACGGCCGCCACCAGGAGATCGCCGCCTGTCTCCGGTCAGGCGCCGTTTCCCCTGTCCGGCCGGCAAAGAATCAGGGCGATCCGGCTCCATTTCCAGGCCAGCTAAATCTTAAAAATGGTCAAAACCGAAACAGATTTCAGTTTACAGCCTGAAATGAAGACAGCCGCCGGTCAGCGGCCATTTATCCGGCCGTTTCAAGTTCGGCCGGCCAGAGAAGAAATCTCCTTCATCAGGTCAGGGATCTCAATATTCTGAGGACAACGGCTCTGGCATTCGCCGCAGCCGACGCAATTCGCGGCCTTTTCCGGTTCGGTCAGGGTCGCGTAATACAGGCCGAAAAAAACCGACTCTCTGGCGGGGTCTTGGGAGGCTCGGAAGCGGTACTCGTTATAGCAGGCGAAATTCAAAGGAATATTAACCCCGGAGGGGCAATCCATGCAGTACCGGCAGCCGGTGCAGGGGACAGCATTAGCCAGCTGAAAATCGCTGACAATATCGCCCAAAAGGAAGGACTGCTCCTCCAGGCTTAAGGGTTTAAAATCATTAAAAGTCTTCAGGTTGTCCTTCAGCTGCTCAAGCGTACTCATGCCGCTTAAGACGGTCATGACCCCGGGGAGAGAAGCCGCGAACCTTAAGGCCCAGGAGGCCTGGCTGGCTTCAGGCTCCAGCCGCCGCAATTTTCCGGCTGCGGCCGGCGGCAGTGAAGACAGCCCCCCTCCCCTTACCGGTTCCATGACAGCCACCGGCAATCCTCGGGACTGAAGCAGTCCGTACATTTCCCTGGCCTGCAAAGATTCCCAGTCAACGTAGTTAAGCTGGATCTGGCCGAAATCAAACCGGTATCTGTCCAAAACTGTTTTTAAGTGCCCGGGATGAGCGTGCATGGAAAAGCCCAGACGGCCTATGACTTTTTCCTCTTTTAACCCGGCCAAATAATCGTACAGACCCAGGCGGCCGATTATTTCCAGGGATAGGGGCGTCAAATTATGGAAGAGATAGAAATCCAGGCGGTCCGTTTTAAGCCGGCTGAGCTGCTCGCTGAAAATTTTCTTGGCTTCATCCAAAGATCCGGCCAGCCAGGCCGGCAATTTGGTGGCCAAATAATAGGAGTTTCTCGGGTGGCGGCTCAGAGCCTGACCGGCAAACGGTTCGCTCAGACCGTCGTGATAGAACCAGCCCGTATCAAAGTAGTTGACGCCGTTCTCCAGAGCCAGGTCTATCATCTCTTCAGCCGCAGGATAATTAATGGCCGGCGACTCCGGATTAAGGCGGGGCAGCCGCATCAGGCCAAAGCCCAGAAGCGATATTTCCCGGTCAAGACTTTTAATTAAGCGCTTTTCCATGTTCTTTTTCTCTTTGTTATGAGTTCCGATAAGGTATAACTACTATCATTATTATACTCTTTATCCCGGCCGGGAAAACAGCCGCAGTTTGAACCGGACTCCTGCCGAAAATCCGGGAGAGCATTTTTTTGTTTTTGGAGCGCTTTTTGCCCAAAAATCTCTCTGCCAAAGGGGCCTATCAGCCCTTTTACCGCTCAATCCGAAAGAAAACCTTCAAAAATACGGAGCATTGGGCTAAAATAGGAGCTTGAAAGCCAGAGTATATTTTTTTACCTCAACTGAGGCTCAGGCCCGGTCCATTTTCCGGGTCGGCCTGCCTGACAGAGGCTGAATCATGTCACTCAAAAAGATATTCCTCTTCCTGCTCGCTGCGGCCGCCGCTCTCTCCTTTGGTCCGACTCTAAGGGCCCAGTACCCTGGTTCGCCTCACCTCCCCACTCTGGAGGATTTAAACCGGGAACCCCCTTTAAATCAGAACGATATCGAACTAATGATTAAGTTTACTAAAATTCACTCAGACACCAAAAAAGCCGAAAAAGACAGCGGCCGAGTCAGAACTCAACAAAAAATGGAAATTGTCAACAAATTTTTGGCCGACAACAATCTGTCTTTTACCAGATTTACATTGATTTTCGACAAAATTCCGGCCGTCATGGCCACTTTGGATGACCCCCCTAACCTGCCCTCAGCCAAGACCCATCCCCCTTATATGGTCCCTTCCAGAGAGGAGATCAGACTGCTGAAATCCAACTATAAAAAGCTTTACGAGGCCTTTAAGGCGGCGGCGGACCAACTTGAGTCATTATTTTCAGAGGATTTTATTTTTGACTTTAAATGACTGTTAACTTTGTCTGTTAAAGCATCTTTAATTTTATTTTTCACAAAAAAAGACTCAGAAAACTAATAGTCCTCTGAGCTAAAAGTCTTCTGAGCCTTAGAAATTTCTGGTAGGCGTGAAGAGATTTGAACTCTTGACCACTACCGTGTCAGGGTAGTGCTCTCCCCCTGAGCTACACGCCTAAATATTTAAAAATAAGCAGAAAGATTTTGAGAACTTGTCCCAAAAATCGAACAGAGTATATAGAACCGGCCGGTTATTGTCAAGAAAAATTTCCGGCCGCAATTTTGACCGGAAATTTTTCTTTTGTATTTATCAGATAGAGATGGGAATAATGTTGGCTGTAATGAAAACCAGAAGCTCCCTTTTCTCGGCTGTGGTGTTCCTGTTCTGGAAAAGCCAGCCCAAAAGCGGAATGGCGTGAAGGCCGGGCACTCTGGTAGAGTTGTTGCCCTGGTTTTCCTCAATAATGCCGCCGATAACCACCGTCTCGCCGTCTTTGACCATCAGCTTGGTCTTGGCTTCCTTTTTGTCAATGGCCGGTTCGCCGTTGCCTTCAATGAAAGTTGGGCTGTCTTTGGTCAGGGTGATATCCAGAGAGACTATCTGGCCGTTTTCCTCAATGTGCGGGGTGACCCGGAGCTCCATAACCGCGTCCTTAAACTCAACATTGGTGCCCAGATTGCCCGAAGAGCTCTGATAAGGAATCTGAGTGCCCTGTTTGATGTACACTTCCTGGTCATTGGAGGCCATGATCCGGGGAGCGGATATGAGTTTGGTTTCGCCGATATTTTCGTTCACCGTCAGTTCCGCGTTTAAAAGCATCGTGCCGGATTTGTTTAAGAACCCGTAGCCCAAACGCATGGCCTGACCGGCAGCTCCGACATCCACGGCCCCAAAATGTTCACCCCTGTGCCAGGTTTCAGTACCAGACTGCCCGCCGATGTTGGGCATGCTGTTGCTGTGGTCATCCATCCAGGTGGTAGAATCGGTAGCGGTAGGCTGCCTGAGATTGTGTCCGCCGGAACCGCCCCACCGGATGCCCAGGCTCTGGGAAAAAGAGGTGCTGGCCTCCACAATCCTGGCCTCAATCAGGATTTGTTTGGTGACCCGGTCATTGCGCATGAAAACCTGCATTAACTGCTGGATGGAAAACTCGTCATCGTCGACATAGATGTCATTGCCGATAACCCGAACCCGGCCCCGGATGGATTTGGCTTTGTCCAGCTCGGCGGCCATAGCGCTGACGGAAGAGTATTTGGGGGTGAAGATCTTCTTCAGCATCGGCACTCGGGTGGCCGGATCGCTTAAGTCCGGAGTGGCCCGGCGGATGGCGTCCATGGAATCAATCCGCAGGACATTGCCGTTTTCCATGACGCCTAAGTTTTTGGACGCCAGCACAATGTCCAGAGCCTGATCCCAGGGCACATTCTTCAGTTTCAAGGTCACTTTGCCGGAAACCTGATCGGAGACCACCACGTTTTTGCCGGAGACCTCGCCGATTAAACGCAGAATATTATGAATATCAGCATTCTGGAAATCCAGTGTAATTCTCTCGCCGGTATAGTTTTTGTTGGCCATGCCGGACAGAGGATCGGAAGAAAAAACTGAGGGGGCGTTGCCCGCCGCAGCAGCGGTGGGCTGGGCCGACTGAGCGGCCGGCGCGGCCGATGATTGGGCGGTCGGGGCAAAGGTTCCCTGGGCCATTAAAGGGGGATTAAGGGTCAAAAAGACCATAGCCGCCAGGAAAGCCAGCCCCAGGCACCCGGTCAAGGTATTAAGCGTTTTCATAGAGTTTCTCCTCTTTTTTGACTTATTCTGTGGCCATTGGGCTAGGACCTTAAGTCACATACGGCGGTCTGAGGTCCCAGGGGACAGACAATTGAAGAGGCCAAAAATTACTCGTAATAACTGTCCCAAGATAACGGCTTATAATCATTGCCGTGTCATTGATTTAATCGGCATTTAAGAGCAATTACATTAATCATCAGAAAGACTTTCTGAGGATCAAAAAACGGTTATTATGGCTAATCGCCCTTAAATACAAAGGGTCGGACGATAAAAATTTTTTTCAGACGCATTCAAATCCCCTTAAAACCTTTGATCGAAAACAAGACCAGTCTGATATTATTCTGGATAACATTTTGCCTAATTACTTAAGGTTAGGCTCCAAAACGACCATGGCCCAGCCGATATGGCTGGGCCAAGGGATCCCAATATCTTGGGTGCAAAAAAATTACACTAAAAATGTTGTGGCGGAGACAAATTCCTCCCTGTCTGCATTTTTACTCCGACAAGCTTATCTCCCCGTCGGAATCCAGGCCCGTATTGAGGCGGAACTCGGTAATCCGGCTGCCCCCTCTGGACCTTAATGAGTTTTCCGGTTCTTCAATAATGACCTTGGTGGGGGTGATCTCTTTGACAAAACCGTTATTATTGCCAATCAAAGTGCCTTTATAGACAATGTACCCTTTGCCCCCGCTGTCGACTAGGGCCATGCTGCTTTCGGGACTGTTGCCGACAATAATGGCTGTTAAAGTGAACTGGTTTAAAGCCAGCTGCTGGATCATGGGCTTTACTTCCTGAGCGGATGACGGAGTCTCAATTCTAGGTCTGGCCACTGTCTCTATCGGCATAAAAGGATCGCTCATGGATCCGGCCCGGAAGGAATAGGTGTTAATGACCGAATCGTGCCAGGACTGAAGTTCTCCCAAAAGCTCTTCTTTGGCCTTATTGGCCTCAATTTCAGCCGGAGTCAGGGGCTTTTCGCTTTCCTGGGGCGGCGGCTGGGCCGGATCGTCGGGTCTGCCCAGCATGGGCGGAGTCGGGGGTACCGGACTGGCCGCAGCGGCGGGATCAATGGCCGGCGAAGTCCCGCCAAAACCGGAGGGAGTCGGCGGCGCCTGAGGCGGAGGCAGCGGAACCGGAGACTGAGCCCCTCCGGGAGTGGTGACCTCTACACTGAAATTAAGGCCGTTTGGTGCCGGATTACTGCCGGGGGTCTGGGCTGCCTGATTCTGGACCTGACTGGGGACCGGAGTCTGAGCCTGAGCCTTGAAAGCCAGGCCCAGCAGGAAGATCAGAACCAAAACCCAGAGACGGCCGGTGAAGGCCAGAGACGGGTTAATTCGGCAGTGACTTAAAAACATACCGCACACCATATTGGGTAATACTTTATTATTCAAGGCCGTTTCCGGTCCGGCCAAGGTCATCTTTTCGCCGGGTTGTCCTTGGCGTACTGGATCTCTTCCGGAGTCAGAAACCGGTATGTTGATCCCTGGCATTTAACCGAAAGGTTCATGGCCAGGTTGTCGCCCATAGTCGGAGTATCCATAACTACAGACCTGATATTGATTATCCGGTCCATCTGGCTGAGACTGTAAAAAAACTTCAGCACATTAATGAATGTGCCTTCCAGATTCATCTGAAACTCAATTTCGGCGTAATCAACCATGGGTTTGGCCGCCTTCGGCGCAAACAGAGTCACTCTGGCCCCGGCCTGAGCTCCCAGGTCGGAAATAATCTGAATTAAGCGGGGGATCTCGTTTTCGCTCGTCAGGTACGATTTCATGAAGTCGTAAGTTGTGGTCACCGGCAGGACGTACTGTGTCAGAGGCTTATAATTGTTGGCACTTTTGTTCTCAGTATCCCTCTGAGTCTTCAGCGAAGCTATGGAGCTGGACAACTGAGCCATCCGTTCTTCATAGGGCTTATAGAACTGCAGATAGAAAATCCCAAAGACCAGAGCCAGACCGCCGACTAAAATACCAACTTTAGGACCGGTTTTAAGTTTGGCCACCTTGGAGAAGAAATCATCTTTACTCTTGGCTTTTTGGGCAGACGCTTTGGCCATAATATGCCTCTCATTGCGAAAAACTGCTGTTTAAATCAATTCGGGCGTCAAAATATTATTGACATTTGACATTCTTACCCGTCTAAAGCCGGAGAATTGTCTCAGAGCCGGAAAACGCCGCCGCCCCTGATCTCATAATGGGATTCCCGCTTCACCGGCCGGCGTCCAATCATCTGCGGCAGCAAAGGTCAGCCGGCCAAAACATTTAACGCGCCGGCCGGATCAGCGTTATTTTCACCACAGCCGCATTCAAGTCATTTGAATTCAGGCTGGTTTTTTCGGAACGCGCTTTATGCCCCCAGTCTGAAGGCCGGACCTTTACGGCGCTTCGGATAATAAAAAAACAGACAATTACAAAATTTAAAAATTAAAGCTTTTTCTTGACATCTTTAGGCTTCAAAGCATCAGCCAGGCCGGGCGCGGCTAAAGTCACCATTTTAATGAGCTTCTCCTGGGGAGGCAGAGACTCGGAAGGCAGACCGTCCGTTAAGAGAGACGGAGCTCCGAAAACAGTATTGGCCGAGATATCAAAAGAAACCAGCGGAACCCCGTTAATGACCGTATCTTCGGCGGCTCTTAAAAGATCCACATTCTGGAGCATGGGCAAAGACTGAAGACGGCTTAAAAAATTAGCCACCACTTCATGGTCAATGGCCAGACCTTTAATCTTGACCAGACCGTTGTCATGGGAACAGCTGACCAGCCAGGAAGCCTGATTAATGACCTGATCGGCTACGCCCATAAAAAGCCTGGCCTGATCCCGGCGCCGTTCTTCCAGTTCGGAAATGATGTTAACTTTATTCATTTCCTCCACAAATGAGGTTGTTTGTTTTAAAGACACGGCGTTTTCGGCTTTAAGCCGATTTAATTCCGTAGTTTCCTGTCTTTCGGCCGCACTCTGTTTATCCAGGTTAGGAGCCATAACCATGTTGTAGTAAAAATAGAGTAAAATCCCTAAAGCCACCATGGCAAAGCCGAAAATTGACACCAGAAGCCGTCCGCTGTACGTTTGGCGGAAAGATTCCAAAGGCAGCAGGTTAATCTGAATCATCGGACTTCCTCCTTTCTGATGGCCAGTCCGAAACTGACCGCCATCTGAGGACCTATATACTCTAAATAAGCCTGGTCAAACTTTTTGGTGTTGACCTTAACAAACCGGAAAGGATTAAAAATCTCGGCCGGAATCCCAAAATGGTTGGAGAACTGGTCGGCGATTCCTCTAAAGAAGGCCCCGCCGCCGGCTAAGACTATCTTTTTGAGCTGATATTCCGGATTTTCAACCCGAACGCTGTCCAGGGCCCGTTCCAGAGCCGCTATCCAGTTACTGACTATCCGTTCAACAATCTCAGCCGCCTCAGAGGGGTTGGGCGCTTCCTGAGTGCCAAGCTTAATGGCCTCTGCCTCATCCGGGGTCACCCCGAAAGCATCCTCAATATCTTCGGTGATCCTCTGAGTGCCGACATTTTCCTCCTTAATGGTATGGGGAACCCCGTCCTGCAGGATGGTTATGTGCATTAAAGTAGCGCCCAGATCTACCAAAATGGCGTTCTGGCGGCTCTCAGGATAAACGAAATCATAGGCATTGAACAGAGCCAGAGCGTCAACGTCAATGACATTGGGCTTTAACACCTTAGTCATGGTCACGGCCTGAATATAGTTCGTTATAACTTCCTTCCTGGCGGCCACCAGAAGAACCGACATCTGACCGCTCTGATCATCGGTCGACAGAATATGCCCGTCAATTATAACCTCGTTTATAGGGTAAGGAATATACTGCTCCGCTTCCAGGGCCAGGGACGATCTCAGCTCCTTCTGGGTGGTAATGGGCATACTGATCTTCTTGATGATCATGGTGTCGCCGCTTAGGGACAGGGCGGCGAACCGGCCGCCCTTAAGCTTTGAAAGCTTAACCAGGGTGCTCATGGCCGAACTCATGGCCCGGCGGGCCGGCAGGGGCTGCTCTTCCCACTGGGACATGATGCCGAAAGGCATCTGAGCTATACCCAGTCCTTCCAGAGCCACAGTCTTAGTGCGGCCTTTACCCTTAATGCTTAAGAGAACCGCTTTGGCCGCGAAAGTTCCAATGTCAAATCCAATAACGGGCATAAAGCAAACTGCCTTTTTAAGTCAGATTTATAGGGGCAAAAGACTTGACATCCTCCCCAGCCGAAAGCCGGAGGATTCCTGCAGAGCCGGAAAAGCTGGCGTTCCCGGCAGTCTGAACGGGTTCCTGCTTAACCGGAAGACTAACGTCTGACCCTCTGCAGACAGTAACGGCGGCCTGCCAGGCCGCCAAAAAATTTAAGGCGCCAGCCGGAACAGCGTTATTTTCACAGCCGCCTTTAAGGCATTTGAATTCAGCTCGGGTTTTTCGAAATGCGCCTTATCTCCGGCCTCACAGTCGGAGTTTTACAGTGCTTTGGATAAAACGTCAAGAAGCCAGGCCGGCTTGCGCCCCCAGCCGACTGATGGCCGGGGGCGTTTCGGCCCCGGCCATCAGTCGGCGAAAATCTTATCTTTATCCTCAAGAGAATAACCGAGGGCCAGGATAATTTTCCGCATGGTCTCCATACGGCATTTTTCACCGTTCTCGATCCGATCAATGGTCATCGGCGAGACGCCGGCCTTGCGGGCCAGTTCAGCCTTGCTCAAAAGAAGCTGCTCACGGAGGTTTTTGAGCGTGTTTTTGGACATCAGAGTTTCTCCTTGTTGCGGGTTCATGCGGAAATGCGGAAGGCTGGTCGGGCCAATTCCCGCAGGTGTCCGAATAAAACCGGACTAATAAAATTAATACAATTTTTGGCTGTATGCCTGGCCAAAAATCACGGCCGGGACTGGGCCTGAACCAGACCATGCCGCTTTGAGCATCATGAGGCTATTTAAAACTTTTAAAAAACAGAAGTCAAGCATTAAATGCCAATTATGTATTAATTTTAATAAGTATCACTTGATATAGGTTTTACACCATAATAACCCACAATATGTTGAAAGAAAATTTTAACCTCTTTTGGGACCAAAAAGCTCTATGAGACCAAAACTGCCAAATCAAAAACCAGTGCTGTTAAACCAGAATAACTAAACACATTGATATCATTAAGTTTTTTAAGAAAAAAAGTCCTTCCGGCCTATGTATGAACGGTCCTCAATCAGACGTTCGAGATTCGGGCCAGAGATATTTTAACTGCCCAAGTAAACCTTTATCTCCCTTAATTTTAACTCGGCCCAGCAAAAAAGCTTTGACCGGGGCCATCTCGCCTAAAGCCATCTTCAGAAGAGTCGTCTCATCCAGAGAAACCGCCACATCTGGGGCCAGTTCAGCCGAATCCGGCCCGGAGTCATCAACGCAGGCCCGGCCGTTATTAAGCTTAACCCGCCAGAGTTTAGCTTCCGGACCATTACCATTAATATTAAGATCAATGACCGCAGAAAGAGACTGGTCAAACTCCGCCTGACCCGATTTATTCCGGATATACTCATACAGTTCATCAATAGTCATAAGCTTGAAACGATCCCCGAAAAAAATTCCCTTCAAATCTGCTTCCAAGACCGCTCAGGCTGACCAAAAAGCGCCCTGGAAAAGCATTTGACTAAAAAAGAACCGGAAGGCGGGGGCTCCTTTTTTTATAATGAAGGTATTTTACAACTACTTCCGTCAAAATGCCATAAAAAAGACAGACATATTAAAAAGCCCTTATTTTGGCCCCATTATCGGCTTTAAGCTGTCATCTGAAAAACATTTGATCTTTGCCTGCTGAAGTTAAGCTGAAATTTAAATTCCAAGACCTATTAAACTTTAAGAGGTTTAATGTTTTTTCCAGAAAAACCCAACCCCGGGCCATTATTCCCGCCGATTAGCATTTTTTTCAAGCCCGGCCCAGTAGTTTTCTAAAAACCTAAAACTGCCTTTTTGCCAGATTTAAATGAACTTTTTGAAAACACAAATCTGTTATTTATCCGAATAAAACCAACATCAGACTATTTATAATAAAAATAATAACTCAATATACATAAAAAATTATTAATTATTTATGTCAAATTAGATATGATATCAAGAACTAAAATTCTAATATTACATTTATGCGGTCAGGCTTAAGAGATTAAAACAGCCAGCCGCCTGGTTAAAGATCTGGTTAAAGATGAGGCAAAAACAAAAAAACAGCCTGTTCAAGCCTGAATTTATCAGCTGTTTTTTTAATTCCTTTTCTTTTTCAGATTTCCTCAGGACCCGGCTGTGCCATGATCCGGTTCCTGACTTCGGGATAACCCTTTAGGTACTGGCCGGCTTAGACTCCGTACTTTTAAAATTGACATACATGAAGGCAAATGGCTAAAAAACAGTCTTAATTATCACATTTTCTCCCTCCGAGTCAAGAGATCTTTAATTCCCGCTTCAGGTGGCATATAATATTGATGTCTGGACCTTCCGGCAAAGGAGTTCGCCTTGATGACCAAAAGGCCCAAATACTTATGTACATTTTTCTGCTTTGTCTGGTTCAGTTTTTTAACTCTCACAGTGCTCCTGTCCGCCCGGGTCCCGGTTTTGGCCGACGATACCCCAAGGCCCTGGCGCCTGACCAGCTGGGCCTCTCCGGTGGGATCCCAATCCCTTACCTATGAATCCCTGTGCGGACTGAAGGCGTTATTGTTTTTTTTAAACGCCAATCAGGCTTTAGGCGGCCGGGAAGTGGAACTTTTCAGTTTGGAATCAGACGACAGCCGGCCGGAATTTTTAAACCGGATCACTAATTTAATGGATCAGAAAAAACCGGATCTGGCAGTGGGAGGAGCGGCCAACGCCTTCCCCCAGCTGACGGCTGATTTTTTTCGGCGCCGGGGTATATTGTGGTACGGACCGTGGTCTAACCGGAAAAGTTTATCAAACGGGGTGGACCCGAATCCTCTGCTTCTGTTTCCGACTGAAGATCAGGAACTCATTGCCCTCATGACCTATACCCGGAAAAAGCTGGGCCGAAGTGAGATTCTATTTATAACTTTAAATGATCTTGATTCCAGAAATCTAATCCAATTGGCCAGGACAACAGCCGAGATGACCGGGCTGACCTTAAATCCTCTGGCCCTGCCGCCGGAATTTCGGGACTGGCTGTCTCTGGCCGGTCAAATAGGTCAGGCCAAAGCGATTTTTCTGTGGCTGCCTCCCGGTCAGGCGGCCGCCATTGTCCGGACATTTAAACCCAGACTGGGCCCGGAAACTTTATGGCTGACGAGCAGTTTAAACTCTCCGGGCCAGGAGCTGACGAACATGACAGGCGGCCTGTGGGAGAATATGATTTTTTCTTCAATTTTAGTGCCCAAACAATCCATTGCCACCGCTTATGATACGGTTATCCGCAAATACGGGCTGCCGGGCTTAAATCTGGATTACCAGACTTACTTAGGATTTGCTCAGGGTCAGTTGCTGGCCAGGGTCTTAAATTCCAGGGATTTGAAGGATTTAAAAGCTGTTTTTCCCAAGACTTCGGCCGAAGGGACGTTAATCTACCGGCCCAATCTGTCCAACGGCAACTGGGAGCAGAATTTTTACCTGGCCCAAAGCGACCGCCAGGGCGGCTGGCGGGCCTTAACGAACTGATTTGGACGAGCTGACTGTTTAAGCTCTATGCCGGGCTTTTAGCTGACCGAAAGGAACCCTATGTCTCAAATGTCTTCTATCCGCTGTCCGGGTTGCAGCCAGCCGGTGGCTATGCCGGCCGAAACCTGCGCCCGGTGCGGCTATAATTTTCGGACCGGCCAAAAACCGGCCGCTGAATACGAGCCGGATTTTGAGTCATCGTCCGGCCGGAAGTACTATGCAATAGGCGGAGCGGCATTGGCTTTAATCATAATTTTAGCTGCAGTTTTCATTTTCCGCTCTCCTCCGCCCGAACCTGCTCCGGCCGTCACCCAGGGGGGCTCGGTCCTCCAACCGGCCCCGCCCTTTTCCGAAAGTCCGCTGCTGAGGCCCCAGGTGCCTATTAATCAGGCCCGGGGGGCAGCCAACCTGGCCAATGACAATGTCCAGAGGCTTAGAGACACTGAGGCCGAAATAGAAGCTGAAAGAGGCGGCCAATAATTTCAGGGCCTGCAGCCGCCCAGCTCGGCTAATGTCTGACTTAAAACGGCGTTTAAAAAAGCCAGACACTCAAACTCCAGGTAGGTAGGAGCCAGCTCATCAAACAGGGTCTGGATATCGACCGGGAACTCCTCATCGGCCGGTAAATAGCGGACTAACATGTCTATTTTCGGCAGAACCCGGAAAAGCCATTCTTCCCGGCCGCTTTTGTCCCGGCCCAGTTCCCGGCCGTTTAACGTCAGAGCCGCTTTTTTAAAAAGAGCGTAATCCTGGCCGAAAGCTCTAACTAAAGGCTTATTTAAAATGTCGTCCCCGGGGTTCCGCCGGCCTCTTATGTAGCCGGGCACCTGCCATAAAGTCAGATATTTCTCCCCAGGGCCGCCCCGGCCAGGGGAGAAGAGATAGTGGATGAGCAGACTGCGGTTGTTGGCCGGGGAAGGCTGTCCGTCACTGGCTTCGACCCCCTGCTTATCTATCAGATACTCCCGTCCTAGAAAATTAATTTTGACTCCCCCGGGAGCCGGAGAAAAGCCTAAAGCCAGAGCTTTCTCCCCAAAATCCGCCTGGGCCAGTCTGGGCGCTAAAAGGAGATAATTATTTTCATAGCCGTTGGGAAGGGGAGCTTTCTGGCTCATACGACCGCCTTTTCCCGGTACTTTAATCCCGGATTTTCGGAGATAAATCTAAGAAATTTTCTGGCCTAAATCTTGCTAACCCTGTCATAGGGATTGTCTTTTTCGGACCTGTGAATATAATTATAATTGTTTTTAAAGATTTTAGACTACTATTTTTAATTCCCCGAGGCCTTTATGCCGGTCTTCAAGTTCAGGCTTGATTTTCTCATCAGCCTCCGCCGCCAGAAAGAAGAAGAGGCTGCTCTGAAGCTGGCTAAACGTCTGGCCAGCATCGCTGAACTGGAAGAAAGCATTGAGTCCATGCATGAACACCTAATTCTGATGGCCGCCGAAGTGACCGAACACGGCCAGAAGGGACGTCTGACCGGGCCGCTTTTAAAGCTCTACAGCGACTACCAGAACCGTCTGCGTCAGGACATCCGGAAAGCTGAGGAACTTTTAATTTTAAGCCGCCGGGAAGAAGCCAAAGAACGCCAAGCCCTGACCAGAGCAGTCATGGACCGCCAGCTCATAGAAAAAGTCAAAGACCAGAAAAAAGAGGCCTTTTTAGTTGAGGCCAGGTACGAAGAACAGAATAATCTGGAAGAACAGGCCACGGCGGCCCGAGTCAGGCACTTAAAGGAGGCGGGGGTGACCGATGCCAATTAAAAAAAACAACCCCAATCCCAGATTAAAACCCAAACCCGCTCCCACTCTGACAGCGGCCGGGAATAAGACCAGTACTCAACCGGTCCCGCCCAAAGTTTCGGACAGAAAACCAGCCTCCCCTCCGGTTCCCGCAGACTCCAGAAATTCCGCTCTGACCGAACCCCACGCTTCCGGCCAGAGCGGAGGGATTTTCTCCAAAATACGACTTTTATTTATTTTAGCTCTGGTTATTTTAATCCTGCGGCTGGCCATCGCCGGTCTTTATCTTAATTCCGGTTCTGACTCCAAACTGCCGAAGCCGCCGAAACCGCCGACGGCCGGAGCGTCTACGGCTCAGGCAGCCACGGCAGCTCAGGTTTCGGCCTCTCCGGCGGCCCTGCCTCCCAACGCTCTGGTGGCCGGAGCGGCTATGTTTTTAAACACTCAGGCCGCCTCACTGCCAGTTGCCCAGGGCGGCGCCGTTCCGGCGGCCAACTCCATTCCCCTGCCGCCGGGGGAAGAAGATTTAAGGAGCCCTCAAGCTCCGGTCCGGCCGGCTACCCCCACCCCGGCTCAAGCCCAGCCCGGCCAGTCTCTGCCGCCGCCGCCGGCCAATCCTTCGGCCGGGGAAGCCGGTGAAATCTCCCGCCGCTCCTTTGAGCTGACCCGCCGGGAAACCCAGCTTAATACCCGGGAACAAGCCCTCAAAGAAATGGAGGCCAATGCAAACAGCCGTTCAGCCCTGGCCGAAAAATCCATAGCTGAATTAAAAGACCTCATCAGCCGTAACGAGGCTATCTTAGATGAGCAAAAAGCCCTCCGCCAGCAGCAGAAAACCGAGGAAGACGCACTAAAGGACGCCCGGGTTGAGCATCTGGTTTTAGCTTTTAAAGGAATGAAACCGGAACAGGCCGGACAGCTCATCAACTCCATGGATGACGCCGTGGCCGTGTCCATATTGTCAGCCATGCCCGGCAGCAATGCCGGAAAAATTCTGGCCATGGTCCAGCCGGATAAAGCGGCCAGGTTAATTAAATCCATTTCAGAGCAGAGAATAGATCCCAAGACCATCTTAGAGCAGCAGAACGCCCAGGTTCAGCCCGCAAACCAGTAAAATATTTCTTTTCAGACGCCGGACAGCCTGGCCGGAAAGATAATAGACAGTACTTAGAACAAGTATTACAGCATAAAGACCGTATCATTTCAGATAACTGTTAAAAATATTTAATAACCCTACAACCGGCTATGAAAAATGCTTTTGCTGGTTTGTCCGGCTGAAAAAAACGGCTGGCGGAGCAGAAAATTCGGAGATGTTTCCTTTGAGGACACCTGTAAATCAGCGCCAGAAGCGACTTAAAAGCCTTAGTGTTTCAGGCCGCCTGCCTCGGGTCAATAAGCCGGAACACCGGTTCTGTTCGACTGGGAGCTTCTTTTTTGGCTGGCCTGAGTAAAGAATGCTGACCGGGGCTGCTTCCTTCAAATACTGAGCTGACAGCCCAGACACCGCATATGCCGCCTGATTACAGCCTCATAAGCTGGACTCAGGCGGTGCTGGAAACCCTCTCCAAAGGCAGACCGGAGACAGCCGGGGCCGGTATGCCCGAATACGGCGTCGCGGTGTCTTCCCGGCTACCAGGAACCTTTGGCTGAATAACGGCCCGTGACCATTATTAAGATACGGAACAGGACGGATTTAGCCGCTTCTATACAAGATATTCCTGCCGCATATTCGGATTCCCCTCAGGCCAGGGGCTGAAGCCTGTCAGAAAAGCAGGGACAACCGTATCCTTGATAAAATTGCCCGCCGGCCGCAGCATCAGATACCCGGCTCAAGCTGAGACGCATTCGGCCCTCGAACCGGACTCGGCTGAAACTGGGGGTCTGAAGGTCACTTCACTTTCCTCTGCAAAAGATGCTGAACTCTCAACAGAACAATTGCTTTGTAAAATATATCGGCATCATAAGCCGTTTCCATAGAAAAGGTCTTGGCAATTGTAACATTAAGAAATAAATATTTGCCTTTTTTGAAAGCAATATATAGTAAACGACATTAATATTTGTGCTTGAAGTCACACAGGGTAGCAAATTTGCTATTCGATTGTCGGTATAGAGCAAAGTAGTTATCAAGCGCGCTCTCAAGTTTTCCTATTGTTG
>JAISEL010000154.1 GCA_031264185.1 Deltaproteobacteria bacterium
AGATCAAATACTCCTTATTATTTACAGATGACCACGGTATAATAATTTTCTTGCCATACTACAAATAGACTATTTAAATTGCATAAGCCTTAGAGTGTGATAAAAAATGAAGAAACAAAGGATAAACTATTTTATCATAATTATCCGCCGGGGTAATATTTCCGATATCGTTAAAATTGTCGAGCCAGAGGCTAAACACTTTGGTGTAGCAAAGATATAGCTTTTTGGGTCTTACGCACGCGGTGAAGCTGCTTCAGAAAGCGATATTGACTTTAGAGTTGATAGAGTAAAAATTCAAAACTATTTCATGTTAGGAGGACTTTATTGTGATCTTGAAGAAGCTTTGGGGAAGAAGATAGATCTGCTAACAACCGGTTCTCTGGAAGATAATTTCCTGGAGTATATCGCCAAAGAAAAGGTGGTGGTATATGAGAGACAATAGAGATGTTAACATTACAAACCATATAATTTTTCATTGCAATGAGATCTGCTATACTATTAATCGGTTTGGTGATTAAATTCAAGCTTTACAGTCAGATCGCTCGTATAAACCAGCTGTGGCGATGCATGTTTTACAAATTGGTGGACTTTCAGCTCTTCTTTCTGAATAGTTTAAATTAAAGCATCCAGATATTCCCTGGAAAGCAATGAAAGCGATGAGAAATTTCGCAGCGCATAATTATGCAAAATTAGATCTTGAAGTTTTGTGGTCAACAATCAAATTTAAAATCATAGATCTATACGACAAAGCGGGAAAAACCGCAACACCTAAACCTCAATCAAGTCAAGCTTCAAGCCTAGTACTATGTAACCTCTAATTTGTGAGAGATAAAGACGTCTCAATTTGACCCGAGCATCTGAAGTTATAAATTGCCATCTTATCCTGGAAATCCGGTTGTTTCTGTCTTTCTGTCAGGTATTAATCTTGCGCCTCATTGTTTCCAAGTATGGAATCCGTCTGTTCAATCATTGGCTCGCTAGAGTACAGAATTCTATTTCAGCCATATTTAACCAATTTCCATGCTTCAGGGTATAGTGGATTTACAGCCTTAAAGTAAAGCGGGAGTTTCTTTAGACGAAAAATCATCATAAAACGATGCAGTAGTACGAGTATTAAGATTGTCCGTCACCAATACGACCTTCATGGCATCAGGGTATTTGACGTCAAGAATGTCCTTCATTAATTCGGCTCAATCAAGCTTTGTCCTTCTCTCGGTAATAGCTACGTACCGCTGCTTGAACAGACTGATTTCTGACCTGGAAACAATGAGGCGCGAGGTAATGCTGGCAGAAAGCCAGAAACAATCTGATTTCCAATATAAACTGGCAACTTGCAACCTCAGATACTCGGATCATACTTAGCCCATGTTTGTCAAGCTAAAGTTAAAATGACACTTAAAAAAGCATAATTTTCTCAAATTTTCTATACAAAGATGTAGTTGTCTTTATCCCTCAAATTAGAGGCTGCAGGGAACTAGGCATTCTTGTCAAACTTCATTCGGTGAAAATTGAAAGTCAGACCAGGCAGATTTTGATTTGAAAATAAAATACAATGAGTTTTAGAGTCCCTTTAAATAAGTTATCAGCCAAAAATAAATATTCTGATGATTTCTATTTTTGAACGTAAATGTTATGCGACGGACTTTGTTTTGTTTACAGCTAAAGATTAGGCGTAAGCTCTAACTTTTTGACTCCGCTACAGGCGAACTTTTATGTTGACAAGCCCATAAGCCTTGGGTATGATTGAAAAGTTACAGTAACAAGTAAATATAAAATTTTAAACCCACTTATTCTGTTTAAGTATTTTTTCTAAACGAACACCCTTAGGTATAATTTACCTTAACCCACCCAAAGAAATACCGGAATTTAGGGCTGTTAATTTTCTTATCTCCGGTCCTTTGGGATTTAGCGAGGCTAGCTATGACTGTTAACTTGCTGAGATTCCCTCCCAGCATCAGCTTCGGACCGGAAGCCGCTCGCCGGGTAGGAGCTGAAGCCAAACGGTTTGGAGCCTTAAAGGCTCTGATCATAACCGATGATTTTCTGGTTTCCTCGGGAGCGATTAATACAATAACAGAATCTTTAAAAGCAGAGGGTCTGGGCTGGGAGATTTACCAGGGAGTCAATTCCGAGCCGACCCTGGCTCATGTGGCCGAGGGTCTGGAAAAACTGGCCTCTTCCGGAGCTGAGGTTATCGTCGCTTTTGGCGGAGGGAGCCCCTTGGATGTTGCCAAGGCGGTCGGAGCCATGAAGGTCAATCCCGGACGCATCCAGGACTATATGGGTGCCGACAAGTTCGCTTTGGACGGACTGCCGCTCATCGCCATTCCGACTACTGCCGGGACTGGCAGCGAAGCCACTGGGGTGACCATCATCACTGATACTGAAACCGACGTCAAGATGCTTATCTCCAGCCCGAGGATCATGCCCAAAGTGGCTCTGGTTGACCCACTTTTAACTTTGGGTATGCCCAAAGGATTGACGGCGGCTACAGGGCTTGACGCCTTAACCCATGCCATTGAGGCTTACGTCTCGGTTAAGGCCCAGCCCATGACTGATATTCTGGCTTTAAGCGCCATTGAGCTTATCTCTCAAAACCTCCCTGTGGCTTATGCGGAGCCGAAGAATTTGGAAGCCCGCTCAAAAACCATGTTGGGAGCCCTCCAGGCCGGCATGGCTTTCTCCAACTCGTCGGTGGCTCTCGTTCACGGGATGTCCCGGCCGGTTGGGGCATTGTTTCATGTGGCTCACGGAGTCTCCAATGCCGCCCTTTTGGGAGTGGTCATGGATTTTTCTCTGCCCGGAGATTACCGGCGTTATGCTCAGGTAGCCGTAGCCATGGGGCTGGCGGATTTAGGCAGTGACGAAAAGACGGCCAGAAGCGGAGCCGGCAAGGTCCGGGAGATCATCAGCTGTCTGGATGTTCCCACTTTGACCGCCTTAGGGGTCAGTCGGGAGAAGCTTGAACCGGTTGTGGCCAAGATGGCCGAGGACGCCATCAAAAGCGGCAGCCCGGGCAATAACCCGAAAGTGGCAACCAAAGAGGAAATCATCCAACTTTATTTTGCGGCCCTTTAAAGGCACCCTACCTGGTCAGGAGTCCAGCATATGTCAGTTAAGACCCTCAAATACTGCGTCAATAACGAATGGAAAGATTCAGTTTCCGGAAAATATACTCCGGTCATGAACCCCAGCCTGGGAGTGGAAATAGCCCGGGCCCCTGTCTGTACAAAAGAAGAGGTGGAGTCGGCGGTTTTAGCCGCCCGGGCCGCTTTCCCCGACTGGTCAGGAAGGCCGGTGGCCGCCCGAACCCAGATTATTTTTAAGTTCCGCGAACTGGTCAACCAGCGTTTTGACGAACTGGCTACCTTGGTGGCCACTGAAATGGGTAAAAATTTCGAGGAATCCAAGGGCGATATAGTTAAAGTCATTGAGGCCTGCGAGCTGTCTTTGGGCGCTCCTTTGGAACTCCAGGGATATGCCCTGATGGAGGCCACCAGAGGCCACGATATCAACCTCTACCGTGAGCCGGTCGGAGTTTTTGTTGGAGTGGCCCCCTATAACTTTCCGGCTATGATTCCTTTTGGCTGGTTTACCCCGGTCTGCATCACCTCTGGCAATTGCATTGTCCTGAAAGCGGCCTCCATGGTGCCTCAGTCCGCTATGCGCCTTTTGGAAATTTTAATTGAGGCCGGCCTGCCCAAAGGGGTGGTCAATCTGGTCACCTGCAGCCGGGAAGAACTTTCTGCTCTTTTAGTTCACCCCCAGGTCAACGGGATCTCCTTTGTCGGTTCCGAGTCGGTGGGGGTTAAGGTCTACGCCGCCGCTGCTGCGGCCGGTAAAAGGGTCCAGGCTCTGGTTGAGGCTAAAAATCATGCCATGGTTTTAGAGGATGCTCCTCTGGAGTGGACGGCCAACCGGATTATCAATTCTTCTTTCGGCTGCGCCGGGCAGAGATGTATGGCATTGCCGGTGGTGGTCGTTCAGGAGTCGGTGGCCGATGAGCTGGTCAAAATTGTCAAAAAACTGGCCGAAAAGCTGGTCGTCGGGGCCGCCTATGACCCGGCCACCCAGTTAGGTCCCCTGGTCAGCTCCGGTCAGAAGGAATCGGTGGAAAAGTGGATTGCTAAAGGCCTGGAAGAAGGAGCGGAACTGGTTTTAGACGGCCGGGGCGTCAAACCCAAAGGCTGCGAGAACGGCTATTTTGTCGGTCCGACCATCCTGGATAAAGTCCAGCCGGGCATGACTGTAGGCGACGTGGAGATCTTTGGGCCGGTCCTGTGCATCAAGCGCTGCCGGGATTTTGAACACGGCTTGTCAATTATGAACGCCAACCCCTTTGCCAACGGCTCTTCCATATTCACTGCCTCGGGGCACTACGGCCGGGAGTTTTCCCGCCGGACCCACGGCGGTATGGTCGGTATCAATGTCGGTATTCCCGTACCCCTGGGCTTTTTCCCGTTCTCCGGGCACAAAAGGTCTTTCTACGGTGATCTCCATTGCCTGGGCCGGGACGGTCTGCGGTTCTATACTCAGGTTAAGACCGTCACCACCAAGTGGATTTCCCCTGAAGAATCCCAGGAGGCCCGGGTCAGCACCTGGGAAGGGACCATTAATCGGCAGCTGTAAGGTAAAATCGGGCGGCTAAACCCCTTTATTGAGGACCAAACAAAAAGCCCTTGGAAGTCTCAAGGGCTTTTTGAGTATGGCAGCAAGTTAAATATTGGCCGATGTCAACTCGCCCTAAAGGGAAAAAAGCTTGAGTCTGCCGTTTCATGGCCGCTTTAGAACGGCAGTGAAAGACGCCGGCCTTTTCGGTAACGCCACGACTAAGACGATTGATGTGAATGGGCGAGCAGTAACAGCGCTCGAATTTAAGGCTGTTTTCAAAAATCCTGTCGCGGTTTGGCCGTTGGGAATTCATCCGATAACCGCCGGTTAACCGGACAGTTCACTGGTGAAACTCCCGGCACCTCCGCCCGGCCAGCGGCCTTTGATAAATTTGGACGCTTCAGGCCCGCGACTCAAACTCTGGTTCCTTCAGAACAGCGGATAGACGGCTCTTAGGCCGAAGTTAAAGAAAAGCCAGATGGTGTTGTGGTGACCGTCTGGGTTTAGGCCAACGGTTTAAACAGCTCTCCATACGCAAAACAACTGGAAGATTTTTTGCAGAGGAAAGAGGATTGCCAAAAACCTCCTTTTGATCGGCGCCTGCCTAAGGCACGGTTGAAAAGGAGCAGCTTTCGTGTCGTGTATCTCCATAATAATCGCGGTAATTGGCTTGACTTATTCAGGCTTGTAGCGGTCAATCTAAAGGTTTTGTCTTTTTTCAGGTTAATTTTGCAACACCGGGTGTGCGGATTTTTCAGGCGGTCAGGAGAAATGCGATGAATAGCCAGCGGCAAATACCCCGCTCCGTAGAGATCATAAAAGAACAATTGGCGGAATTGGCTGACGTTACAGCCTCTGTAAATATTGAAGCTCCGGTCGATTTTGCTACCAAGATAACCCTGGACTCCCTGAGCCTCCATAAAGAAGACTTGCTGGAAGAATTGAAGGCGGCGGAATTGCTGTCATCCCAATAAGATGGTAATTATTTTTTGGCTGGGCTTTTGGTTGGCGAACACGCAGTCCAGGTGGATTTATTGATTAGGTTTTTGGCGCAGCGTTTTCTCCATCGTCATTTGCCGTATGGCTGTCATATGCCCGCCTCCAATCGTTTGGTTGCGCTATACGATACTGAAAGGCCTCACGGGTTGTATCCGGCTGTTTGGAGAATAGGCGGGCGGCGGTTTAATTATTCTTGGTCATGTTCGGCGGCCGCTGAGATAGCATTGAGTTGGGCTTTCATCCTTGTTGGGATACTCCGTCGGCAGTCAGGCCGCCCTGACGGGATGAACCAGTTCAGAAAACTTGACAGCGGAGGAGCCTTCAAAACCACATCCTCATTTCTGTGGCTGCGGATTCGGCGGAGAGAAACCTCGGGGCCTGCATCTTTGTGAAAAACGGAAAGACTGCGGTTCTGGACCGTCAGGAATTACACGGGTCCGCTCAACAGCCGGATAAGGAACCAGATCAAGTTCCATCCTCCCAGGATAAGCCATATCAGGCGGTTGAGGGTGATAAGGCTTAGACGGAAAAAATAGTCTTCCTGAACTGAAACGTCTCTGTTGTTTCTGAAACAAGTCCGTCCCTCTGTGAGCGTCATCTAATTTTACAGCCTCCCTGTAATTATTTTCCTCCCAAAGCCTCCAGTTAGCCGAATCAAATGCTGTCAGCCAAACTTAAGAGAGCAGGTTGGTCTCATCTTCAGCTTAAATATCCTTGCCGCCCCGGCTTGAGCCCCCCAGATTGCGCATGAACACATGAGGCCCCGGCTCTTTTCTGTACCTGTACAGCCTGGCCGGTCTTTTTGATTCATAGCTGAAATCGCCGGTCGGCTCCAGAATGCCGGCGGAGAGTAACCGGCGGCGAAATGATTTACCCTCCAAAGGCTTGTCCAAAACAATCTCGTAAACTTTCTGGAGTTCCCCCAGGGAAAAAGAGCCGTTTAAAAGATGGATCGGCAGGGAGGTGTATTGGGCTTTGTCCCTTAGGCGTTTAAGACAGCCGGCCAAAAGCAGGTCGTGGTCAAAGGCCAGATTCTCGCCGATGCCGGCCTTTTCGATTTTAGCCCATCGGGTCGGCCAGGCTTCCTTGGGTTCCCCCAGTTCCAGTTCACCGGCGGCAATGAGAGCAAAATAGACCGTGGTTATGGACCAGCCTCTGGGATCCCGCCAGGCGTTGCCTATGGTGGCGTACTGTTCCAGATAGGGGGTTTTGACTGCCGTTTTTTCAAACAGTTTCCTTCTGGCCGTATCCTCTAAATTTTTGTCCTGATCTAAATCCACAAATCCCCCTACCAGGGCCCAGCAGCCTTTAAACGGGTAAGCCTGGCGTTTGTTGATTAAAACGGATAGCTCCGAGTTTATGACCGTAAAGATGACGGTATCCACCGTACAGTTAGGCCTTCTGTAAATTGCAGGGTCATAGTTCCGTAAAAACGCCTCTTCGCTCAGAGTGTGGGGCACATTACTCTCCTTAAAGGCCGGCAAAGCTAAGTAATTTTCAGCTCAAGCCCGCTGCCGGCATTTGGGGGCCAAAGAATGGCGGCTTTATTTTTTAGATCTCTGATTTACATAACCAGTTTGCCCTTTTTATCAGCCACTTGGATAACCGCTTTCTGGCCGGAGGAAAATTCCCAGAAGTCTTCTTCCAGGCCGTCACTGAAAATGACCCCGGGAGAGGACATCAGAGATGTAACTGAAAGAGGATTCCCCATATCCACTCGGCCAAAAGACATTTTCGTGCCGGTCGTCCGGCTGGGGAAGGGCTCGCGGACACTGTAAAACAGATAGTTGGCCGACCAGTCAAACTGGCTGCTCTCCGTATCCGGCTGGTCGGTCAGGCCGTCTTCAGAGGTCTCCTGCCGGCCAGGCCAAAGGGCGCTGGACAGCCGGGCCACCCCTCGGGCGCCGGCTAAAATACTGGCCAGCCAGCCGGTTGAACCCAGGCCGGTCGAGACTATTATCCCGCTGGAACTCTGGGTTTCGGAATTTTGGCCGGCCTTCAGAATATACCGGGCAGAGGTGTGGGTTTTAGGACCAATAAAAAGATCATTGACGGCGTATATTTTGGCCCCGCCGGGCAGCTGGGCCATGGCCATGGTGATCTTTTTATAATCAACCTGCTTTTTGAAGACTCTTTTGACTACTTGGGCGGCCTGATTGACTTTAAAGGGCAGAAGGACTCCGTCCCAGCGGTCAGGATCGGGGTTAACGGCCACCACCGGCTGTTCATTTAAGTATTTCAGGGTGTTGGCCACCAGGCCGTCCTGGCCGGTCACCACCACCGTATCCTCGGGCCCGAAAAGAAAGTTGGGTAAATAGACCCGGTCCACATTTTGGACCCGGCCAAGTTCGGTCAGTTCGGTTATAAGACGTCTGACCGCCTTCCGGTAAACAGAGTGTTCCAGCTGATAGTCACCGAAATCCTCCCCCAGGCTTTCCACATAGAAACGGGCCTGGTCCACGGTGTTGTAGCGGGCGGCCAGTTCTTCCAGACGGGTCTGGCGGGTGATGAGAACTATTTTATTTTCAGTCAGCCGGGGCATTTCAGCGCTCCAGAAGCTGACTCAGCAGATCCGGAGAGATGTTGAGCTGGCCTATTTTTTGAGCCTGTTCAGCCAATTCCCGGAAAGACATGGCCACAAGCTGAGCCGGATCCATATCCCGGCTGGCTAAAGCCTGGACAATGCGGGGATCGGTCTCGGACAAGGGTTTTAAGACCGCCGACAGACTGAAGGCCCGGCTTTCGGCCATCTTTTTTTCGTTTTCCGTTTTAGTGATCACCAGTTCCTCGTTTTTCTTCTCCAAAACGATCTGGCCCAGAATTTTAGCCTCGTCGATCTCCTGCCGTTTGGCCTGCTCGGCCTTTTGGGCCTCAAGGTGCGTTTCCATGATTTCCCGCTTTTTGGTCTCCACGGCGATCTCGGTATTGAGTTCGTTTTCCTTAATGAGCCTTTCCTGCTCAATGGCCGCATTCCGGCGCTGACAGACCGCTTCGTCGGCTTCCTGCAGCAGAGCCTCCCTCATCTTGGCCTCTAAGGCCCGTTCGGTTTCTTTGTTGGGTCTGACCGCCAGAACCGAGACATCAATGATTTCCAGCCCCAGTTCGCTTAACAGCTGTGATTCGGCCGATTGGGCCTTAATGGCCTGGGCGATCCGCTCGGAGGCCAGCAAAGCTTCTTTTAGAGGCAAACCGGCCAGTTCCCGGCGGGTGGTCTTCTGGGCCAGATTTAAAAGATTCTGGCCCAACTTTTCCGGGTCTTCGGACACGTAGGCCCCTTTGGAGTTGACCGTAAAATTTAACAGAGCGACCAGCTTGTGGACACTGACAATCCGGTACGACAACTGGCCCTGGACCGAGACGGGCTGATGATCCTTGGTCGGCACAGTGAAGATCATGTCCAGACTCTCACTGCCCAGGGGTAAAGAAACCAGGGAACTGGACGGGGCGTAGTAGAAGAAGGACAAGCCTGCTCCCTCCCGGACAACCCGGCCGTTGCGGTAGTGGATGATGTAGGTGGAGGGATTTACCTTCATGAATTTGACACCGAACATGTCGTCTCCTTTTAAATGGCTTTGAGCCGCTTGTTAAGGTAAAAACAGAGCTGCTGGCCAAAAATCATGCACTTGAAAAGCTTGTCTGAATTGCAGCGGATAATAAAAGGCTTACAGCCATTTATTAATACAATAGTACAGCACAAATCATCTGTCAAGGATATTGGAAAAATTATTTTAATCAGCCTGAAATGGCTGAATATAACTTATTTTTACCACCCAGATTGATGGCTGTCTCCGGGAGGGTTTTCATTTTTTCACGGCTAAAATAATGAGCTATTTTTAGTGGCTTAGAGCCATTCGCGGGGGCCTGAAAAACTCCGGTCTTCAGACGGGGCCTGCCAGAATTAGATATTGTTAAACAGGGTCTTTTTAAATGGCTCACAGCCATTTATTTTGATAATACTGCCCCAAGAGCATGGTTTCAAGATTGTTTTATTATTCCGGAAGGAATTTTTAAAATTAAAAAATAAGGGGTTTGACTTTTTCAGACAGCTTAGGTCAGGGGCCATCAGCCATCAGCTCATCGTCAACAAAATAAGGCCGATATGCTATATTGGGAAAAATTTCCGGCTTGGACCGCTCCGGCGGTTCTGTCATTTTTTATAGCCTTGATTACGGGCCTGACCGGGGAGGAGACTTTGTCTTTAATAAAAATACTTCTGCTGTAAGTTAATAGATTTTTGGTCCCTTTATTGTGTTAGGAGAATTCTTTTGAGCACCCAATTAATCATTTTGATCGCCTACGTAATAATCCTGCTGGTTATATCATGGAGGTCATCAGTTTTTATTAAAAAAGGCACAACCAACAAAGCCTTAAACTATCTTCTGGCCGGCCGGAACTTGCCGGCCAGTTTAGTGACCGTCATGCTGGTGGGGCTGGCGGTCGGCGGGGCCTCCACGGTGGGGGTGGCCGAACGGGCTTATACGCAGGGTTTTTCGGCCGGCTGGTACAACGCGGCCTGGGGTCTGGGCGGTATTTTTGTCGGTCTTTTTGTGGCCAGTCATCTGCGCCGCTTACCGGTCAAAACTATTCCCCAGATCATGGGGATGTTGTTCGGACCGAAGACCCGTTTTTTGAGCGTTATCTGTCAGCTTTTGGTCATGATAAGTATTACGGCCCTTCAGTATGTGGCCGGCGGGGCCATTCTGACCGCTCTTTTGCCGGATATTTTTACTTTCAATCAGGGCATGATGGCCTCGGCGGCTGTTTTTATCATTATTACTCTTTTCGGCGGCTACTGGGCCAGCGGACTGACCAATTTAATAAATGTCGTAGCCATCTACGTGGGCATAATTGCGGCCTTAACCGCCAGCATCGGCCACTTCGGAGGAATGGAGACTCTGATCGCCAAGCTGCCTCCCTTCGGCCCCGGTTTTGATCTTGTCAGCGGCATGGGTCTGGCCACGGTTTGCGGCTTTGTGGCTGTTATGGTCACCATGGCCGTGACTACCCAGGCCGTCTCCCAAATCTGCTTTGCCTCCAGAGATGAAAAAACAGCCCGGCGAGGATTTTTATGGGGCGGAATTATAATTCTGCCGGCCGGTTTTCTGTGCGCTGTGTTCGGACTTTTAGCGGCGGCCAATTATCCGGGTTTGGAGAGAGCCTCTCTGGCCCTGCCGACTCTGGTAACAACCCTGTCTCCTGTCATTGGCGGTCTCTTTCTGGCCTCCCTGTGGGCTGCCGACATATCCACTGCTGTGGGGCTTTTAATGGGCTGTTCAACTTTGATTGTGGAGGATGTGGTCAAAAAAATCCGGACTAAACCCCTGGAGGGCGCGGCCGAGATGGTGGTCTCCAGGCTGACGGTCTTGCTGGTCAGCCTGCTGTCCTTTGCTCTGGCCCTGACGGTCGTTGGCATTTTAAGGACCATTACTACGGCTCTGGCTTTGACAACTTCTTTTACTTTTATTTTGCTGGCCGGGATCTACTGCCCCAAAATCAACCGCCGGGAATCAGGCTTCTGGGTTGTTCTGGCTTCTTTAATCCTCTGGATCTTGTGGACGTTCTGCCCCAAGGTCCGGATCGTACCGGAACTTATTTATCTGGAATGGCTGGTCTGCGGTGCGATTATGGTGGTTTTCGCCCTGGTGGCCAAGGAACCGGCCGGGGAGCTTTTTCCGGAAGAATCCGGAGCCAAAAGTCCGCCCCTGGCGGCCGCCTCAGCCGGCGCTGAGTAGAGACTGAAGGAGATCTTAGAAATGAGCGGCAAAATTGCCTACCTCAGCCTCCTTCGGCTGACTGAGGAAATACTTCTGGCCGGTTACGGCTATAATGAAGCCGAAGCCAAGATTACGGCCAGGCTTCTGACTGAGGCCGATGCCAGGGGCATTCCTTCCCACGGTGTCTCCCGTTTGGCTTTTTACCGGGCCAACTTGGATCAGGGCCACTGCCGGCCCGGCCGGATGCCGGAGATAGTCTGGCAGACCCCGGTCTCTTTGGTGGTCGATGCCCGGGGCGGGGTCGGCTGCTTCGCGGCCGATTGGTGTGTCCAGAGGACAATTGAGCTGGCCCTTAAATCCGGGGCCGGTCACTGCGCGGTCCGGAATTCCAATCATTACGGCATTGCCGGCTATTGGGCCGAACTTATGGCCCAGAAAGATCTGATCGGCCTGGCCTTCACCAATACTTACATTGCCGGAGTGCCAACGTTCGGGATCCGCCGTATTCTGGGCACTAATCCCGTAGCTGCGGCCATTCCGGAGGCCAACGGGAAGATCTTCATGCTGGACATGGCCACCACGACCGTTTCCCACGGTAAAGTGGAACTCTATGACCGCCGCCGAAAACCCATGCCCACCGGCTGGGTTGTGGACGAAACCGGGCAGGAGGCTTACGATGCAACCAGCTTTGAGAAGACGTTCTACCAGACGTTTTTAGGCGGCCACCTGTATATTGGCGGAGCGGGGGAGGAGTCCGGGGGGCATAAAGGCTTCGGGCTGGGGCTTTTAATTGAACTTTTGTGCTCCGGCCTGTCTTTGGGGGCCAGCAGCCTGGCTACATATCCGGCCGGCGGACCCGGCGGCATTACCCATTTTTTCAGCGCCATGAGAATGGATCTCTTCGGAAACCCTGAGAGGCTTAAAGCGCATATCGGTTCTATTCTGGAGACCATCCGGAGAAGCGAAAAGGCGGCCGGCCGGGACAGGATCTACATTCACGGGGAAAAGGAAGCCGAAGCCAGACAGAAAGCTCTGGCCGAAGGTGTCTTTTTGGATAAGACAACACAAGAATATCTGGCCGGCCTGGCCGGTAAATTCGGTCTGAAAAAGCTGGAAGAGATTTGACCATGGTTCCTTCAGCCAGGTTATTGAGACTGCCTTACGGGACCGGGGAGGCGGTCTGCTATGTAAAACCCGAGCGCCGGGTGACGCGCCTTATTCCCCGGCCCGGCCCTGCTCCCTCCGGCCCGGCCGCCGATATCATTAACCGGGCTCTGGCCAATCCCATAGGCTCCAAAACATTGGCCGAACTGGCGGCAGGTAAAAAAAACGTGGTCGTTCTGACCAGCGACCACACCAGGCCAGTACCCAGCTGCCTGACTTTGCCGCCTATGCTGGAACAGATCCGCCGGGGTTCGCCCGGGGCTAAAATTACTGTTTTGATAGCTGCGGGCTGTCACCGGGGCTCCACGCCCCGGGAGATGAAGGCCAAATTCGGGCCGGCTTTTTATGAGGCCGAAAATATCATAAACCATGACCCGCAAGACGGATCCAATCTCGTTTCTCTGGGCCGTCTGCCTTCGGGGGGAGAGCTTATTATTAACCGTCTGGCGGCCGAGGCTGATCTTTTAGTGGCTGACGGGTTTATTGAGCCACACCAGTTTGCCGGCTTCAGCGGCGGCCGCAAGTCTGTTCTGCCTGGCATTGCCGCCTTAAAAACGGTTCTGGCCAGTCATAACGCCGAGTTTACTGTCCACCCCAAAGCCCGGCCCGGTTCTTTAGAAGGCAATCCTTTTCAGACAGACATGATTCAGGCGGCCAGAACGGCTAAACTGGCCTTTATCCTAAATGTTACTTTAACGGCTGACAAGCAGATCCTGGAAGCTGTGGCCGGGGACATGGAACAGGCCCATCTGGCCGGTTGCCGGCTGGTTTTGGAACGCTGCCGGGTTAAGGCAGCCCCGTCGCCCATTGTCATTGCTTCCAACGGCGGCTATCCTCTTGACCAAAACGTCTATCAGTCCACTAAATCCATTATGACCGCCGATTTAACCTGCGCCCCGAACGGAGTAATCATAGCTGTCAACGAGTGCCGTGACGGCTGCGGCTCGGAGTCTTTTTTAAAAAATTTCCAAAAGGCCCCTTCTTTAACCGCCTTACTGGAAGATATTGAAAAACGCGGCCGGGAGGAGACCATTGAAGATCAGTGGGTCATTCAGCTGACCGCCTCCATTTTAGTCCGGCGGCGGGTTATTATGGTGACCGGAGCCCCGGATCAAATCATAAGGGATCTGCGGATGACTCCGGCCGAAAGTCTGACCGGGGCCTTAAGTATGGCCGAAGAACTGGTGTCCGATCCCATGGCTCCCATCACCCTGCTGCCAGACGCAGTCACCGTTGCTGTCTCCTGAATCTGGATAAAAGCCGTCCCCCGTTGACCCAAGCCGGTCATGTAGACTTGCCAAAGCTATGAGTAGAAATGTCCTGTTTCGGGTAGTTTTTACCCGTCAGCCGGAAAATTCCTGATTTCTTATTAAATACTTTAATTTAGATGTTTGTATCTATCTTAATTAAATTTTAATACTATAATTAAAATTATAACAAGCTTATAGTTAATATATATAAGATATTTACTATGCTAAAAAAATATTTAATAGTGCTGTCGTAGTTTTCAAGTGAATAATCATATGTCTTTATTAATCTATAGGCTGTTTTTTTAGACATTTCACAAGAGAAACTCTTGGCTAATTTTGGTTAACCAAAATTTGACAAAAATATGTCTTGTTTAATTTTGGTAACTTTATTAAATTCAGCAAGCCTCCTGATTTTTAAAATAACTGACCGAAATTAGTTGTCAATTCGCGGTAAAAGGAGACGATAAAGTTTTTCCGGTGAATTTGGATACACCGGATATTGTGGGTAATATTTTAGACCGCAATATACAAGAACCAAAAATTCATTTTTTTGGCGGGCCGGCAGGGGCTGATGGGAAGATGCCGGCTAAAGCGGCCTAATTGGTGAATAAAGCAGGTAAAATCCGGCCGGACCTGAGGTTTTTCTTTGCAAAAAGCTAAGGCTGGCATAATTCTTGCGTGCAATAAAACGGGCCGGGTTGTATTTATGGCCGCCTGGCGTTTTCCGGTCTGAAGACAGGGCTAAAAATCAGGCCAGAGGTTGATTTTAGCCTCAGAGGATTTATTTTTACAGGCGGTTTAAAGAACCGGAGTGGTTCCGGATTAAATTTTGTCAGAGGAGGATGGATTTTGACTTGATGTTTACTTGGTTTTTAAATTTAGCTGACATAAATTAGTGTTTTCTGGAGCTGATTGGCTCCAATAAATTTATACAATACTTATCGTTTTAATACAGTGGTGATAAAAAATGACGAAAAATCATCGGTTCGCCTTAATCTTATCGCTTTTAGTCGTTTTTCTGTGTCCGGCTATGGCCAGGGCTATTTCTCCGGACCCAGCTGACTATTATGTGGCTCCGCCTTTGATGATTGGCGGGACAAAACCGGCCATTTTGATGATCTTAAGTAAAGACATCAAGATGTACGCGCCGGCTTACGCCGCTCCGGCTGACCACGACGGGGACGGCCGGATGGATATCGGCTTTAATCCCAGCATAGAGTATACGGGCATCTTTGACCCCTATTCCTGCTATGCCTATGTTAAGGGTGTCACGGATTGGACAGCCAAAGACGGTTACGATTTCACCAAGCGCGGCCATTTCATCCGGGTCGGCGCCTCCATTCCCGACTTTGAAGACGGGACCGGACCTTACCCGGATCAAACCCGTCTGCCGACCGAAATCATAAACGGCTATAAAAACGGCGAAAACGCCCGGCCCGGTTACCGGGCCCCCAGATCCAAAACAGGCATTTGTCCCCAAAGAAGGGACCCAGGGAGCGGTGTCCATTTAGATTCCAATAACCTGATTTGGAGCGGCAACTGGCTCAACTGGATTTCCAGTTCCCGGCTTGATGTTATAAGGCAGGTCTTATACGGCGGCAAAAGAGTTATAGACACCGCCACCTCGACTTACCTGACCGCTCACTGGCTGCCGGAAAACGCCGGGGTCTGGGCTTACGATGATTTTACCAAGTATTTCTGGCTGGACTATAATGAGGGCTCTCCTTATTACGATTCTCTTAAATACACCCCCGTCGATCCCGACCGGTGGGGCGGGAAGTACCGCCGGCTTCACGTTTACGGCCGGGTCGACAATCATCTGTACGTTATCGACAATGTCTGGTTCATGCGGCAGAAAGAAGATGTCTTGAACCACGAGGGCTTCAGGTCATATAACGCTTTCTATCCTTCGCGGGACCGGGCCCAGTATACGCCGGTCGATTACGTCTTAAACTCCTTTGCTGACTCCTATAAGGTAGCTGAACTGGAATTAGTGGTCGAGGCCTGCAAGCCTCTGACCCAGAAGCAGGCCTGGGATCTGTATTACGGCCATATTCTGGGCCGGACGGATAAGGCCAGGTACAAAGGCCGGGTGCCGGCTTCTCAGGCGGAAATAGAGCAGTCCGCCTTAATTGAGGCCGGGGATTACTGCGAGCGTTACGGGGCCAATTACAAGCCGGTCGGCGTTCTTCAGAAATACACCAAATTGGATCAGGCTCTTTTCGGTTTAATAACCGGAGCCTTTAATAATGTTAACCGCTGGGACGCCGGCTGGCTGAGGCAGAATGTAACCTCCATCAGAAACCACATCAATGCCGACGGCACATTCAAAGGCGACAGCACCAATAATATTTTCAAGATGCTGGACAACATCGCTCAGGCCACCAAACCGGCCTTAGCCCCCTGGAAAGAAAAACCGAAAAACGGCCTTCCGGTCATAGACACTGTCGCTCAGAGCGCCGGCAAAGGCTGGCGGGATCCTTACGAAAGCAACTTCGGCAATCCCATAGGTGAAATGCTCTATCAGGGACTTCTTTATTTCGCCAAGGACAGCAAGTCAAGCTACTCTTCCTGGCCTGCCACTCTGCAGAATTCCGAAAGCGTGACTCTGCCCCGGCTGGGAGCCAGCGGGTTTGACGCCTGGCGTTCGCCTCTGGCTGTGGACTCCGGCGACTGCTTGAAGCCGGTCATTCTTCTTTTAAGCGACATCACCACCAGCCATGACGGCGATATGCTGCCCGGCTCCCCTCACGGCATGCGGTCCGGCGGCGACGTGGCCCCGGCCCTGAGCCTTAATTTTCCGGACGCCGACCGGTTCCATGACGCCAAGGGTCTGGGCAAAACCTTCAACATGGCTCATTATTTAAATGTTATAACCGAGCTGGAAGGTTTAGCCGGCAAAGAGTTCTACATCGCCAACACCAACACCGGCGCGGCCGGGGCCGAGACAGTAGGCTCCACGTCCCGGCAGCCTCCGGCCAGCGGCGACACCAACCTCTGCGTACCCAGGGTCTTAAGCTCCCTGGCCGATGTCCGGGGCATCTGCCCTTCGGCTCCCCAGACTTACGGCACTTACAGTGTGGCTGCGGCCGCTTATTACGGCAACACCCACACCTTTTCCGGCGGCCTGAACAATGTTCAGACATACGTAGTGGCTCTGCCTACTATTTTCCCGGAAATAAACCTGGAATCCAAAAACCGGGTCATCTCCATCAGCCCCGTGGCCATGGCCATCCAGTATCCCTGCGGCAACAACGGGGAAGGGGATGCGACTTACTGCAAAACAGCGGACAATTCCCCGACCGGCATAAGCTATGTCGGACCTTTTGCCACCAATGTCATTCAGTGGCGTTCCGACGATAACGGCCGGGTTTACAGCGGGGCCGTTTTCGCCGGCTTTTCCTCCCGTCTGGAGGGAGAGGGCGACGACTACCAGCTGGACGCTCCGGTCCGATATTACTTCGATCTGATCCGGGAGTGCGAGGCTACGGAGTATTGCGGCGCGGCTCTGTACCAGAGCCAGAGGTACGGGGACAGGGGCACGACGAGCGGCTATCCCTCCCACGGCACTGAACGCGCAGCAGTCAGAAAGTTTTTAGATCAGGTCAAGTACACGGCTAAATACGGCTACGCTGTTGACTCGAACTTAAAGTCCAAGCGGGACAACGTCAACGGTTGGGGCGGCAAAGCGGAGCGCGATGTGGCCAAAAAAATCCTCCTGGATTTTAAAGACGGCCGCTACGCCGGGGCTCCGGTTAAAAGGCGGCGGGAATTTGTGTACCGCAACTGGGATCCGGCCATGCGGCCCAATTATATTTTATCCAGCGAGCGGCCCAAATATTATGACGTGGCGGCTTACGAACCCAGCTACTGGAGTGAGCTGCCTGGCATTTTAATGCTCGGCACCGGAATCCTGTCTTCCGATATTGACCCTGATCCGGCTCTGATGGAATCCTACGCCCAGTCCTGGTACGGCGAGCTGAGCAACACGAACCGTCAGAACGCCATGAGGCTTCTGCCGGGGGCCTCGGGCTACAAGTACGGCAACTCGGACACAAATGTTGATTTAGTAGCCAGCGAAAGCGCCAGCCTGTTCATTGACCGCCCGTTCAAGGATATCGGCTATGAGGAGGTCATGGACGTTTACGGCTACATAGGCGAGCCCGGCAAAATATACAAAAAAGTCAGCAAACCTCAGGACATTGACAAAGCCGTAGGCGTGGCCGTGTTCGTTTACTCCCTGTATGAGGATATTGACGGCTCTGACCGCGACCGGGCCATGAATATCGGCTACTATATGCACGGCGGCTATAACTACGCCAAGTCCAAGGAAGAGGACCCCCAGCGCCAGCTGGGAGTGGCCAACGGCACGTATCTGGAGATCCAGAACGAGCATAACTATATGGGCGGCAGTTCCTACTGGCTTAAAGACGGAGCCACGACAGCCAGAAAAGACCGGGGCCTGATGACCATCGCCCATGAGCTGAATACTCCGCCGACCTGTTTCCGGGCCGGGATGATTTCGACCCAGCCCATGAACTTTACGGCTGCCGACCGGGACGGCAGATTTTTCAGAAACAATAAGCCGGCTAATCTGCAAATGCCCGGATTTTTAACCGATTTTGACGTTAAAATCCACGCCGACGCAGTCCCCAGCTGCGGCAGCGCCCGTCTGCCTCTGACTTCGACCAGATTTTTCCGGTTCCCGCCAGTCTCGGTGCCGCTCGATCCGCCGACGTATCTGCCCAATCCTTTGTTCCTGGCAGCCAAATACGGCGGCTTCAATGACATTAACCGCGACGGCATTCCCCAGAAGGAAGAATGGGACTCCACTCCGGCCCCCAACGGCGACGGCATTCCGGACAACTACTTCTACGCTCAAAACCTGTCTCAGCTGAAATCCAGACTGGTTGAGGCTTTTGAAAAGATTATGTCCACCCTGACTGTGGGCACCTCCTCCTCCGCTTCCATTAACTCCATCATGGGCGGCGGCATTGCCATCAGGACTTATTACCAGACCGTCCACAATCCTTATAACGCCGCAGCCGGCACCAATGAGGTCAAATGGATCGGCGGGACTTACGCCCTGTTTGTCGATCCTTTCGGCAACCTCCGCGAGGACACCAACCGTAACGGGGTGCTCGATTTAGACTGCGGCACGACCGATTCGGCCGGTTCCACCAGAGGCGGCAACGCCAAAGGCGACTGGATAGTGGAATTTGTTAACTGCAAGACTTTGAAGAACTCATCTGAGGCCAAAGCCTGCCAGGATGTCCGGGACAAATCGGATCTGAAATCCATTGTCCAGATATTCCCGGATGTTGACGGCTCCAATACGGTTGACTATGCCCGCAGCGCCTTCTATTCTCTGGAAAGCATCTCGACCGTCTGGAATCTGGCCCAGAATCTTTCCCAGTACAAAACCAAAGACCAGCTGCTCAGCGGCCGGAAAGTTTACTTCTACCATAATGAAGTCAGCGGCTCCCTGCCCCTGGCCATGGGCGCCAGTACCCAGTTCCTGCCCAATAAGGCCGCTGCTTTGTCCCCGCACCTGCTGACTCCCAGCGCGGCCGAGGCCACCAAGCTGATTGAGTACACTTTAGGCTGGGATCAGACCAGTTACCGGTCCAGGCAGACCATGGCGCCCTGGGCAGTCGGGAAGGGTTCGATCATCACCTGCCGTTTAGGTGACGTCATCAACGCCCAGCCCATTATTGTCGGGCCGCCTTTCTCCGGCTACGACGTCATGTACAATGACCCCTCTTACGGCCAGTACCGCCTGAAATACGCCGACCGGAAGAACTTAGCTGTTGTCGGGGCCAATGACGGCATGCTCCACGCTCTCAATTTAGGCAAGCACGTGGATTTCTCCATGGGCAAAAACGGCTATGTCGGCGCCGACGGTCAGGAACAGTGGGCCTTCATCCCTCAGGCTGTTCTGCCCCACCTGCAGTGGATGGCCAGAGAAGACTATGCCCATACCTACTATGTTGACCTGACGCCTTTTGTGGCTGAAGTCAAAGACGAATCCAAATCCGGAGCAGATCAGTGGCGGACAGTCCTGATCACCAGTTTAAGGTTCGGCGGACGGGCCATTGAGCTGGCTCCGGCCTCTAAAAACACCCCGGCAAAATACTCGTATTCAGAGGTTTTTGCTCTGGATATCACCGATACCGATAAGCCGCCGACCCTTCTGTGGCGGTTCTCCCATCCCCAGATGGGCCTCGTTGTGGCCAGACCTATTGTGGTCCGGAACGGCAGCGACTGGCGGGTTATCGTAGCCAGCGGCCCGACTTACGATCTCTTTGATGCGGCCACTAACCAGACCGTACCCGGGGCCGAGGGACGTCTGGCCTACCGGGGCTACAGCAACCAGTCGGCCAAACTTTTCTACTTTGACGCCTTGAAAGGCCCCGGCACCAATAACGCTTCCACCACCACGGTGGACACCAACCGGCCCAAGAGCTTCTTTGCCCAGTCTTTCCTGGTCAAAGCTCCGACCAGCTCGGTCGTGAGATCGGGTTCCGAGATCACCTGGAAACATAAACTGGCCTATTTCAGCCTCAACCAGTCGGCTCCGGACGATAGGCTCCTGTGCATAGGCAAGGCCGGGGATATTGATCCGTTCTTAAGTTCCAGCAGCGTCAGTGATAAGTGTACGGCGTCCAAGTTCTCCAATTACGGCTATCTGGACAAAGGCGGGGTCTGGCGTCTGAACTTGGACGGCTCTCCTTCCAGCTGGACCAGTAATCTGCAGGTCTTTTACGATGCCGACCGGCCCGTATCCGGGGCTGTCAACGCCACGACGGACGCCAACGGCAACTTATGGATCATCTTTGGCTCAGGCCGCTACTGGCATGACGAAGACGCCAGGCTGTGCGAAGGCGCCGGCAATACCAAAGAATGCCGGATTAACCACCTTAATTACCTGTACGGGTTGAAAGAACCCACAAACGCCCAGGGTCAGATGACTTTCGGGCCGGTCGATGACTCCAAAATCACCGATGTTTCCAATGTCTACGTCTTTCCCGACGGTACGATCAGGGTTGTGACCAGCAGCGATCAAAACGGGGCCACCTCCACGACCAATACCTTCGGCGGCAGCATCACCAACTACAGCCAGCTGTCGGCCTACATAGGCGGTTCCAGTTCAGCCGGCTACAAGAAGGTGCTCCACACCAATTCAACTGCCGCCATTGATCCCGACGAGATGGCAAACCCCAAAAGCGAAAATTACGGGGATACGGACTGGTGGAAAGGCTTAAGTTCGGAAATGCTCATTCAGCAGGTGGCCGTCGCCGTGATCTGGGGCCAGTCCCACATAGCCTTCAGCACTTTTCTGGCCGAAAACGTCTCCTGCGGGAGCGCCGGCCGCAGTTACCAGATCATGCTGGACAGTTTCACCGGACTGCCTTCGCCGGTCATGGGCTCTGAAAGATTTAAGACTTACAATAAGTTCCAGGAAATGCCGTCCATCGGCTCCGGGGACGAGGTGCCCATCTCCGATCATTACGGCTACTTTGAAGGCATGAACGTCCCGACGACCGTGGTCACGACCTATGTCAACGGCCAGGTTCAGACCGCCTTTGTGGCCACCACCTCCAGCGGGGAGGGGGGAGAGTCCAGCAAACGTAAATCCAACGGACCCGACGGTCCCGGCGTGGTCGATCCTCCGGAAAATACCCCTAAGGGTACGGTTGCCTGGCGGGAAGTGCTGGACAATACCAATGCCAGCGACACCGACGAGTAGCCTGTGGACCGGAAGCTTGTATGCCGGACTTAAGCTCCAGTAAAGGGCCCGGGCCGGAGGATTCAGACCAGAGCGCTCCGGCCCAGACTGTGGTCTGTCCCAGGTGCTCCAAGGAGTACAGGATAACCCAGCCTGTTCTGGAAAAAGGCCTGATATTCACCTGCCTGGGTTGCCGGAGCAAGCTGATTGTCAGGCCTAAAACGCCGCCGCCCGGGACCGCCGGGATGCCCCCCGGCGGCACCGGGCCGTCTCAGTTCACCGGGGCTCCTCAGGGCGGCGGGGACCCTCTGCCCCGGAATCTTATGACCGGTCCTGCGGTCCGGCCTTTGACCGTGACCTGCCCCGGCTGCTTAAAGAGTTTCACCTGTCAGCTCCCGGCCGGGGATAACTGGACCCGGTGTCCCCTGTGCGGTGAGAAATTTTTGGCCAGGCGCGACACTCAGACCTGGCTGGCTTTGGAGGGCAGTCCCCGGAAAACTAAATTCGGAAGGTCTAAGGCCATCGGAGAGGGCGGCCGGTTCGGCCTGGGTTATGCCACGGACAAGGTCAGCCAGATTTATGAAATAGGGATACTGGAGCATACTCCTGGGCAGAAGAAGAAAATATTTTTATACGCAGCTTTGGCGGTTTTTGTTTTTCTGGTATTCTGGGCCAAGATTGTCATTTCATCCTGGCGGGCGGCCGGCGATCTGACCGGCGACAACCCCCAGGCGGTCCTGGCCGCAGCCACGGTTTCTTATGATGACCGGGCTTTTTATCAGGATATTTTAAAATTTCGGAAGTGGTCGAAGAACAGAACTTTTGCCAACTATGTTCTTTCCCAGCCGGATATGAGTACCCGGCTGTACAAATACGCCATAGCCCGGCTTTCTCCGGACAGGTGTCAGGAGTTTACCACTCTGACCTTAAATTCCAGACCCAGAGGTGCGATCACCATGGTCGGCACGTGCTTCCAGGAACGGCTGGCCAGTCCGGTTTTGGACATTGATTATAAAGACCGGTCGGCTGTATTTTCGGTCCCGGAAAGCCGGGAAGTTATTCAGATAGATATATTTCCGTCCGAACCCGGCAGCGGGGCGGAGGGCGCGAATAATCACGAATAAGGAAACAGGTTATGACTATCCTTAATAATTGGAGCAACAAACACCCGGTCGGCTGCCGGCAAGGCCTGACTCTGGTGGAACTGTTGACGGTCATGCTGTTAGGGGCCATCCTTATTTCCATGGCTCTTTTGATCTATGTCACCACTTCCCGCAGCTATATGCGGCAGGATTCCCTGGTCGAGCAGATGATGAACCTGCGTTCGTCCATGGCTTTTATCACCAGGGATCTGCGGATGGCCGGGAACGGATTTTCTCTTTTGGAGCAAAAGGGGCAGGGCAGCCGGATTTTGGTGTACGTAACCGACAGTGACGGAAATATGTCCTGGTTCAGGAATGACCCGGGCGAACCGGAACTGGGGGTCAGGCCCATCTGGTTTAATGGTTCGGATACCGGACCTGATGTTCTGACTGTGGCCTACCTGGCCCCGGAATTTTCGGCTCCTTTGGGGGTTCTGGCGGCGGATTTTTCGGCCGGCTCCACTCAGGTCCGCCTTGACAGCAATAAACTGATAGAATACCCGGACACCATAGATCCTAAAGAGATTCTGGCTCCGGGGGACAATATAGCCATTGTGGCCATGGACAAAGCCGTAATTTTAGAATCACTTTCCGATGCCGACGATATGCCGAATATTTCAGTGGCACCTTCGCCCAATAATTTCGGCACCTATATGTCCGGGCCTTTTCCGGCCAATTCCCTGGTCTATAATGTCAGGCGGATTAATGTCCATTCTTTCCGGATTGAAAACGATAATCTGGTAATGGATACATTAAACGAAACAGGTGAAATGATGGCCGAGGGCATTGAGGATCTCCAGCTGGGCTTTGCCATGGGTCAGGACGATCCGACAGTCTTTACCAATCTGGTCAGGGATTTAAGCAGCCACGATCTGGGCGATCCGGACAGAACCCTTAGAATCTGCCGCCTTGTACTCATTTCCAAGTCCACGACCAGGGATCCTTACAATACTACTTATCCCAGGATACAGGCTTTGGGGCACAATCCGACCGGGTCCGACGCTTACAGGCGGCGGGCTCTGGAGGCCATTGTCAACCTGAGGAATTTCTGACAGCCGGGGAAATTTAATTAATTTTTGAGAATATTCTATAATTGTTTTCATAAAGTGTCACTGCGGTTTTTAGGAGGATATATATGAAAATCTGGATTTTTAAACCCAAGACCCTAAGATCCGGTTTTTCTTTAGTCGAGATGATTGTGGTCATCGCGATTATGGGCATCCTTCTTGGTATAGCCATACCGACATATATTTCAGTGGTGCCGACAACCGAACTTAAAGGTGATTCCCGGAAGATTGCCTTTGCTCTTCAGAGAGCCAGACAGGTGTCTTCTTCCTACAATCGCCCGGCCAGAGTTCTTTTGGACTGCACGGGGGCCACTTTAGGCTACTCGGGCAATGCCTGCCGCCTCCAGGTCCAGCTGTCGGTTTACGATAATACCGGTCTGATACGAAGGTGGGTGCCTGTCCAGTCCGGTAAAATGGATCTCTCGGCGGGCCTTCGGTTCCGTTATGATTCCGACTACACCATAAAACGCGGCCAGTTTGACTCTTACCGAAGCCTTTTTAACGGGTTCTCCAATGCCGACGGGACAGGTTCGAGGTCCTACGGGGTGACGGGGAAAGACGGCTTTGCCGGGGACAGTCTGGTGGTGGTCTATGTGCCCAGCGGGGAGGCCATTACTTACAGCAAAGTCAGTGTGACTTTATACTCCACCAAAAAGGACAATGCTTTGGGCTGGGTTCTGGACGTCATGAACAGTACCGGTTACGCCCGCCTTAAGCAGGTAAGCGCCTGAGAAAGAGCTGAAAATCTAAGCGGGCAACTTTTTTGTGTCGCCTGATGCCAGTCACCCCCGGCTAAAGCCGGGCGCTTCAGAAATTCCCCTTCTTGTGAAGTCAGGGGTTCAAGCCACGGACAGGTATGAGACAGGCCCGGATTGGGGGCCGGCGGAAAAACCGGGGGAGCGGTCTGATATAGCCTGACTTTTTCAGCCGGTACATTAGAAGAATCGTATTTTCGATTCTGATTAAATTAAACTTGAGGAGGCGGCGTTTCCTCCCTGGCTTTACGTCAGGGGTCTCTACGCCGAAGATGCGGATGAGCAGTAAAAAATCCGTAAATTTGGTTCAACCGGTAAATGGGAGCCGCAGGGGCTTCACTATGGTGGAGTCTTTGATCGCTCTTCTGGTCCTCATGATCGGTTTTATGGCAGCGGTCTCCATGAACACCACGGCTTTGAGGAGCGAAACAACCAACGAGCTCCAGTTTCAGGCGGTTTTTCTGGCTGATTCCAAAATTGAGGAAGTCAGGTCGTTTATGCCGACCTTTTCCGGCAGTTCCACTTCCATTACTGAGTTTTTTGATCGTAACGGTCTGGTGACTAACGATGCTAACGCTTTTTTTACCCGGAAAACCGACATCACCCTGTCCACTCCTTCCTCTAAAACCGATGAGGTCAGGGTTGAAGTGACCAGTTCCCGCAGCTCTTTGAAAATTAACTACGTCACACTGCTGGATCATGTTGACGGGTAAAGCCGACCCGAAAAGCTTCAAAAGAGGCCATTTTATGAAGATACCCAATAATAATTCCCGGAATTTTAAATCGGCTCCCCAGGGCATGATTTTGGTTATGACCCTGATTCTGGTTCTTTTGATGACCGTAACCGGCGGTGTCCTTCTGTACAAAAACAGATCGGAGCTGGCCACGACCACTAACTACCGTAATCACCAGAAAGCTTTAAGTAACGCCGACATGGTCATGAAAGTGGCCACCCGGGCTCTGGACATTATGATCACGCAGACCAGCATTGCCAAAGTCAGAGATTTTTTTGCCTACACCAGCGGCTATAAGTATAAGTTCTCTTTTGACGATAACTTTGTGGAGCTTTTAAGTAAAGACAACGAGGACCGCAAATCCGTCAAGTCCCGTTACTTAGGAGCCGGCAGCACTACCGGGACGAACAAGCCCGATATTATTGTCAGAGACGAAAATGGCCGGATTGTCGGCCTGGCCAGAGTGTCTTTTGACTTTGTGGACCATACTGTGGAATACGGCTCTAAGATGAGCGGGGAGTCAATGGAAGATGCCGGGAAAGGGGCCAGTCAGGACACGGTCAACAGCTACTATGTCATAACAGTGGTCGGCCGGGACCCCGATGTAGGCGGCGGGGATCTTTACGCAGCCGACGCGGCTACTTCGGCCGGCCCCCAGGCCTTTCTGACGGCTTTGTACTGTGTAGGATCCAAGTGCCGGAAATAAGACGCCCCTGATTTTTGACCAATGCGTCCGGGTTTTAGGCTTAATGGTTTAAAACCCGGTTTTTTTGACCTGCTGGCTTTCGGCTGCTTTTGGGACTGACCCAGGCTGAAACAGCCTTAGCTGTATTTTAAATTATTTTATGCTTTTAAAAGCTTGTTTATTATATTAAGCGGCCTCAGAGTCCAATCGGCCAAGAATCCAGGTCAAGGAACTGACTTATGGCACTGCGTCTTTTTACGGCTTTAACTGTTCCCCGGCAGATTAAAGACCGCCTGCTCAGTCTGGACCTGCCCTGCCCTAAAATTTGCCCCAATATCCATTTGACTTTAAAGTTCATCGGCCAGACCGACGAACAGCTGATCCCAGCCCTTAGCCGGACTTTAGCTGCAATCGACAGCCCTAAATTTGAGCTGACTGTCGCCGGCCTGGGCCTTTTTAAACCAGGCATTCTGTGGGCCGGGGTCAAAGACAAGTCTTCGGTGAGGGATTTACAACAAAAAATAGGGGCCAGTCTACGCCAAGCCTTAAAGATGCCGGAAGACAAAAAGTCCTATTTTCCCCACATCACTCTGGTCCGCCTGAAAGCACCGCCCTCCCCGGACCTGCTGGCCGCAGTTTCCGGTTCAGCCGGACGGGACTACGGGACTTTTTCGGTTGATAGTTTCTGTTTATTTAAAAGTGACCTTGAGCCGACAGGAGCGGTTCATACTCTGATAAAAAGCTTTCCCCTGACAGCTGAAACTGGGTAAGTTCCGCCTGACAAGCCCTGTCAGCCAAAAAAATTTAGGAATTTTAAACCCAGGCCGAAAAAGCAGGACCGGACTTATCCGGTCAGGTTTGGGCCGGCTTTCCGAAGAATCCAAAGGTTTGTGTGTTTTGAGACCTCTCCCGGCCAGATATCTAATTTTTTAAGGCCGCTTCTAATACTGTCAGTTTCAGCCGACCGCTGTACCCATTGAGGCAAAAAACATCGTTCGGCCGCTGCATCCGCCATGACTTTATTTGAAGGGCAGCCTTTTCCGTAAAGAGACAGGATTACCGGCGGCTATAATAATAAAAGGAGTCAGATAGTTTGAGACCGGGCAGCTCCATAGGAAACAGGCAGACAGCTGACTGTATGAATTGTATCTGAATTACGGCTGCTGAATTCCTGGAGGTCTGGAATTATTCAATCTAATCTAATTAACAGGCCGGATAAGTAATTATTCCGGTTCATTATGGCCTCACCGGGCAGGCCGGGGCTTCATGAGATCTTCGGTCGCAAAAATGACTCTGATATCCTGCCGGCCGTACACGGCCACGGAAAGGCAGGTGATCTCTTTGGCCCATCTCCTGATCGGTCCGGCGCAGCCGTTCTTAACTATCTGCTTTAAGGCTTCTTTTGAAGCTTTGGCCGGCTCTTTTTCCAGGTCGGATTCAGAATGGCCCTCTTTTTTTTCCGGTATTTGCTCTAAATTATCAGACACCTCTCTCCGGGGCGTTCGGCGATGATGTCCGAGCGTCCCACGGCACCGGCCAGTTCAGCCAGCAGTTTAAGACCTCCTGAAACCAGGCAGCCCTGCAGGATGACGTGATAAAACGACTCGCCAGGCGTATGCTGGCGGAAAGTGACAGCCGACAGCACGTCAGCGAACCGCTCGGTTGCGGAATCCCGGCTGTCCGCAGCGTCCAAAAAATCTGAAGTCCGGCCGGCCGGTTTCTCGTAATTCGGCCGGCCGAATGTTGTCTTCAATATATTATCATAGCCCGCCGCCACTTCGATGTTCGGAAACTTAAAGGTGCAGCTGGTTTCTTTTACAGGTTCTCCGTCAGGAGTTTTGAATTTAGATTCAGTGAAGATTTCATTATCAATGGTCAGACAGCCGGAATGAAAAAGAATCGGCAGTGGTTCCGGATGGCGGAGATCGGCTTTTCTGACATTTGCGGAAAGATAAACGGACGCCTTAGGCCCCGGAAAGCCCTGGGGCCTAAGGCGGATCAGCGTCTCCAGATGTGAGGGTCGTCCGCTCTAAATCAAGTAGTCGGAAAATTTTTACGGGTAAAAAGCCTCACGAGCGCGTATGGATTCAGAACCATCTCCGGACCCGGCCAATTACAGCCGCCGTACCAGGCCGGTATTATATTTCTTAGATCATCCGGCTTTTTATCGGCTGATAAATATTTCATTTCTTTTAAGGACTCAAGCAGGTCCTCCATCCTGTTGCCAGAATATTGGCCGAACTCTGAAACAGTAAAACCGCAAATCCCGGCGTATCACGGTGAAAGGGAGATATCCTCGAAGTTGTTGGAGCCGGACTCCGGAGCGGTCATGGCGAATCTGGTTATTCCGGTTAAAAAGACGAACCGAATAAATTCTTCGGATACCTTCATGGACGTATAAAACCCATGGAGGATCTTGCTGTTGGCCTGAGCCAAGTCCGGATCTCCGGATCGTCAATATGTCCGGCCACCGGGGCATCATACCCGTCAATCAGGGCCACCGCGCCTGCACCGTGCTTCTCGGAGAGGTTTTTCAGAAGTTCCTCGAAAATGCTGTCGTATTCAGTTTTGGTGATTTCCACGTCCATGGATTCAGCCGCTTCCAGGAGATCACCAATGATGTTGTTCTCCGGTTGCTGCGGACGGTCTGTTTTGGCGTAGTTCATGGACAGACGAATGACCGGATGTGGCTTGAAATCATAGTCGGTTTCCCGGCCGATCCAGAGATTTTTAAAAAAGCTCGCGGCGGCCTAAAAATAACTCACTGAGGGTGTCCTGCAGCAGGGTTTTCCCAAAACGCTGGGCCCGGAAAGGAGCAAATAGCAGACATCCGATTCCGTTAGCATTTTGTAGATGTATGGAGTCTTGTCGACATAAATCCGTTCTTCGGGAATTATTACCCAGGCGGATAATTATGATAAAAGAGTTTATCCTTTGTTTATTCAGTCTTTAGCATACTCAAAAATTATGCAATTTATATAGTCTATTTGTAGTATGGCTAAAGAATTATTAT
>JAISEL010000002.1 GCA_031264185.1 Deltaproteobacteria bacterium
TTAATAATTACTATTAAAAATATTAAAAAGTGCCAAAAATAAATAAAAAAGCGTTTAGAAATCAAATTTATTGAATAATGGCAAATAAAAAATGGCTAATTGGTGTAGCCTTAAAAAAAACCGGGAATTACGGATTATTGAGATGAAGCACGTCCAGATGAAGGAAAAAGGCCGGCCTCTGACGGAAGAAAAAATCCGGCTAAAAAAGGAAGAGGCGGTCAAAGAGGCCATGGACCAGATAGAGAAACAAAAATATGCCCTGAAATTTCAGAGCCGGGGCAATAAAATCTATAAGACCGCTCTGGTTGCCGCCGGCCGCAGCGATGTGCTGGCCGTTTTTGAGGAAGCCCAAAATTGGACTCTGGAATTGGATCCGAGCGAAAATTTCTATGGGGTCCCGGAAATTTGAACCGTATGGCATAACGGCTGTCCTCAAGAAATTAAACACCTGGAAATAAAAAGTATAATCCGGCCTCCCCGCATAAGGCCAGGCCTGAAATAACCGCAGAACAGGCAGGAGAGGAACGGCGGCGGCCATGTCTGAGATCGGTTACCTGCGGCGGTTGCATTCTGTTCCCGCACCAAAAATAATGATATGGGAATGGCTGTCCAATTTGGTCAATAAAGTAAAAGAATAATTTCAAAACTCATTGTCCTGCTAATCTAATCTAAAAAAGGCGGCCTTGCCTGACCGGGCTTTCGGCCGGATTTTTCCGCCGAAGAGCGGATAAGGGCCGGTTACCCGGGGCAGTTGTCTGGAGCCACCGGGGCCTTTTTAATACGAAAAAATCACCGCAATATTTTCTAACTTTTCCGGCCGGCCTCACATTATCCCGATAAGCAGCCATTTTCCTGGGTTCAGGAGGTTTTCAAGCGCCCTCCTATTACTGACCGTAGTTTTGGTACAGCCAAACTTAAAAGCCTCCGTCCCTTTATCAGTCTCTGTCTGGAAAAACCGGAAAATCCGGCCCAAAGTCTCAGCTATGTAAGCTGCCGGCTATTTATCTGGGAACCAGAAAATTTGTCCGTATCCGTCCACTCACCTCAGGCCCGAAGGGACTGAAGGCGAATCCATAATTAAATCGCCTTTTCAGCCTCTTTCAACGGCTTTCATTTTTAAAGAGACCGTTAACTTTCGGCCCAAAGAGACCAAGAAGTTCTAAAGGCCCCGATAAGCTGTTGAAATTACAGCCTTATTCTTTTTAAAATAATTTCTCCAAAACGTTAAAGTTATTTTTCGGTCAGCCGATAAGTATAGACAGCGAAGAAGGCCTGTCTTTGGCCGGAAGCCATCTAAACCATGGAGGGTAAAATTGAGTTATCTAAACGCCCTGGCCTCCAATGGATTGTCAGTGGGGTTGCGGCTCTACGGCAACAGACCAGGCTCTGCGGTGCGGTCCGAAGAGGCATATCAGGTCCCAGAGCCGGCCGAATGTTCCAAAACCGAACCAGTCAAACCGGTCGGCCAGATTACCAAAGGCGAGCAGACAGCCCAAACTCCCGAGGAACAGGCGGCTGGCCGGGCAGAAGCCGCCGTTCAACTGGCCTCGGCGGCTACTTTGGGGTATCTGGAAACAAGAGCAGCCCAGACGGAGAAATCCGCCAAAGAGTCAGAGAAAGACAAAAAATCTGAAGCGGCGGAAAATTCCGCCGCTTCCCGGGAACTGACCGAGGAGGAGAAAGAACAAGTCCAGGAACTGAAAGCCCGCGACCGTGAAGTCCGAGCCCACGAAGCCGCCCATATGGCCGCTTCGGGCGGATTGGCCGGAAGCCCCGCCTATACGTACCAAACCGGCCCTGACGGCCAGCGCTACGCCATTGGCGGAGAAGTTTCCGTCAAAAGCCGGGCTACGGATGACCCGGCTAAAGCTTTAAGCGACGCCGAGGCAGTCAAAAGAGCCGCTCAGGCTCCGGCCGACCCCTCCAGCCAGGATCGGGCGGTTGCCTCAGCCGCTGCCGGCGATATAGCCCGCTTAAAAAGCGAAGTCCGGAAAGAAGATGAGGAAAAAGCCGAATCTAAGCAGGAAGAATCGGAAGCCCGAAGTTCTCCGGCTCAGGTCTCAGATTCCGGCGGCCATCTGGGCTATAACGGCGAGACTTTCAGCAGGAAAGTGTCCCGGGCCTATGAAGCGGTTAAAAGCAGCTTCCCCTCTTCGCTGCGTCCGGTATTAGCCAGAATTTAAGTTTCGTCCGCTGCCCCTAACCCTGAAACCCAGGTTAACTGTCAGCCTGGGTTTTTTCATTTCTCCAAAGCGTCATAAACTCCGGCCTTAGCCCATGCTGAAACAAGTCACCGCCTATTTGCCTGTTCCGAGGTGATTCCCGGTGGCCATAAACGGGCAGCCGCCTTGAGCCGGCATCGGGCGCTGCTCAAAGACCGCCAATTTTTTTGTCTTCCCTGGTCTCTTCCATGACCGGTCTTTATAGTATATTATCCCGGCATTTAATTCTGAGAATGCTGTAATACCGTTTCTATTGCAGGTTTTGAGTTAATCCTCTCAGAGCTTCGTGCCGTGGTAATAGTTTCACATCACTATAGTCACTATAAGGTTACTGCGCAGCTCTAGTCTTGACGACATTTTACTTTGGTCTGAATTTTTCGGCTCCGCGAAGAACGGAGCCAAATTGAACGAATCTGTGACCTGTTCCAAATTTATGCTTCCATTATCAGAACATATTCGGACATACAGCTTATCTTTATCAGAGGAAGAACTGTAACTGATAAAACGGCAAATGAGCTTATACACCGTTTTTTTTAATTGTAAAAATTCAAAAACGGCTGTTTTGTGAACTGACAAAAAATGTCACTGCCAGAATAATTACAAAAATACTAAAGGGCTGTTTTGTTATTAATGGCGCCAGTCAATGAACGGATAAAAATATATAATTTTGCTGGCTTTACATGTTATAAAACTGTTTTTTATAGAGCAAAATTACAAAGTTTAGGTAAACCATAAAAATTTTAAGGCAGTGACCCTGACAAACATGGGCTGATGGCGGAGGCTTAAGCATCCAATGGTTTAAAAAGACTGCGCCAGCACAGGCATATGAGAACACAAAAAAACATAAGAAACCCGTTCAGGTGGATCAAAATATCCATCACCATCCTCAAAGATCCGGTTATTGCCTGTTTTATATCAGAAAACTTTCATTATCTGTACAATAAGTCTAAAAAATTTCTATCTCAAGCTATAAAGGATATCTAACAACTTGTGACGCAGAATAAGACGCCTCAGCAGACTGCCATGAGGTCAGGTCTTCACCCAAGGGTCATTAATCAGGCATTTAGCTATGGCTTGATACGCCAATATATGGCAAACAAAAATACCGAAAAATACAGCATGTCGTCTGATTCACTGTAACTACTATTCAAACAAGCCCAGAACTTATAAAAAAACCGCCAGGGGGTTAACCCTGACGGCCATTGAAGTGTATATTTAACTGTCAGAAATATTAACACACCACCGGCGCCCTGGTCAACCCAGGGCTGCCCATATACCTTGACCCCGGCGGGCGGTATATAGAAAGGCCTTTTTCCCGTCCATAGCCTTATACGGCTTTTCCCTTGCCCTCAGACGGCGAACCTGTGCATCTGCCGGTATATCAGCATTGGGTGAATACATAAGGCTTCCAAATTTTGCTGGTATAATACAGGTTGAATATATGTCCCGTTGCGGTTCAGGGTTCAATGCCCCTCCAAAAATGACTGAAAGCCGTACAGGATAAGGCTTTCTGCAAAGAAGGCATAGTCCTGGCTCCAAAGGGGCCGTACCAGTAAATATACCCGCTTTTATCCTGGCTGTAAATAGAATTAACGGGGTTTATGGTCAATTTTTGAGGCGAGCGCTGATAGTATAAAACCCCGGAAGCCGGGCATTGGTGCTGCTTCCGGGGTTAAAAGAAGCTTATTGAGACTAACGGAAATCATATCTATGGTGCGCCATGAAGGACTTGAACCTTCAACCTAATGATTAAGAGTCATTTGCTCTGCCATTGAGCTAATGGCGCACTGGAGATCCCCTTATACTGAAGTTTGTTTTAAATGTCAAGAATCGGCCAAGGTCCCAAGCCAGATGCTTAAAGAGTTTTCTGGCTCTGAGGCGCCTGAAAATCCGGGCTGAAAGTTAAAAAATCTCCAGTGAACTGCCCTTCGGCCGGCCGCAGGGCAGTTCACTGCTAAATCTTAGGCAGGCAGGCCCTGGTTACGGGAAAACCGGGGCCGATAACATACACCCGTTCGGCAAGCATGCGGCCTGAAGGAAATCTTAAGGCCTTTGTACGGCCCAGACCTGTCAATTTTGCCGCCGCCCTGAAACCGGCCTGAGGTATGAAGTCGCCTAATCCGCGAGGATCCGTCATATCACTTACCAGCCGCAGGCAAAAGCATAAGAGCAGCAGTCCGCCTTTTGACGGCCGGTATGTCGTCACTAAGATAAAAAATGTTAGTTCTCTTTTGCTGGGAAATCTTTAATGGCAGGCTAATCTTTTCGGCGATGAAAACTCAGAACAGTCAGAAGATTTGTGGTTTTTGGTGAAACAAAGTCCTAAAGAGCCCGATTAATTTGCCGGCTAAGAATTTTTGCGGCTAATCTTTTTTAGATGCTGTCCTGCCATTTAGTCATCAGGTACCTTAAATTGACAGCATCCCCTTCGATCGGAAAAGTTCCGTCACCGTTGCTGTGGATGGGCCTGGCCTCCAAAAGGTTGGGGTTTTGCCAGGCTTTAACACCCCGGACAATGAAAATACTGTATTTTTTTATCCAATGCTCCACGCGGCACTCGAGGTTGCGGTAACAGTCGGCCAGAAGCGGAGCTTTGACCAGCGAAGCTCTCTGGGTGCTGAGTCCGAACGTTTTAAACTTGTCCACATCGCAGCCAGAGCAGTTGCCTATGGCTATAGCCGTCTTGACCATTTCGACCGAAGGGACAGCCACAACGCATTCTCCGGTCTCAACTATGGCCTCGAAACTGTAGTTCCATGGACCCAAAGTCAGAGCTATGGTCGGCTCTAAACCCAAAGACATGTGCCACGACAGGGCCAGGACATTTTTCCGCCTTTTATGGCGGGTAGTAACCAGGATTAAAGGTCCGGACTCCACAAAAGTGAAGGCCCGCTCCAAGGGGAACGGCGTTAAAGTCCTTGTCTGAGGACTGTCGGTTTTCCGGGGCATAGGAACTCCTTAAGGGTTGACTTATGTTCAGGATAACTGATTTTAACGCACCATGCCATTTTTCGATTGATTTTAACTCATTTTTAAGATATAATCGCCGGAGTGCTTTAATGGTTTATTATAATAAATTCAATATATTAACTTAGTTTGGAAGCTACTTTCTATGGCGGAAATTTCCCCTGAAATTTTAATCGGTAAAATTATTGTCCTTTTGGCCCTGTCGGTAGGGTTAATATATTTCGGTCTGCGGCTTAAAATGCCGGCCATTGTCGGCTATCTGGTCACCGGCATCCTGGTCGGCCCTTTCGGACTGGGTCTGATTAATGAACCGGCCCAGGTTGAGGGTCTGTCGGAACTGGGGGTGGTCCTCCTCCTTTTCACTATCGGTCTGGAGTTTTCCATACAGAGCTTACTGAAAATGAAAAAGCTGGTCCTGCTGGGGGGCGGACTTCAGATGCTCTTCGGGACGGCTTTGGTTTTTCCCATCTGTCACCTCTCTGGCTTTGACTGGAACACCTCTTTACTGTTCGGCTTTTTGTTTTCCCTTTCGTCTACGGCTATTGTTCTAAAGCTCCTTCAGGAAAAGGGAGAAATGGACGCCGCTCACGGACGGGGAGCTTTTGGGGTTTTAATTTTCCAGGATCTGGCCGTGGTGCCTCTGGTCCTGATTCTGCCCATTATTGCCGGACAGGGCGGCGGGGATCCCGTTTATCTGGTTTTAGGCAAGATCGCGGCTATTTTGGTTATTGTGGTAGGTATGGCCAACTGGGTTGTGCCCTGGGTCATGAAAAAAATCGCCGCCACCCGCTCCAATGAACTTTTTATGTTCGCGGTGGCCCTAATCTGTCTGGGCACGGCTTTTTTAACCGCCGAAGCCGGGCTGTCTCTGGCTCTGGGGGCTTTTATGGCCGGACTGGTCATTGCCGGCTCCCCCTACGCCTATCAGGCCATCAGTTCCGTTATGCCCATGCGGGATATTTTCACCGGCCTGTTTTTTGTGTCCATCGGCATGAAGATGGATGTGACGTATCTGGTCAATAATCCCTTTCTGGTCATCGGCATTGCCGTGGCCGCCATGATTTTAAATACCTGCTCCACTGGTCTGGCTATGAAAGCCGCCGGTCAGAGGGGCCGGGTGGCGGTCATGGTCGGCTTTGCTCTCTGCCAGGTCGGAGAGTTTGCCTTTGTTCTGGCCAAAGACGGAGCCCGGTACAATCTCTTATCCCCCGAGGCTATGACCGCCTTTTTGAATGTGGCCGTTTTAACCATGGCCATGACTCCCCTGGCCATGGAAGCCGGCCGGCGCTTCGGACCTCTGTTCGGGGCCATGGAAAAGCCCTTTGCGGGCAACATTGAAGGCGAACGGAAAAACCATGCCGTGGTCATCGGATTCGGAGTGGCCGGTCAGGCCGTCGCCCGGGCCTGCCGCCTCTTAAACCGCAAATACGCCATCATTGACATGAACCCCGGCAGTGTCCAGAATTACCAGTCCCAGGGCGAACCTATCATCTTTGGCGATGCGGTCAATGAAGCGGTTTTAGAGCATGTGGGGATCCATAAAGCGGCTATTTTAGTCATAAGCATACCCGATCCGGTGGCCACCAGACGGATTATCGCCCAGGCCCGCCATCTAAACCCCAAACTTTATATCGTGGCCCGCACCCGGTTTTTACTGACCGGTGAACAGCTGAAAATTCTGGGGGCCAATGAAGTTCTGGCCGAAGAGTTTGAGGCCGCTTTAGCCGTCTTTGATTCGGTTCTGACTTTTTACCATCTGGACCGCCCTCAGGTGACAGAACAGGTAGCTCTGGCCAGAGAACACGGCCCGGCCGGGTTCCATCAGGGTGTTCAGGCTCTGAAACCGCTGCCTCCGGCTCAAACCCTCCAGTCCGAACCCTCCCTGCCTCAAGAGCGATGTTGAAGTTCCCTTTCCGGTCTTTTCGGGTATAATCAAGTCTTCATGTAAAAAATAATCCCTGAAATAAGGGTTTTGATTCAGAGCCGCCTCTGGAATCAAAACCCGGGCCGGCCTGTTCAGACGGCACCCGATTTCCGTAAGACTTTACCTTGAGTTTAAGCAGATAGAGGTAAGAGCATATGTCCCACCCCCATAAACATATCCCCGAAGATTGCGAATATAATATCTCTTTTCAGGATTATCTGGCCAACGACGCCCCGGTCATAGCCGAGGTCACCAAACAGCTTCTGGACCTCCGGCCGGAACTTTGCGACTTTGAGTATCTGACTTCGGCTCCACGGCCCAGTTTCGGGGCGGTTAAAGAGATCGTTCAGCTGAGCCGTCAGCTTTTGTTCCCAGGCTTCTTTGAGTCCCAGACCCTTCACCGGGAAACAAATCCCGAGTATTCCATCGGTCAGACGGTCGGGACTTTATTTTCTGCCCTGAGCCGGGAGATCTGCGCATCCATCCGCCATGACCACATCCGTTACGGCCGGCGCTGCACCAACTGCCGTCAGCAAAGCCGGCAGCTGGCCCGGGATTTTATCAGCCAGCTGCCCCGCTTAAGAAAGGTCATGGCTTCGGATGTCCTGGCCACCAAAGAAGGCGATCCGGCGGCCGGAGATCATCTCGACCAGATCATCCTCTGCTATCCCGGGCTTCTGGCCACCATGGTCTACCGTCTGGCCCACGAGCTTCTGATTAGGGATGTGCCCTTTATGCCCCGGATCATGACCGAGTACGCCCACTCCATAACCGGCATTGATATCCACCCGGGCGCCCGAATCGGAGAGAGTTTTTTTATTGACCACGGCACCGGGGTGGTAGTCGGCGAAACGACGGTCATAGGTCAAAGGGTCAGGATCTACCAGGGGGTCACTTTGGGGGCTTTGTCCCTGCCCAAAAACGCCGGTCTGTCCTTAAAGGACCAAAAACGCCACCCGACCCTGGAAAATGACGTCATAATCTACTCCGGCGCCACTATTTTAGGAGGTGAAACCGTCATCGGAGCCCGTTCGGTTGTGGGCGGCAATGTCTGGCTGACCGAGAGCATCCCACCGGACACCAAAGTTTTTATCAAAAAACCTGAGCTGATAATTGTTAACAATAAGCCGGCTCACAGCTGATAAAACAGTCTTCTGACCAGGAGCTGTCAGCTTTGAAATATGGCGCCTAAAGACAGTCAGGCCTTTAATTCCGGCTGTATTTTAGGTATAATTCCCTATCCACCTGACCTTAGCCCAAAGGTGTGGTCCAGACAGGCGCTCCAGCCCGGAGTCCTCTAAAACCGGTCCTTTTAAATTATTCGGTTCTTTTAAAGGATTGATATAAAAAATTACTTTTAATTTCAGGAGCTTTTATGGCTGAAGGTCTGTTGCTGGCCGACAAAAGGGAACTGGCCCGACGCGAACTGATTTACTACCTCAGGGTGACGGATCTTTTAAACAGTCAGGAACTGGGGCGCATGGTTGATATCCACATCAAAGGCCTTCTTCTGATGGGCTCGGTGGCTTTGACCATCGGCCGGGAATATCTTATAAGCCTGGAATTGCCTAAAGCCCTGAAAGAACAGGGGCTCAGCGATATCGGCCTTAAAGCCAAGGCCATATGGTGCCGGCCCAGTCTGACCCAGCCCTATCTGGAAAACGGCCTGATGTTTGTGGACCTTAGCACTGAGTCCAAAGAGACCATTGAAAGCCTGATTCAGATTTTTGCTCTGCCTGACGGGACTATGAAATTTTAGCTCGGATTTTAACCGGAGGTTTTGATTTAAGGGCAATTTAACTATTTTTTGCTTTTTAGTATTTACTCTTAAATATAAAATATTATGTTTATTGCAATATTTACAACCGATAACATTTAAAAATATGATTCACCTCCTACTCATAGCCGCCAATTCCACCGCCAAACTCAATCAGGTCCAGAGCAGTTTTGCGGCCCCCCAAGAGATTTCCTCAAACGATCTCAACCTGCTTGTCGGACTGGTAGCCACCTGTCTTTTTCTCGGCTTGGTGGGCCTGACCTTGTATAAAATACGCCGCCGCCGGGCCAGACAGCACCGGGGCTGGTCGTCGATCACCAATTTTCAGGTCATCTGGGAAATTTTAACCAAGGCGGTGGCCAGACAGGCCCATTTCCACATGGAACTCTATGAGACCAGCCATACAATTAATTACAAAGGCATTTTAGAGGAAGTGGAGGACGAGTATCTGGTCTTATCTCTCTCCGACACTCCCTCGGCCAACATGGACTTCTCCGGCCTGCCAGGGGTTATCCACATAAATTACCGGCCCGCCCCCAAAGAACTCATGGAGCATTACCAGTTTGCCACCAAAATTATTTCCAACCGCTTTGTCAAGCGTGAAAGCTGGCGGGAAGCCCAACTCCTTATTCCCATTCCCAAAGTCATCACCTCGGCCCAGAGAAGAAGCTTCCTGCGCCTAAGGCCCTCCGACCAGTTTGCCTTTAACTGCCAGCTCAATAACGTCCCTGAAGGCGATATACCCAAATTAGACACCTTGGAAGAGGTCTGTACCGGGGAGATTTTAGACATCAGTATCGGCGGGGCTCAATTAAAACTGCCCCAGACTATGACTTTAAGGGAGACCCAGAGGTTTGTCGGAGTCATGACCCTGCCTTTGGACGGTTTGGAACTGGAACTTCACGCCCCTACCCTGGTCATTTTAATACAGCTTTTATCCCAGGAATTTATCAAAGAGTCTGACCAGTTCGGCCAGAAAGCCCACAGTATTTTAAGGGTCCGGTTTTTAGGCCGGTACGTGTATGAGAAAAATCAGCAGACCTGGATTTACCGGGGTCTGACCCAATCGGCCCTGGAAGATCTGGCTTACTGGATGCAGGCTTACCAGCGCTATATGATCAAAAGGCACACCAATTTACTGCCGCCTGACGAAAAAACCCACCGTCCGCCCAACATGTTTCCCTCCATACCTCCTAAACGGCCGCCAAAGGCTGGCCACTGATGGGCTTAATCAAAGGTACGCCCACAGTCACCCGCTACCGGCTGCTGGAGGCCCCGGAAGAGGTGACTGACGAATATATCCAACAGCGCCTGAAAAGAAACAGCTTTGTGGATATTGAGGCCACGGCTGAGGAAGACAGTCTCGGCTGGGTGGAGATCTTAGATCACCTGGCTACAGAGTTTAATCCGGCTTCCTTTAAGTTCGGCGGTTTTGTGGCCTTTTCGGCCAGATTAGACACCCGCCGCCTGGCCGCCCGGACTTTAAACCGCTATTACCACTATAAAGAAGTCGAATTCCTGGCCCAAACCGGCCGGAAACCCAATTCGGTCAAAAAGCGGGAAATTAAAGAAAACTTACGGCAGGACCTTTTAAGAAGGACTTTACTGAACACCGATCTTCTGGAAGTTCTGTGGTTTCAGAAGGAACAAGAGATCTGGGTCGGCGGGGCCGGCGAGAAAAAAAGGCTTGTGTTTGAGGAACTTTGGGAAAGAACATTCGGTCTTTCGGTCCGTCTTCTGGTGCCCATTACTTTAGGTCTGGAGATGATCCCCAAAGAGATGGGGGCCTCTTTGCTTAAATCCAAAGCCTGTTCCCTCTGGGAAGAGGATTAGGCAGAAAACCTCTTCCCAGACCGGACTTGCCGGTCATATCCGTTCTGAAATTTTGGGATTTATAAACGGTTTTTAAAGGAGCCGGGCTTGTCTGTAGATTTTCCGCCCAATACTGAATTTTTGGATCTCTGGCAGGAAAAAATGTTTCTGGGCCGGGAGTTTTTAACCTGGCTGTGGCTGACGTCTGAGATGGACAACCGTTTCCCGGGGCCGGGCGGTTCGGCCGTGGAACTGACGTTTGAACGGAAGCTGGTTCTGGAAACCGGCCTGGGCCAGAACCGCAGTCAGGTAGTCTGCCAGAATCCCGACCATGACTGGACTGAGGCCTTTGTGGCTCTGGGGGTTTATAAAACAGTCACCCGGGCCATTGTCCGCCTGAGAACGGATGTTTTTGAGTGCTGCCTTTCCCTGCCCGCTGACACCTTATCGCCTCAGTCGGTCAAAATAGTCACCGGAGCCGAGTTCACCGACGACGACGAGGCCCCTCTGAATCAGGCCGGCCATTTTTTAAATCAGGTCTCCTTAGTTTCCCAGGTTAAGACCATTATTGATGTTCTGTACCGTCACTTCCTGACCTTAAGGCTGTCCGACGACTGGACAGCCAAAGAACTGCCCCGGCTGCGGGATTTTCTGGAACCTAAAATGACCGTCCCGGTGAGCTGATCCTATGCGCTCTTTTTTCTTCGGACTTTGGTACTGGCCGGTTTTCTTCATTCTAACGGTCACAGCCGGTTTTATCTGCCTGACTGCCAGTTTGTTTTCCAAAAATATAAGCCGCTTCATAACCAGCCGGGTCTGGGCTTTTATTGTCCTTGATCCGGCTTTCATTAAAGTGGAAACATACGGCCGGGAAAACCTGCCTCCCGGCGGGGGCTTTATTGTTTTCGCCAATCACCGCTCCATTTTGGACATCCCGGCCGTAGCCAGAGCCACCGGCCGGTCCATTTCCTGGGTGGCCAAAGCGGCTCTGGGCCGGATTCCTGTCTTCGGCTGGACTTTAAAAAGAGTCCATCTTTTAGTCGACCGGGGGGGAGGCCCGGAAGCGGCCAAACAGATGGTGGCCGAGGCCAGCCGCCGCCTGGCCGGCGGCGAGATTATGGCTATTTTTCCGGAAGGAACCCGCAACAAATCGGCTGTTCCGGTCCTGCCTTTTAAAAAAGGGGCCTTTATTCTGGCCAAACACACCGGAGCGCCTTTAATTCCCCTGGCTATCTTAAACAGCGGCTCATTATGGCCGTCAGGCCGGTACCTGCCCTGTTCCGGCCGAATTAAAGCCGCCATAGGCGCCCCTTTGACCGTGGATCCCAAAGAATCCCTGGCCGCTCTGGCCAAAAAGGCCGAAAAAATCTTGGAAAGCCTGTACCTGAGCCTGGAAAAGGCTCCGGCCGGGCCGGAGCCTTCTTCTGACCGTCTGTCCGCTCCGGAGTCCGGCGGGACGCCTGACTGTCCGCCGGATCGCTCTTCGGCCCCCCAGGCGGACGATCCGGAAAAAACCCTGGCGGCCGGCCGGAAACAATAGGCAAATTATTCAGTACGCAGTTTAAAAACCATGAACTTATTTTCCGACCATAAACCTCTTCCCCGGATTGTCTTTAAAGGCCCCAACAGCACCGGCCCCGACAGCCGGAACCTCAGAATTCTCCATACTTCCGACTGGCATTTAGGCCGGTCTCTGGAGAAGATGCGCTCCCGCCATGAGGAGCTGAAAGCTTTTCTGGCCTGGCTGGTGACGGTCATTGACCTGGAAAAAATTGATGTTCTTCTGGTCTGCGGCGATATCTTTGACAGCACGGCCCCTTCCGTCCAGTCTCAGGAACTGTATTACAATTTCCTGGAAAATGTCAGAAAAACAGCCTGCCACAGCATTGTAATTATTTCAGGCAATCATGACTCGGCCGCCTTTTTAAGCGCTCCGGCCAGACTCTTAAGAGCCTTTAAGATCTATGTTGTCGCCGAAGGCTCGGATATAGAATCTGAGGTCCTGACCATTAACGATCAGGAAGGACGGCCGGTTCTGGTGGCGGCGGCGGTGCCTTTTTTAAAAGACCGTTTTCTGCGCCTGCCGGCGGAAGGCGAGACGATTGCGGAAAAAAACCTGAATTTGATCAGGGGCCTGAAAGACCACTATAAAAGAGCCGCCGAAATAGCTTCAGAAAGACAGGCCCGGCTGGGCGGCCGCCTGCCTGTCATCGCCTTAGGCCATCTCTTTACGGCCGGCGGACGGGAAGGCGGCGGGGTCCGGGATCTTTACGCCGGCAATATAGTGAGGATTGAAGCCGAGTCCTTTTCTCCTGCTTTTGATTATGTGGCTTTAGGCCATCTCCACGAAGCCCAGAAGGCAGGCCGGGAGACCGTCCGCTACTGCGGCACCCCTATCCCCATGAGTTTTGACGAATCGGGCCGAAAAAGCCTGACCCTGGTCACCCTGGGGCGGGGGGAAACGGAAATAAGCACTTTATCAATCCCCGTGTTCCAGGAACTTATTAAGGTTAAAGGGCCCAGGCGGGCTATTCTGCAAAAGATCGGGGCCCTGAAAAAAGAAGATTCCCGGGCCTGGCTGGAAATTATCTACACCGGTCAGGAGGTTATAGGCGATTTGCGTCCTGCCTGCGATGAAGCGGTTAAAGGCAGCCGCCTGGAAGTGATCAAGGTGTACGATCAACGCGACCAGGGCAAAATGACCCTCGCCGACGACAGCCGGGCGGTCAGTTTAAGCGATCTGACGCCCTATGAGGTCTTTGACCGGCTTCTGGAGGCCAAAAAAGTGGCCCCGGACGAACAGGCCGACTTAAAAATCCTGTTCCGGGAAATCGTCCACTCCCTTCTGGAACAGGGCTCCGTCTCCGCCGATGATCTTTAAAAGAGCTTTTTATGCAACTGCTTAAACTGCGCCTTAAGAACTTAAACTCTCTGGCCGGGGAATGGGAAATAGACTTTACCGATCCGGCCTTCGCCGCCGAGAGCCTGTATATTATTACCGGACCGACCGGGGCCGGCAAAACCACGGTCTTAGACGCAGTCTGTCTGGCTCTTTACGGTCAGACGCCCAGATTAGGCCTGGTGACCAAGGGGAACAATGAAATAATGTCCCGCCAGAGAGGCGACTGCCTGGCCGAGGTCACTTTTGAAACAAAAGGCCGGAAATACCGGGCTTCATTTAAGCAGCACCGGGCCGGCTATAAACCCGGCGCCGCTCTCCAGAGTCCTTTTCAGGAATTGGTCCGTGAGGACACCCGCCAGGTCCTGGAAACCCGGGCCAGGGAAAAAAACGATCTGGTGGCCGAACTTATCGGTCTTGATTTTCCCCGCTTCACCCGGTCAATCCTCCTGGCTCAGGGCAGTTTCGCCGCTTTTTTAGCCTCTTCCAGCAAAGAACGGGGACCTATTTTAGAGGCCATCACCGGGACGGAAATTTACTCCCGGATATCGGCCCAGGTCTTTGAAAAAGCCAAGGCCGAAAAAGAGGCCTTAAGCCTTATCAGCCGGGATTTAGACAGCCTGGCCATTCTGGACGAAGCAGAAATTGAAGCCCTAAACCGGGCCATTATGACTTTAAGCCAGGAGGAAAAGAATCTGGAAGCCGGAAGGGAGGCCGGGCAGACAGCCTTAAACCGGCTTTTTAAAATAAAGAATTTGCAGGGTGAAACTCAGGAGCTGGGCCGAAATCTGGCTGAATTAAACAATGATATTTCAGCCTTCCGGCCTGAGGCCGAAAGACTGGCCAGAGCCCGGGTGGCTTTGGAACTGGAAGGCCCTTACAGCCGGCTGGCCAATTTAAGGGCAGCTCAGAAAAATGATCATGACAGTCTGGCCAAAGCTGAAAAGAATATCATAACCCTGACCGAAAGTCTGGAGCTTGAGGTCCGGAATCTTCAGTCAGCCGAACGGCTGCTGGAGCAAAAAGAAAATAACCGCTTAAAGGCCCTGCCGCAGCTGGAAGAAGTCAAAAAACTAGACCTCAGCATTCAAAACCAAAACGAGCTCATGGCCGGACAGAATGAGGCCGCCCAAAAACTGATCCATAAGCATAAGGCCCTGACCAAAACCGTAGCCGATCTTCAAAATAAGGAACTTAAGCTAACAGGGGAGCAGGCTTTAAACTTCAGCCGTATTGAAGAGCATAAAAGCGACGGAACCCTAGCCGAAGCCCTGCCCGCCCTTGGCCGGGATAAAGAAGACCTGGATAATTTAAAGGCTGACCGTGAATCCCTCCAAAAGGAACTGGCCAGATCCCGGGACGCTCTGGCCAAAATTACCCGGAACATTGAGATCTGGTCACAGGAAGAGGCTGTCCGCCGCCGGCATTATGAAGGGCTTCAAAGCCAAAGAGACGCTAAATCGGCGGCCAAAGACAGCTTACTGTCCCCGGGCCGGTCTTTCTGGCGGGAAAAGGAAAGCCAATTGCGGGCCAGGGTTCTGCGGCTGAATGACGGTCTGAAAGAAGAGGCCTTCATACGAACCCTGGAGGCTTCAATTAATGAAAAGACGGCCAGACAGTCAGAAATTTCCCTCATCACGGCTCAAGACGGCTGCCGCCTTAGTGCTTTGGCCGAACTCCGCCCCCAAGCCGAAAAAAACCTGGAACTTTCGGAGCAAAATCTGGCTCTGGCCCAGTCGGCCGCCTCTTTAGAAGACCGCCGGGCCCAACTGACCCCCGGTCAGCCCTGCCCCCTTTGCGGCAGCCTTGACCATCCCTTTGCCTCGGTGACCTTACCTTCAGCCAGTGAAACGGCTCTGGCCGTCAAAAAAAGCAAAGCGGAACTTAGAAGACTGGATCAGGAAAATACGGCTCTGTTAAAATCCCAGGCCGCCTTAAATGAAGAACACCGCCTTTTGACCAAAACTCTTGACAAAGAAAACGGGGATTTAAAAATCCGTCTGGCTGACCTGGAGAACCTTATAGCCGGGGTCTCTTCCTTTCCCCCGGCCGAAGCCCGGCCTGAGGCCAAAGAAATCCTGAACAGTAGCCTTCTGGCTGAGACGAACGAACTCAGCAAAATTGAAGGCATCTACCAAAAGGCCGAGGCCCTGGACGCCGAACTGGCCGCCGACCAGGCTAAGACGGAAAAAATCCAGGCAGGGCTGGCGGATATGCAGCAAAAAATTACGGATGCCCGGCAGAGCCAGGCTAAATTTCTGGGCGAGGCCGACCGCCTGAACCGGGATACGGAGAATAAAACCAGAAGTCTAACTGAAAAATGGGCCGACCTCCGGGACAAACTTACCCTTTTCGGTTATGAGATAAAGCCTGAGACCGAACCGGCTTCGGTTCTGACCGACCTTCTCCGCCGCAAAAACGAATGGCAGAATTTAATTGAAACCCGGGACAGCCTGAAAATGGATCTGGCTCTGACCAAAGAGGCTCTGGACAGAGAGAGACCAGGTCTGGCTCTTGTTTATAAAGAACTGGACGAAAGTCAGGCTCTTGGCCGGAATATGGCCGAAAAGCTCAATCAGCTGCTCCGCAGCCGGCAGGAACTTCTAGGGGACCTGGACCCCCAGACGGAACTTAAAAGACTGGACAAAGAAGTCAGGACCGCCGAGGCTGACCGGAAAAAAGCCGAGGAGCTGTACCGGGAAAATGAAAAGAATCTGAGCCTGGGCCGGGCTAAAAAAGAGGAGCTCCAAAAAGCCTTAGAGGAACGGGCGCCCCTTCTGGCTGAAGGGGAACGGGCATTTAAGCTCTCTTTATCCAACAGCTCTCTGACCGGCGAAGAGACGTTTTTAGGAGCCCGTTTAAGTTCCCCTGAACGGGAGAAACTGGATTCAGCCCAAAGGCATCTGGATAATGAAAAAACCCGGATCTCCTCCCTTTTAGATAACAAAAGCCGGGAACTGGAACAGGAGAAAGCTAAAAATCTGACTTCGGAAGATGAGGCCTCTTTAGCGGAACTTTTGGAAAAGACCAAGACCGCCCTGAAGGAAATCCGCCAGACCATCGGAGCCCATCAGCATAAACTGGCCGAAAATGACCGGCTCCGGGACGAGAAAGCCGAAAAGATAAAAGCCTTTGAAAAACAGAGGGCAAAACTTTGCCGGGTGGAAAAATTAAACTCCTTAATCGGCCAGGCCGACGGCCGGAAATTCCGGGAATACGCCCAGAGCCTGACCTTTGAGTATCTGGTTCAAAAAGCCAACCGCCAGCTGGCCAAAATGTCCGGCCGGTATCTTTTATGTCAGGATAAAGAGCATATCCTGGAGTTTAATGTCATGGACAATTTTCAGGCAGGCGAGATAAGGTCCACCAAAAACCTGTCCGGCGGGGAGAGTTTTCTGGTCAGTCTGGCTCTGGCTTTGGGCCTGTCTATGATGGCAAGCGAAAACGTGGAAGTCAATTCCCTCTTTTTAGACGAAGGCTTCGGGACCTTAGATGAGGACGCTCTGGACATGGCTCTGTCCGCCTTAGGCCAGCTGCCCCAGTCTGAAGGCAAAACCATCGGCTTAATTTCCCATGTTGAGGCTCTAAAGGAAAGAATCAGCACCCAGATTAAAATTGTCCCCCGGCCGGGCGGACAAAGCCTATTGACGGGACCCGGCTGCCGAAGGCTTAATTCCGCCTGAACCTGATGCTGTCGGTTATAGTTACAGCCAGCCTTTGTCTCCGGCCAGAAGAAAAATCGCCGCTCGGAGCCACCCGTCACGGCTTTATCCGGAGGTCAGCCTTATCCGTAAAGCGGCCGGACTGTCTAGCGCTATGACTTATTAATTATGATACATAATGGTGGCCCAGTTTTAAGTCGGCTTTTTCCTTGCTGAAAGTCCAATTTATTCTTGCTTTACATTTATTTCTATTTTTCTGCCAAATACCGACTTCGGTTTTTATGCGGTCTAAATCAGTTAACCTGCGGTTAAGACATTGCTTGTCAAGTATACCGATTTCGATCTCAGCCATATTTAACCAACTGGCATGCTTTGGAGTATGAACAAATTCTATACCTTTTAAAATATCTTTAGCTTTTACATACCCTAATATTTCAT
>JAISEL010000061.1 GCA_031264185.1 Deltaproteobacteria bacterium
TGTAAAGCTTTGAGGCATTAGGGTATGCGTTTTTCCCCAATGTCAGCCACACATCTGGATATGCTTTCCACCGCAAACTCGGCCGTGTCCTTTGATATCCCCAGATTAACGAAGCCCTCATTCCTGCTGATGTCGTATACGCCAAACGGAGTCACCTTGCCGAGTTCCTTTATCGGAAAATCGTGATCCAAGACTTTTATCGGGTCTTTGCTTTTCCTGTAAGTTCTGCCATTGTTTATGAAACTGCCCAAGTTCTCCTTTTTCTTCGCGTCAACAGAGATGACCGGAATGCCGGCCAACAGAAAACGCTTTGCCTTGTCGTTAATAAACTCAAACTGCGTGTTCCTGTCCGGATGCTCATCCCCGATTTGCAGCATCTTCTGATTAAGCTGCAAACTGTACCCTTGCTCTTCCAGAATGTCGCCGACCACATTGTGGCCGATCTCGTAACCTTTCCCGTTCAGTATTTGCTTTATCTTTCTGGTACTCTTTGTCGTATAGGTCAGCGGGTTCTCCGGGTTTCCACAGGTCGAGTCACTTACGACGCATTCAATCATCTTCGGGATTTCCGGATGCTTCTCTCGAATAGACTTTCTCCCCCCGCCTGCTTTGCGTGTTCTGTCCCCGATGTTTTCCCCGCTCCGATTGTCCCTTATTCCGGCTGCTATGGTGTTTCTTGCTTTGCCGCTTATTCCGGACACTATCGCTATCCCGCCGTGGCCCAGCGCTTCGGCCTCGCTGCCAAGATATCGCCTTAATTGCTTTTCGTCCAACAGAGGCATAATTTGTTGGATTTTCTTCTCTAGCATCTCATACATCAGAAAAACCTCATTCGTTTTTCTTCAGTATATCACTTATCACGATATAGTCAAGTTATTTATCAACAGTTCTTTAGTGTCGCCCCGAGCAGACGCATCAGCAGTACAACCCCGATTTTCCAGCTGCTTCAACCTGGTCTGCGGCCTAAGTTTGACAACGGTTCCGAATTTTTCGCCGCATTAGGCTAACACAGCGCTGATAAAGCTGTCCGCCGCAAGTCAGGCGGTTATTTCATCTTTACAGATCTTCTCAGCAGTAGGATCCGCCAGCGGCGGTATCACGTCTGTTTTTGATTCCGCACCGATTCATCAGAGAAATTCTCAGCCGCCATTCCGACCTTCCCTCCTAATTTAGAAGACCAATAATTTAATTATAGCATGATGCCCGATGTGTTTAACTATTTTTTGCTACTGCTGTATACATAAAATAATTGCCGCCGTCAGTAATACTGGCGCAGACTTAAGAATGTGCGTCAGTCAAATTAAATAATTGCAGAAATTACCTTTTGCTAAATCTGTTTGTCCGTCATCATTATTTATCTTGCGTCCAAAATTAGATTTCATAAAAAACTGGGCACTAAATTTGTGTCTCTGATCTTAAGGTATGACTGTGCCACAATTTTAAATGCTATTGCAGCAGCATAAAAGTAAATTAAGATTTTAAATTTAATTTATTTAGTTTATCAAGTATATTTTTAAATAAAAATTTATTAAATAAATCAATTATATATTTTTAGTAATTTTTTAGAAATAAATATTTATATATTATTTTAAATTACTAAATATTATAAATAAATACTATAATAATATCATTTTATCATCTATAAGGCTTATCATCTATAAGGCGTCCTATGTCCGACGCTCAAACTCGCTTCTTTGCCTTATTAAGCCAGTTATTCTTTCTCCATACCGGCTTATGAGCCAGGAAAAATATCACAAGCGATGAAATCTATTCCTAAAGGAAATATGTCAGTCAGCCGGTATTACGCTGGTAGTTTTCTGATTATTTTCGGACGGATGGAATTTATGGAGGTAGCCTCATATTCTAATATCTGCGGCGTGTAAAATACCGAAAACACGTATAGATTTATAATTATAATATTAATTTCTTATTTAAAAATAGTAAATACGGTAAATTTTATATTTTGCTTTAAAAATTGAAAATCATAAGGGGACATGCGGAAAACCGGGTAAGATATTATCAAGCCATAAAATTACTGACGGTTATCTACCGGCGGTCCGGCGGTTGAGGTGTCGGGTGAGGCAGCCTGATGGAGAGTTTGATCTAAAAGCAGCTTCTCCAGGCTTTCCTGGGTCGGAGACTGGGGAGCGGTTGAACCGGCCTCCTGGCCCGGACTTGGAGCCACGGAAGGAGCGGGAGTCTGGGGTGCAGTAGGTTGAACCTGGCCTGGAGCGGTCGGAGCGGTTGTTTCCCTGTTTGAGGGGGAAGGTCGGTCGTCGTCCCAGATCATTATGGCAATCCGGCGGTTAACCGGATCAGTCGGGTTGGTCATGGGCAGAGGCTGGGTCGAGGAATACCCGGCTACCATAGTTAAGCGATCGTCAGTAATACCTTGACGTCCCAGAAATCGGCGGGCGGCTGAGGCTCTGGCTGTGGACAGTTCCCAGTTCGTCAGTTCCTGACTAATGGTGGCCACGGCGTCGGTATGGCCTTCTAAAGCAATCTTATTGGGGATGGTCATGAGGCGGTCGGCGATGGTCTTTAATATTAACTGAGCTTCGGGAGTAAGGCGTGGCTGACCGGAGACAAACATGGGCCGGCCTTCTTTGTCCATGAGCTGGATTTTGAGGCCTCCGGGCACGACTTCCACCGAGAACTGGCCGCCGGTCTGGTCGCTCAAGGCGCTTTCCACCGCCGACTTCAGATCATTGGCAAAAGCCGCTTTGGCTCTCTGAGCTTCGGCGGAGGTGCCCACGTTTTGGCCGGGAGTCACCGCCGGCTGAGGTCCAGACCCTGGAGCCACTCCGGTCTGATCAGAGCCCTCCCCGCCTTTCTGACCGGGCGGCAGGTCGGTTAAATCGGCATTTTGCTCTCTGTTGGTGGGGACGGCGGCGGCGGCTTTAGCCGGTTCTCCGTACTGTTCCTGGAGAGCTTTTTCCCTTTCGTCTAACTGTTTCTCTTTTTCTTCTAATTCCCGGCCCATATTTTTAAGGTCAAAGCAGCCGCCTTGCAAAATGCCCGGACTTGGGCTAGAGGGATCAAAGGCACTGGGCAGACCGCCATTAAAGACAGCGTCGGTTAAAGTCAGCTCTTTAAAGTAATCGGCCAGAGCCTGTTTGCCCTGCTCAGAGGAAATGGCCAAAAGCCACATGACCAGAAAGAAAGCCATCATAGCGGTCACAAAATCGGCGTAAGCCACCTTCCAGCTGCCGCCGTGGTGACCGCCGTGCCCTTTTTTGATGATTTTCTTGATCACAGGTGGTTTTTTATCAGCTGCCACTGTCTGTTCTCCGAGCCTCCGGTGGGAGCTTAAAAAGCTCTTTTGCTTAAGTCTTACTTCTTAACTGATTTTAAAAGCTCCTCCATTTCCTCATAGGCGGGCCGGAAATTGGAGGGTACGGCCCGGCGGGCAAACTCAATGGCCATAACCGGCGGCAGTCCCTTGGCAAAGGCCACCAGAACAGCCTTGGCGACTTTTAATATATTATCTAGATCGTGGGCCTGGTTTTCCAGACTCTTGGCCATTGGCGCCATATAGCCGTAGGATAATAGCAGGCCTAAAAAAGTTCCGCACAAAGCCGCGCCTACGCTGGCTCCCAGAACCTCCGGCGGTTCAGTCATCAGACCCATGGTAGTGATAATGCCTAAAACTGCGGCCACAATACCCAGACCAGGCAGAGAATCCGAGACCGTAGTCAGGGCGGTAGGAACTAAAGTGCCGTGATGTTCGTGGGCGTCGGTATCTATGTCCATAAGGTTTTCAAACTCAGTCGGTTCTATATTGCCGCTGACAAAGACCTTGAGATTGTCGGCTAAAAAATCTTTTAAATGGTGATTATGGACTATGGAGGGGTATTTGGCGAATATGGGCGAAGAGTCGGGTTTGTTGGCGTGTTCTTCCAAAGCCAGCATGCCTTCACGCCGGGCAATGGACAAAAACTCAAATAAAAGCAGCAGCACATCAACATAGGCGTCCTGTTTGAGTTCCTTGCCCAAAAAGATCTTCATAATTGAGCCGAAAGTCTCCTTAATAAGTGACATGGGGTTGGCGATCAGAAACGAACCAAAGGCGGCCCCGCAGATAATGATGACCTCATTGGGCTGCCAGAGGACACCCAAAATTCCGTGGTGCATCATGTAACCGCCGATCACGCAGCCGATAACGACGATAAATCCTAGTGGAACCATATATAAATTCTCCCGCCGCCTGATGAAGGGTCAGACTTTTTTATCCCGACCATGGGCCAAAAAAGGGTCGGGCTAAAATTTCCCACTAATCTTATCGGCATTTGGAGGTAAAAAGGTAAATTTATATCACCTATGTAAAGAATTTGTGGTGCCTAGAGCCTTACTCTACCATATTTAGAGACTGTCCATAAAAATTACTTCAGATTATCCCGGATAGTGGCGGCCACAAAAGGCAGTTTGGTCAGATCGGCCGGCGCTCCGGGTTTTAAAGGGAGTTCCCCTGGCTCCTTCCTGGGCACAATGTGCAGATGCCAGTGGTGAACAGCCTGACCCGACTCGGGACCGTTGTTGATGAATATATTAAAGGCCGGAGCGCCGACCCCCAAAATCGCGGCCTCGGCGAGCTGCTTGGCCAGGGGCAGGGCTTTGGCCAGAATATTATTCGGAACTTCCAAGGTAGTTACGTAATGCTGGCGGGTGATTAAGAGGATATGGCCTACGGTTAAAGGATTGATATCCATCAGGACGATAAAGTCTTCGTCTTCGTAGACCCTGATGGAAGGAATGCGGCCTTCAGCGATTTCGCAGAAAATACAATTACCCATGGTTTCCTCGTGAAAAATCAAAAAATCGCCTGAGAGCCTCAAAGACCCGCCCGGAAATTTTAAGCGATTTGAAAACAAAAGCAAGAAAAAATAAAATTTAGGATTTTGTTTTTAACTAAAAAAGCCAAAATAGGGTAAATAGAATCTTTTTAATCAAGACAATTGTAGGCCGGTCATCAAAGCCATGCCTTAAGACCAGCCTTATAGAAGTTATATATTTTTTTGGGCTGAGAATCAACCGGAGACGAAAAGTCTGACAGATACTGAAGTTTTTTTTAAGGCGAAAATAATATCCGGCCGGACTTGGCAGCCAAATGCGGAAAGTCAATACTTTATCTGAATTGTAGCTGATTTATAAGAAAAGGAAAAGGCCAATAAGGTTTACTTGGCCCAGAGACTGAGTGAGTCGGTCAAATACAATCAATTTAAATTTCTACATAATTATACATTAAGCTTTAGGAGCTTAACCCGACTTTAACAGTCCGCAATTCTATGTTGAAAACAGCACATACATCAAATTACTTATTAATATTATAATGAAATATGAAATAGATTTCAAAACCATATAAATATGAAATTTCAATTCTATGGTGCCGAAAGAAATTTTCAAATTATGGAATAAAAAATACAGCTGACAAAAGACCGAATTTAATTAATGGAAAAGGAATTCAAATGTTCGTATAACCTACCTGGTGATTTTAATATTATTAAGAAGATGAGGTCAGTAATCGTTTCTTCCATTACACTGAACGCAGGATTGACGGTCATCTCTATATTTCTGTTTTGGCGTGCCAATGTGTCAATTGGATAAGAAACAAGCTTAAAGCTAACAGCATTAACGACTGTGCTGCAATTGGCCGAAAAATGTCGACATTTAGATTTTGCAGTCTTAAGTTTAATGACAAAATTGGTAATGGCGGTCTGCGTTTACTTTTTACAGTAAGCCTATAACAGAAAAAGATATTTGACGCTCTTGGCTTAAACTGTTATTAAGGTGAGTGGTTTGACGTTGCTATACGTGAGGAACGTGGTTCATAATAGTTTAATGTCATGAATTCAAATTTCAAAAAAATTTGTCCCACTTTCATTTACCATAAAAATAAATTATCATTGCATATTATTTATAGTGCCGAATGTTAAAGTTGGGTTAAATAAAACTTATGCCGGAAAAAGTACCTGCCCAGAGGCAAAGAGTGTACCAGTCAGCCCAAAGACCTGCTTTCTGCTGGATCAATCACAGTTTGAGCTATTACCACGGCACGAAGCTCTGAGAAAATTTTTGCAGTTTCAAGATGGCCACTATTTATGATTTTGGTTATGCTGAAGAGTACTATTCTAAGTTGCTTTTAAAATTGAAATTAACCCAAGGCTAATATGTCAAGCTCCGGAGAGCTGCTCTGTTTGCTTTTATTTGCGCCAGAACAACGTTGGCTTGCTTCATCGCAACATCTGAATTCGGGAAGAATCCATTAGCAAAATAATCTCTTCTCAATATATTCCATACTCTTTCAACTGGGTTAAGTTCCGGAGAATAAGGAGGAAGAACGATTAATGATACATTCGAAGGAATGACCGGACTATTACTCCGGCGGATAATTTTGATAAATTATAAACACCGTACCATTTAAGGATATTGTGGAATTAAAATTTTTTATCCTTACCACAAACAGAGAATAGATATTGCATTATCTTTATTGCATAATATATGTATGAAAACAATTGAACCTGCCAACATAACAAAAACGTATCCGCAGATGATCAGAGACCGGGTGATTAGCCTCCACCGTCGGAATTTCCCGGCGCTCATCATCGCTTTCATGCTACTTGTAAGAGTTCATGCTGTCTGCCGCTGGGTTGAGCGTATGAACTCGCCGGAGAGGAAGGGCTGGCGGCCAAAAAACGCGGCAGACCTGTCGGGACAGGAAGAAAGCTCTCTCCTGGACAGGAAGAAGACATTAAAAAAGGTCTTTTGAACAGCGAACCAACTAAATTTGGACTAAACGATTCCGGTTGGTCAGGAAAGGCAGTTTCAGAGCTCATTAAGCAGCGTTTTAATATAGATGTTGCTGCAAGGACTGTCGGGGATTATTTGAAACGATGGGATTTTACACCGCAGCGCTCTGAAAAAAAGGTATATGAACAAGACCCTGAAAAGGTGAAGCAATGGTTTGAGTATTTTGAGGATATTAAAAGGCGCGTAATGTAAAACGGTTATCAGATATATTTTGCTGACGAATCTGGCATACGCACAGAAGACCATAAGACCAGGCCATACGCGCCGAAAGGGCAAACGCCTGCAATTAAAAGCAGCGGAAAGAGATTAAAATTAAATATTATTTCTGCAATTTCTCCTAGTGGTTTGATGAAATATATGACATATTTAGAGTCTATGACAACGAAATTGTTCATCAAATTCATGAACAATATTATTAGGAATTCAACAAAAAAAGTTTTTCTTGTCGTTGACAACCTGAAAGTTCATCACGGAAAGCTTGTTCAAGCATGGTTAAAAGAGCGCTCTAATAAAATCGAGCTTTTTTTTATTCCGCCGTATTCTCCGGAATTAAATCCTGATAAGTATTTAAACAATATTATAAAAAATAAAATGCAGAATCTGCCGTAAGCTCATTCTCAGGATGAGCTGAATTCAAATGTACATGGAATTCTTAAACAATTGCAAAACGATCATTCACAAGTTAAAAAAATTTTTGACCATGATAAAATTAAATACGCGAAAGTCGAGGCGAAACCAAAGAATAAATAGATTCTTATAATTATCCACCGGGGTAATAATTACTGTGCCTTTAAAAATGACTTAGAATTAGATGATCTGACCGCAGGGTCGTCTCTGTTATCAGACGCTCTTAAGGTCAAATTATGAGGCCGTAATTTTTTAAAATTTTTTACTGACTGCATCCCCAGGTATTACCTTAAAATGTGGGCAGTCTTCATGCTCCGGACATACCCAGATCTCACTTTTTCCTTTGGGCTCCCTAACATAAACAGTCGCTCTGTTTTTTTCGCAGATCGGCGGATTCAAAAACGGCCAGCGTTCATCTAAGCGGCGCGGCCTGTGATGATTGGGACAGCCGGGATTTAAGCAGCCTAATCTCAAAGGCTGACGGTGATCGAAATCCCGCAGCTGGGCTTTATTTAAAAGTAAATAAGGCCAGCCGCACTGAGGACAGTTTCGGAAGCCTTTGGGCCCCAGTTTTTCGGCAATTAAAGGAGCCTGTATTATCTGAGATAAGCATGAGCCGGCCTTTGGTGTATCCACAGTCCAAAGTCCGGTCCAATCCGGGCGTCCGGCCTTGGAAGGACCGGGTTCTCCCCAGGTAAAATATTTCTGGTCAATTAAGCCCGTCAGATCCGAAAACCCCTGAGCTAAGATCACCTGTGCCCCGTAAAGTTTAAGATCCCTTAAGACCGTACCGCAGTATTCCTTATGGGCCTCCGAGGGCACGGCGGCCAGGACGGTTATTTTGACCTGCCGGTTTAAAGCGGACTGGAAGTGGACGGATAAAGGAGTCCACCAACCGGGCTCAAAGACCGGCAGACAGAAGAAAGCCTCTCGTTGGGCTTTGTCTAAAGCTTCCCACATGGTCAAAGGTCCCTGAGGCGGCCACTTAAAATTTGGCCGGACGGAGGTTCCGGCCGACCACAGTCTGGTTAAAGGAGTCAGAGGCGGCAGAGCTTTTATCTGCTTATCGTGGCCTATAAAAACCAAGGCCCCCTCCGTCAGGCGGACGGCTTCCAGTAAAGCCTGTCGGCCGCTGCCCGGCCAGGACCAGGGATGTTTTAAGCCTTGAGCCGTGTCGGCTATAACCAGAGCGGCCGGAGGAAAGTCGGCCAGTTCCGAAATATCCCCGGCCGAAAGGCCGGTGACTTGCGGGGCCAGATCCCCTATAAAAGCCCTGAGCAGGGCCCCTTGAGCCGGAGAGGGAGCTAAGATATAGACGGGAGCGTTAGGAGACAACTTTTTGGCGGTTAAAGCCAGATTGACCGAGGCCAGAGCCGAAACCGGATTGACCGGACCGTTTTCACCCGCCGCCTGCCAGACCGGACCCCATGGACCCGGCCAGGACCAGATGTTTAAGGCTGATTTAATTCCCAGTTCCGCAAGCCATGGAAACTTGTCCGGTTTGGGTGGCCGGGTCAAAGCCGTCTCAGGTAAAGGTGAAAGGAGTCTTAAGGGACTTTGGGTCCGGGTTTCCGGGGTCGGGGTCAGATAGGATGACCAGGCTTTTGGTTTTTTCAGAGCCTCTTCCGGTTTTTGAGGCTTTTTGTCCTGGATCTCATTTTCTCTAACTTCGGGTCTTTTAATGTCAATTGGACTTTCCTTTAAGCTTGGGTTTTCTTCAGTCTCATTTCCCCAAAACCAGGTTGAAAAGTCACCGGCTATTATTAAGCGCTTATAGGGCCAGGCTGCCAAAAGAGCTAAGGCTTTTCGGGAATTTACGTTGTATCCGGACGGAGAGAGAACAAGAAGATTGTCGACCTGACCGAAATCGGCTAAATTTTCAGAAGTGGCCCAACCGGGAAAAGCTATGACTGCGGGCCTGCCTCTTAAAAGCTTCCGGCTTTCGGTGACTGGGGAAAAAGACAGAACCTTATCGCCTATTTCGGTGTTTATTTTCTGACATTCAGCGGCAATGGCTCTTAATTCTTCTTTGAGTTTCAAAGCCGAGGGCAGAGTTTTAACCATCTCTTTTAAGGCGGTCAATTTCTCGGTCAGCTTTTTGGCTTCCGCCAGGAGGGATGTCTTTTCCCGCCTGACTCGGGTCATCTCTGTTTCTGCGGCTTCTAAATGAACGGCGGCCAATTTTTTTTCAGAGTCAGTTTTTTTTCTTTTGAAAAAGGACCAGAAGGATTTTTCTTGTCTGGATTTTGTCCAATCCTCCCGGGCAGCGGACAGTTCGCCGGAATGAAACGCCCAGACGGTCTCCCGGTAGGCCACCTCCCGGTTGAGCCGTTCCAGATCTTCTTCAATGGTCCTTAAGTATTCCCATTTTTGCAACTTAATATTAATGTTTTTCTCAATGGATCTCTGAAAGTCAAGTTTGGAGCGGAGGGAGGCCAGCTCTTCGGCTTTTTGGGAGCTTTTGAGAGCCAATAAGTGACTTAATTCCGCCTCGGCCAAGGTTTCGTTTAAAGCCGGACCTAAAACCAGGATATCTCGGGGCTGGTTTTTTAACGCTCCGGCCGCCATGGCTAAGATATCTTCCCTGTCCGACAGAACCCAAAGTGATTCTTCCGGCGGCAAAGAGGCGGTTAAGCCTAAAATAGTCTGGGCCAGACGATCCAGATTATCCCAGACAAAACTGACTCCCAGACGGGGCGGGGAATCGGGCAGTGCCTCCCAGGCCGGAAACAGACGGTTGAAGTCAGAATAAAAGTCAGCAGGTTTGAAACATAGATCATTGACCGAACTTAGCCAGCCGGAAGCCGGGTCAGAAAATTCCGAAAGTCCAGGCACTCCAGGACTCTCTGAAAGAGGAAGCCAGGGGTCCTCATTGGGTTCCCATTTGGCTCGTCCGTCGGTTTCAGCTAAAGGCCAGCTCTCTGGGGTTAAAAATATGAGTTCCGGTCCGGGTGGGGAGATGAGGTGGGCTTCCAGAGTTTTAGATCCCCAGGAAAGACAGCCCAGGTAACCGGGAGTCAAAGGTCCGCCAGTAAAGGAAAAAGCGTAGATATGCCGACCAGGATAGTGAAGTTTTCGGCCGTGGGTTAAAATAAGCTCTTTTGTAAAAGGAGGCGAGGGAAGATAGTCACCCAAAACCTTCCGGACGGGTGGGCTGTAGAGGGTCTGCTCGGCTTTCAGGCTGGTTGGCCAGGTCATAGACTTCCTGGGTTTAAAGGGTCCGGTGCGGTTTTAGGGATCAGCCACCTGAAAAAGTACGGGCAGGCGGCCGTTGACAGTGAGGGCAAGATTCAGATCTTTAAGTATAACATAGCTGTAATATTTAGCAATCTCTTCTGTGTTATCGCCGCTCAGCTGAGGCAGGCCCTTCTGGCCTTTGGTCAAGCTGGAAAAAGGAAAATTGGCGGGCGGGTTCCAGGTTAGGGAGATGGCTATCGGTGACTGTAAAAAAAGCTCGGTTTCGGCTTTCAGGGAATTTAAGTTAAGAAAGGCTCCCGTATTGGCCAGATGATTCCAGTATGGTTCTGTGTATCTGCTTAGTGCCTCCTGAGGAGATACATTAGTCTCCTGAGCCAGAGCGAAGGACCAGTTAGTTAAAAACCCCTGGTCGGTGTACTTAATGGCCCCATGGCCAATACCGGCAGTAGCTAAAGTGAGAAGACTAGGATTGTGGGTAATCAGAGTCCGGAAGAAACTTTTGTCGGCCGATAAAGATACGGTCAAAAGTCCTTGATCCCTGACAGTTAGGTTTAATAAAGATGAACTTTTGGACTTTGAGGCGGCTGGCTCCTGATAATCTGGAGCTAAAGTAAAAGACAGTTCGCCTTTGATCTGGGGGCCTAAAACCTGGGCTAAAGCTTTTAAGGCCGGATCGGCTTCCCGAGCCGGAACCAGATTTAAAGCCTGGGGATAGACGGTCAGGTCTTTGAGGTTTAAAACCAGATTATCGGGTTGATCGCCTGATTGGTCAGGCTCTTTATTTTCATATGTCCTGTTTTCCCAGAACCCTTGCGACAAAAATAGGGCTTCTTTTTGGTTGACCTGGTAAGCCAGACCGGCCAATTCTATACTTTGGACTGTGTTAACCAGATTCGGAGTGGAGTGGGGCTCAAGTATCCCCGAGATGAACTGTAAAACATCCATGTTGGACATGGTCAGTCCGCCAAGTTCCAAATGACGGTCGTCTGAGAAAATCTCCAAACCGCTTATGACCAGCCCGCCCAGAACAGTGTCTTCATAATTAAAAATAGACAGGCTGTCGGCGGACAGATATCTCTGAGTATGCCGGCTGTCCAGGATGAGATCGGTAATTTTTAAGTATTCCGCCCCCAGACCCGCCCCTATAGTCGGTTCTGTCTCCGGCTGGCTTTGTTTTAAAGACAGGCTCAGGGTTTTTAAGCCAATTGTTTTAAAAGGGTCAAAACCGCCAGGGCTTTTAATTTCCCGGACTTCAATTTTACTGTCCACCGCCGCTTCCAGCCAGGAATCAAGGCCGACCATAGCTTTAAGAAACTTCCGGCCTGAAAGCTCGGTTATGTTAATTTCGGCCACCTCAATCCACTGTTCAGGGGTTTGGCCCACTAAGCATAAATCTTTAACCGAAAGATTCTGGTAAAAAAGACCCAGCCTTATTTCTCCGGCCCGGACAGAACCGAAATAGCTCTCCTGGCCTAAATCCCGGTTAAGCCAGAAGTGTAAAAAAAGTCTCGGTCCGGCTAATAAAAAGGCCAGGAGCAAAAATAAGCCGACAGCCAGATAAAAAGATTTGGTCCTCAAAATACCGGTATACGGTGGGGTGCTTAAGTTATCCTGATTAGTAGTCGTCATCATCTTCAGCCGGCTGGGAATTCTGCAGGTCTTCCGATTCAAAGCTGAACGGGAACTCAGTGGTGTCCCAGCTGAGTTTGATCGGTTCCTGACTGTTTGTGCCTAAGTAGATGTTTAAAAGATTTAAAAGGACCGCATTGTTACCGGGCTGATAGACGGTCAGGGCAAATTCTCCGGTGAAGTTGCCCAGAGGTTCTAAACCCAGATTTATCCGACCGGGATTTTCGAGAAATTTTTGGCCCGCCTCAATGACCTCGTCGCGGTTTTCCAAGTTGGAGAAGCGATCAATAATATAGCTCCAGAAACCCATTGCGGCCAACTGGCGGATGTCTTCAGCCGATCGATCAGCTTTTTGGGCCACCAGATTAATAGACTTATTGGTAAACGAGTTGTCAACAAATGACAGAGACATTTTTCTTAAAATAATGTCCATCGCCTCAGGAATCTGCGTAATGGCCTCAAAGTCTGATAAAGGCACCTCAGCTAATTGATCGACTGTACTCTGGCTCAGTTTTTCCAGTTCCAAAGAGAAGTCCAGACTGAAAAGATCCTTGACTTCCGTTTTAGCGGTCTGGATTTTGTAGACCTCCGTCTTTCGGTCGTAGCTGGACTTAGAGTTATAGGTGATTTGGAAATCAGACTGACCTAACTGTTGGCCAAAGGTATAGGTCTTCAATAAGATATCATAGGGACTTTCCAGAACTTCGGTCGGCAGGTTGACAAAAGCCTGGATTTCTGAAGACTTAGTTAAAGGAATTTGGTAGGCTTTAAACGGTCCGGTCATAGAGACCTTATTAAGGCCTAAAGACAGAACGTCATTATAGGCGACTTTAAAATTAGCCACTGACAGTGAATCTAGATCATAAGGAGCGGAGAAAAGACTGGCCGCCGATTTGTAGGCATTGTAGAACTGCCCGAAATTTTCGGCCGTAAAAGGCGATTCTCCTTGTAAAATGCTCCGGTAAAAAAGATAAAATTGGGGGGTCAGTTTATCCATCAGCCTGGCAGTATCAAGATTATCAAAGGCAAAAAGCTCACAGGTTAAATCTACCTTATTATTTTTATCATCGGCGGGGAAGGTCACAGTAAAGGTAATGTTTTCCAAAGAGTAGTGGCCGATCTTCCCACGGCCGTCGGAAGCAGTTTCCAGGGATTGGCCGATTCTAAGCAAAACGTCGGTTTGTCCGGAATTACTGGTCAGGCCATAATTATTGATCTTCATTTCCTTAAAAGCCAGAGACCTGTACAACTGAACCAGCTGAAAAGGACCGGCCAGGGACTGTAATTCAGGAGACAGGCGAGGTTCGGTTAAGGAAAACGACTCGGCCGAAAGGACAATAGTCTGAACTTCCTCTTTGGTGGCCTTGATGATTAAGGAAGAATCGGTCAGGCGGCCGACGGAAAAAGTTAAGCTTTTTAGAAAGCCCAACGGTCCGGTCGAGTTTTGCTCATCAGCGGCTAGAAGCTTGACATCAGATAAATCGGCTTGACCTACGGCTAAGTCCACAGCCAGGGCTGAACCTTCCAGACGGGATTTAATGTCCGACAAAGTCAGCTGCCCGGCTATGTCCGTCTCCGGTTGGGCTTTCCAGTCAGTCAGTCCCATTAACTTATCCAAGCCGGCCTTCATCAGGCCGTTTTTAATATTTATTTCCCTGACCGTCAGAAGCAGAGGTTTTTCCAGCCCGGTGACTTCAGGAATAAACGTAACCTGGATATCGGAAACAGTCAGAGTCTTTTTTAATAGGCTGAAATCATGGGACTGGGCCTGCCATTTCGTGTCCGGGCCGACGATTTTATTCATGGCAGTTTCAAAAGTCAGGTAGGCCTCACCAGCGAGCTTGCTTTTAATCAGCTGAAAAGCGATCACCGCAGCTACCAAAATAACCAGGCCTATTAAAATGTACTTCTTCATCCGACATCTTGGGCGTTGAAACTCCGGCCGAAAGACCGGAGAGGAAACGCCGCCTCCTTAGGTTAAGTTAAAATTTGAAATTAAGTATCCGCATCCGTCCGCTTCCTGAATTAGGCGGCAATATTGATGGGAACGGCAACCGGCCTGAACTCCTTTGGCGTGTTAAAAGAATCGGAAGTCCGGACGACCGTCAGGCCTGGGTGAATTCCGGTCCGCACACCATTCTGTACATAAGCCAGGACCATATTTTCGGTTTGGAGTCCGAATCAGTTTTGGACCTCGGCCGATGGCCATTGGGAAAGCCATAACGCATGAGCCGGGTTCTCTGATCCGGCCCGGGCCCCCGGCAGGCGAACATCAAAGGTGACTTTTTTCGAACGGATGCGTCGGTCGCTTTGCCTGGGTAGACAGTCTCCGGAGCCGGGGTCTTCGGGGTGCCGATTTTTGACCTTGTGAACTTTGCCGACCCGCCGTGAACCATAAGAACAGGCCGTCCGGTCCCAGTCAGAAGAATGAACACAGCTCTACGGGTGGAGCTGATCGCCGCCCCAGTCTTAAGATGGACCTGGATTTGAATTTCTTCCGCCGGTTCCGGCTTCCGTTTTAAGAATATCTTGAGGTAATGATCAGTCTTCTGCCTGTTGCAGTCATGGTAGGCCATGTCGAGTTTGGCTTGGCGGTCACAACCGGCGGAGAATTTGTGTACAAGGGACTTGATTTTGATCAGTACTGTCTGACCACCGTAAACATATTTTCCGGCCCGTTTTCCCAGCCAGTACTCCCTGCTCCCATAGTCATAGACAGTCCTCTCGCTTAACCAGGCCTCAGAAATCGCCGACTTTCCTGTCTCTTTGGCCTCGAACCTGACTGTCTCGGAGGTCAGGGCCACATTTCGTATTTTGGCCGTCAAGTGGCCGCTCATCAGGGCCTTAGGCCTAAGTGACAACGGAAGCCAGTTTTCCGACCTTCGGCGGTTCCTGGACCTGTGATTGACTGACTTCCGGCGGCATTGGTGATTGGAACATTGCTCAAGGTTTTTGGATGTAGTCTGACCTGGTATCTGGATCCCGAAAAGATAGACACTCTTGGCTTTAGGTTCAGGATTATCGTCCGGCCGAGTGATCAGGATCGTCTCTGTGGTCTTATTGGCCGGAACTAATTTCCAGGTCTGAGCCCGGATGACCGAACTCTCGGCCAGGCGGTCAATTAACCTGATCGCATTCGGAATTATCTTGGGTGCGCCTGCCCGGCTCATTGAAAGTAATATATGGCCTCGTTTGTTAGAATATGAGGCCAGAGGCTTTTGGCGTTGTTCAAGCAAGAAAACCAAAATACGAATCCTTTATTTAATTCTTTTACGGGTGGAACAACCGGTCCTTTAGGACAGTTCCGTTCGGGAAAGCTATAGACCGAACGCCAGGTCCCGATCCGCCTCAAACCTACCTTGGCTGGCCGACCCGCATACTACCATAGGGGGTAGCTTTTGAAGCACCCTCCGCAGGATTGGAGTTACGGAAAAAGCAGCAGGCGGGTTACCGTTTCGTCTGGTCAAGCCAGGACCATTTAAGCCATTCTTAGCTGGGGTAACTAACACCTAAAGCTCTTAAGAGCGGCAATCGGATATATTTGTGAGCCTTTCCGGCCTATGTCTAATATAAAAACAAACATAGAGTTAAGAATAATTTCTGACCCCCAAAAATAATCGCCTTAGTAAACAAGGCGAAAGAGGCTGTTTGGAGGGCACCTCTGAATTTTTGGGACAGTTAAGAATTTAACTGAAAATTATTAGCACACAATTGCTCTGATGGCAACCGATAAATAGAGTATCATAGAGTATGACAGAGTATAAAGATAAAAGTGTTGATTTTAAAAAACAGGGTATTTAAAATTCTTGACATGAATTAGATATCAAATACTAAGCTGCGCAGAAGACTTTTGGAGAGGCAAGAGTTTAATTTATTCTTTAACATTCCGCATTTTGGAGACTTATTTCTCTGAACTTGAGTTGGTAACATTATACCTGTTACCTTGAAAATTAGGTTATTGTATGGTGTCTCTTGCAAGATTTGAGGATAGAAAATGACACTTAATAGGTATAAAAATGATATTATTTAATTGATTAAATAGGCTTAAATAGGTATTAAAAATATAAAAGCACATATTTTTAGTCAAATAATTCTATTGTCGATACTAAACACAAAATTACTGGAAGATAATTTTTTAATACCTCTATTGAATGATTTATTATTATTGATTATATTGTTTTTATTAAAAATATTATTAAATTAATTAACATTTTTAAATTTCAGTAAAAAATAATTTATTTATCAAAAATTAATTCTTATTTAAACTAAAAAATTACTTAATTTTAAGTAAATATTACTTAAGACAATGTTTTAACGAATTTTATCGAGAATATTAGATCGTAATTTAAATAATTACAATTTTATTATTAATAAATTATATTATTTAGCTATAATATTAATTTTTTTGTTCTATTTTAATTAATAACTAATTTGATAAATAATTTTTTAAAAGATTGATAAATAACTTTTAAAATTTTTATTGTATCATATAATATATATTATTATATTTTTTATGGATATAGCGATTAGGTGAGTAAAAATTTTTTCCAGCACATCTTAGCGATTACATGAGGAGCCTAATATTTACGGGTTTCTGAATTAAAGTCAAAAAATATAAATTTTGTTTTGCGTGAAAGCTCTCATATATTTGGTAACATCAGGTCGGAGCATTGACAATTTGGTCTTCATTTGGCCCCCCGTTGACCACCATTTATTTTGCGGAGATAGCCTATAAAGTATCTAAAATCGACCTAAAATTTGACGAAACCTTAAAGACGGAGGAGTTAGTCTCCGGTCAACTGGCCCACAATGGGCTGCGCTGTCCAAAGTGTCAGCGTCAGCATGCCAATCTCTGCTGCAGTTACGATAATTGGTAGGGCCTTAGAATATTCCCCATGCGGCCTTAGGATGAGGTCATTTGCAGGGACGATTTTTCGGGACTCGCCTTTCAATGAAAAAATCTGGTTTAAAGCTATGTGGCTCATTATGACTAAGAAATACGGAGCTAACACCACTGGGGGGCTGCCAGAGGCCTTGACTAGGCTCAATCTACCCCCATTCGCCGGTCCCTAGCGGCCAATATACCGTCGCAGCAAATTTTGCGCCAAGTCGTCTGATTTAAATATGTCTTAAGTCAAATTTTTATCAGTTGCATTTTTAATAAAATATAAAAACTATTTTGTTCAAAAATAATTGGGATTGTGAAATATATGCACTATTAAATTCAAAGTACCGGAAGGCCTGAGATGGCTAATCGCTTAACACAATCTGAAGTGGGAGCTGAATCCATGGGCAAAAAATATGCCAACTGGCCATCTGCTTTAATTAAAGCAAAAGTAGTGCAAACTATGGCAGAGCCAATTGCTCTATAAATTACTTTTCCCTTAATATATATGTCCCTTAATATATATGGATCCTCACGTAATCACTAGATTTATAATTTTTTAATAAAAAATAAATTAAATACAAATAAATAATTATATTAAATTTAAAATATATATGTATTATGTTGATCTTAAATCTGCTATATATAAAATAATTAGTGTAATTTAGTCTGCAATTAATGGTGTATCGAGTGCAATTGGAAAATTTTTGGCCTTGATTTTTCCTGATACCTGTTGCAAAAAATTTCTTCCTAATATTTAAAAAAAGGCTCAAAATGAACATGATTTAATCCAAATTTTGTTTGGCAGTATGGTATGTGTTCACGGGGGGATTATATCATCTTCTACAGTGGCTAAAATCAAGACTTCATGATTTCCTCCCCAGCCATGCTGAGTCAATTTGGTCCAAAACGTACATTTGATTTGGAGTTTCAGTCGGCTCACAGCTAATTTTGGCAGGTCATGGCGGTATCCACAGCCATCAGTGGCAGCTTTTTGGAATTTCTTCATATGCGTGGTGCATCCACCTTGAGGATGGTGATGGGTATATTTCAAGCAATTTGAATGGGTTTTTTTATGAGTTCTTGGTTTTCATAGCCTTAACCTAGATTGGAGCAGTCTTAGTTCTCTTTTAAACTCTATTATATTTTTAAAATTTAATTTATATATTAAAAATTACTTAAATATATACTAATAAGCTATAAACAATAGGCCGACATTGTGTAGTGCAGATTAATCTCTAATTTTATGTGTCTCCAGGTGATAAAGCCCAACCATGCAAGAGATCAAGGAATAAAAAAAATTCGCCACCCTTGAACCACCCCACCACCACCTAAGGGAGAGTTGTCCTTGGAGATTTGATACTGATGGTCACTTGGAGTCACCTTGGGAGGAAAGTGATCTGTAGTGATTTGTTTTAACTTGGGCTAACTTTACCCTCCATAGGCGCCTGTCGGATATGCAGTATGCAATTTTAAATCCTCCAATTGTTGATTTTACTAAATTTTTCTCAATAGATTGTTTGGCGGAATACTCAATAAATTCAAATGGTTAAGGGTTTAGTGCTATAACCCGAAGGCTTACACTGGGCTATATATATCAAAAATTAGCGCAAATTATTTTAAAGGTGGCTAATTTTAGAAGCTAAGAATAAGCTGAGTAAGGTGGGATTTTGTTTGTTTGATTCCAATCAGCTTTTTTCTGGCTTCAGAGCATCCATTTTTTGAATCAAGGGTCTAAGCTCACGAGACTTATCGTGACTCAATCTTGAGTCACTCAAATGCTGGGATAGAATGCTGGGATAGGTTTTTTAAAGCCCATGAACGCTTCTAAAATGAACTATGTTGCCGTATCAGTTGCTTAATATCAATGATTTTATTATAAAATATGTATAAATTAGTTGAATATTCAGTCGTTAAAATGGCGTTTTAATCCAAAAAGTGACTAGAATGCCAATAAGAGCGACTAAAATACTGATTGTAATAGGGTTTTTCCATGTATTTGATGCTTTTATTTCAGCTTTTATTTCAGCTTTAAATGTTTCAAAATTTAAACTAAAACTATTTTCTAGCTTGTCCAAATTTAAACTGAAATTATTTTCTAGTTTGTCCAATTTAGAATTGAATTCACTTTTGAGCCCCATTTCAAGACGAGATATTTCTCCCTTCAGAGCAGAGACATCTTCCTTCAGAGCAGAGACATCTTCCTTCAGAGCAGAGACATCCCCCTTCAGAGCAGAGACATCCCCCTTCAGAGCAGAGACATCCCCCTTCAGAGCAGAGACATCCCCCTTCAGAGCAGAGACATCCCCCTTCAGAGCAGAGACATCTCCCTTCAGAGCAGAGACATCCCCCTTCAGAGCAGAGACATCCCCCTTCAGAGCAGAGACATCCCCCTTCAGAGCAGAGACATCTGCCTTCAGAGCAGAGACATCTTTGCTAAACCCAGATATTTCACCCTTCACGTTAGAAATTTCGGTTGTAATTACAGACAATTTTTTATTAATTTCGACAATTTCCAATTCGCGGGTTATATCGCGGCGGGTAAAATCCTTCCATGTTTCCAGATCGGAACTAAAAACAGAATTAGGTATTGGGCCAGAAGATGAGCCGACCCTCAATTGGTCTGATTGTTGGGAATTAGTTTCGGCGGACATGTTTTTTCCTTCTCATACAAAAGTTACTTATATTTTAGCCAAATGTTGAGAAATATTCAAGGGGATTAATGGATTAATGGACAATTTTTGTTGACGGAAGGTCGCAAGACGATAAAATGGGTCAGAAAATTGAGTTGTTAAAGCGAGCAAAAAACAATTTTTTTTGCCTATCATTGCTTCATCCGATATTTTTTTAGAAGAGGGTAAAATTTTCATTGTGGGTTTTATCTCCCCTGTTTCACCTAGGCGTACCTCCTACAGTTTAACAGATCTCGTGAGGGGAAACCCATTTTAATTTTTAAAAGGTAGGGAGAAGGGGGGGAATTTTAATTTGAGCTGCGGCAAGCTCATTGTAACTTGGATAGTTTATCGTCTCAATTTTGGACAAAATGAACCGTCTATTTTAAGTCAATTTTGTCCGTTCAAAACAGGACTGATTTCTCCAACAGCGAGACAGAGGCCAACGACCAAATTCCAGAAAGGCGACGAAAGAATGTTCAAACTGGGAGTCTTCCTCTCCATGAAGCCGGACAGCTGATTGTGGATTTAGAGACAAATTGGCCGGAGGGCAGGCTTTGACCAGTGCATGGAAAATGTCTTACTACTGGTCCCTTGCATCCAAAAATATAACATAACATGATGTAATCTGGTAAAATTCGGGGAAAACGACGGAAAATAGCGGAGACTTTTTTCAAAAATAAAAGTCAAAGCAGCGAAAAACGTTATTCTTTATGGATTTTCGAAGGAATGGCTATGCCACTTTTTGATTATTCAGGTCAGGTTTGAGAAATTGGACACGATTACATACTTTACAGTTGAGTGCGAGTCATCTCAAGGAGTTATACAAAAGCGTGAACTCTTCTGTGCTAACTCTGTTCAGAAAGAAATAACGAAGCCGTTGGCATCTGATGTTCGTTCTGATAATGGAAGCTCAAATATGGAACAGTTCATAGACTCCTTCAAACTTAGCTCCATTCCTCGCGGAGTAAAAAACAGCCTGAAGAAAAAAATCGCCAGGACTAACTGCATGGTTACTGTAATGTTGTTAAACAGTATGATTAAGCCCAATCATGTAAGAGAGCAAGGAAGACAGACAAAATTGGCCTCCCTTGAGCCACCTCCGATGTTTGCCAAGGGAGACTTCCGCACTGGTGGTCACAGGGAATCACCTTGGAAGGGATGTGATAGTGGCGATTTGTATCAATCTGGGCTAAGGTCGGTTTTCTTTTGCGGTTTCGAGGCGGTCTGGGATAAATCCACAGGGTTCAAAGGGTCGGGGAGGTTGAATTTTCGGCCCTTTTGGTCAATAATAGTTACTACTTTTTAAGGTCTCAAATGTCTTCAATCCCAAAAACTCTGGTGAGCGTCATAAAAAAAATTCAGGCTATGGGTCCCGAAGCGGCCTTTATTTTTAAAAAATTCCGCTATCCGCTTTACGGCTTATTGGGTGTATTCCTGATAATGGCAATTTTTTATGTCCTGACCATCCTTGATCCCAATACTCTGGTCAACTCCAAACAGGGTTTTGAGACCTTCATGGACTTGACCTTCGGGCCGGACCAATGGCGGGCCGACAGTTATAGCTACAACTACCGGGATCGGACCATGACCGTTAACGGTCTTTGGGTCTCCAATATAGCGGAAGATACCCCCGCCTCAGGGCAGTTGCTAGTCTTTGTCAATAAGCTGACCGTAAGTCACCTGACATGGGCTAAAGATTTTAAAGCTCTCCTGACAGGTCAGACCCTGTCTGATTCCTTAAATCCTTTGGCCGCCAAAGTGGTGGCTACGGAAGTCAGCTTTCTCAGAATCTTGGCTAATCTGCGGATTCATGGCCGTCTGGCCAGAATAGATCTCCAAAATTTACGTTTCATCCCCGGAAATATGAAACCCTTTGATTCACCGGCGGCCGGTGGGCGGTTTGATTTTCTCCGGCGTTTGCAACCTGATCGGCTGGAGCTGGAAAAAGTTCGCCTGTCAGGTACGGAGGTCGGTTGGCCGTTTCATTTTACCCTAAGCCTTCCTTCCTGGAATCTGACTGAACCGAGACTAACATCCGGAGGTTTGGTGACTTCAGAAGGCAGCGTAATGGGCGGCCTGGGGTTTGCGGTCAACCTGCATGGCTATAATTTAAGCGGCCGTATTGATGAATTGGCCCACGACGGCCTGGTCGGTCCAGGTTACTTTGACCGACTGGCAGTCCGGAATCTGAACTTCTGGCTGGAGCCCAAAGCTGGCCCAACCAATCTTGACCGAATAGAAAAGAAAAACTTAGATCCGGCAGTTTGGGAATTGGCTCTGGCCGACGGGGTAGCCCAGTATTTAGATTTAAGGTCTGTATTCAGCCGTTTTTTTTCCGGCTTCTCACGGAGAGGCGGGTTTAGTCAAGCGGCTGACCTTTTGAATCTATTGACTGTCCGCACCTTGTCGCTGGGCGGGGCTACTGTCTTTGATTCCAGCTTCAGCGATTTGTCGGTGACCTACGGCGGCTTGACCGGCCGGATTGGCCGGGGGGAGTTGGCCGTGACCGCCGGACGCGACCCCTACGCTCTTTCGGTTCATTTAGTCGACGGCTGGTATCGGCTGCATGATCCCCAGGATCCGGCCAAGCCTTTCTGGTCAGACATTTTTGGGCAGGCCGACGATCTAAATTTTTTGACAGGCCGGTTCAATTTTTCCGGCCAAGCCGGCTATGATCCCCAAAAGCAGTTATACCTTGCCGACGGCTCTTTGGAGATGACTAACCTTTTCGGGTTGTCAGTCGGTTTAGAACTGGGGGGGGTGACCGGACCGTTGATCGAAACACTGGAACGGGTAACACTTAAAGATCTTTTAATTGATAAGACTGTGACTGGAGGCTTAAACGATATTTCTCTTCAATTGTTTGAGGCTCAGTTAAGAGATCAGGGATTGGTTGAAGGGTTTATAAATTATTACGGTCGAAAGACCGAGGTCAAAAGCCCGGACCATGGTCTGGTGCATAGACCGGAAAGCGGTTTGGACCAAACGAGGGACCGGATAATTTTCGGTTTAGCCTTAGCTTTGACTTTGAAACTGGAAAAATATCTCGTAAACTCTCAGACCATAACCAATCAGGTCGCCGTCTTTATCCGCCAGCCCGGCATTCTGACTTTGAAGGCTGTGCCTTCTCCGGCTATCAGCTATCGTGGTTATCAGTCGGCTGCAAGTTTGGGAGATTTACTGGAGTCGGCTAATCTGAGCTTAAGTTTGGACTCAGAGGGTCTGACGAATTTTCAGTGGAAAAACCCCTGGCCAATAAGCGACGGACCGTATGAGGAGCTGGTCGACTGGCACGAGGGTCCGGATAAATTGACTGAAAAAGAAGATTAACAAAGTGCTTTGCCCTCATCTTGTCAGCTGCCTAAAAGACCTGTTTGGATGTCTGGTAAATCCGTTATATAAGGGACTGTCTTTTATGCTTGAGGAAAAGAAACCGGAAATTATTTTTGAAGCAGATACGCCATTCAACCACATTACCATTTCCGAGCTGGATGGGATAAGGACGATGTTTTTGGGCACGGACGCTCAGGAAGCGGAAACCGCCATCTCGGTGATAAATCCCGAGGCGCCTGTTTTCGAGTATCCGGGCCTGGTGTTTCTGTCTCTGGCCCTGCGACCCAAAGCCCGGAAAATACTCATGCTGGGTTTGGGGGGAGGTTTTGTGCCGCGTCTTTGCCAGAAGTATCTGCCGGAGCATAAGCTGACAGTGGTGGAAATAGATCCTTTGATTGCCGATTTGGCTGATATTTATTTTGGCTTTACTCCGGGCGGCAATGTCAGACTGGAGATTGCCGACGGTCTGGAGTTTTTGTCTCAGCAGTCGGCCAGGTCTTATGATTTAATCTGGTTGGACGCTTTTGACGGGAAATACATCCCGGCCCATCTGGCCACCGGCCAATTTTTGGAAATCACCAGGCAGGTTTTAAAAGAAGAAGGGCTACTGGTTCAGAACCTCCATCAGACCAGATTATTTTTCTATCACCGGCAACTGGTTTTAACCGGCCAGATCTTTGATGAGCCTGGTTTGATTTTCACCGGCAGCCGCTGCGCCAATGCCATTGTCATCACCCCCAACGGACCGAAACCCATCCCCCGCTTGCCTAGGGAACTGGCTAAGGCAGTCCGGTCTTTTGGCCGAAAAATCGGACCTTACGATCTTTTAGATGAGATCCATAAATTGGCCCCTTTTCCCAATATATCCCAGCCGACCATAGAATGGACTTTGGGCTGACTGTTCTGAAGTGAACTTTAGCCGGAAGCAATTGGAGTCCGTTTTTTAGCCTATATTATTAGTTACCGCCCCGACTCCTTAGACAAGAGTTCAAAATGCCCCCCAGAGTTTTGAAACGTTCACCTTTGGTCAAAAAACGGAGATGTTATTGGCCAAACCAATCGCCCGGAGGCTGACGGAATTTTGTAGTTACAGTAAATATAGCTATTTTTAGCTACTAATTATGTATTAATTAATACTTCGCAAATCCCACAGCCTGAAAAGCGCGGACCTATATAAATTTCCTTTGACAGCTAAAAAATGATCTTGACATACTCCAGCACCTGAAGACCATGGGACTCCGGGAACAGCGAAGAGACCGACCGGGGTCGGCCATACGACTCCTCACCAGAGAACCGCGATGCCTTGACTCTGAAGATTTTCACAGTTTTAATACGCTCATATCCCTAATTCAAGAAGACAGGCAAAATGGATTTCCGCCTCTCATCCCGCGACTTAAACCTTAGAGTTTTCCCAGCGGTTTTTTCATAAAAAAAAGGGACCGACCGACGATCCCTTTTATTAAAACCCTGAAAGGCTTGCCTGCTTGTAAATCAGCCGGCGATCTTGACAGGTTTTTTATTGATGACGTTGGCCACCAGTTTCTTGAGTTTTTGCTGGGAACTAGTTTGGATCCGGCCCGTCCGCTCTGTTTCCCAACGGAAAACAGTGGCTGGGTTAACGCCCAGTAATTCGGCAAACGCTCTCATGTTCACTTCGATGCCAGTGCGGAAGTTCTTAATGGCCTGGCCCGAAGGAGTCTGTTCCTGGATAGCGGCCATGACAAACTTATCAGGCAACGGCAGGATTCTGGCCACTTTTTTAGTCGGACGACGGCGTCCGTCAACCCGTTTAGGCTCTTTGACCGCTTTGGACATAACCACCTTGGCAACTTTAGGCGCTGCGGCCTTGGGTTGGCTGGAGGCGGCTCTGACAGTCTTAGCTGCCGCTTTGACCGTCTTAACGGCTTTGGCCGGTTTTGCCTTAACAGCCTTGGCCGGTTTGGCTGCCCGATTTGTTTTGGCTTTGGCAGAAGCGGCTTTAGTTGTTCGAGTACTCTTGACAGCCTTGGCGGCCGGTTTGACCGCTCGGGCCGTTTTAGCTCTGGTTGCAGTTTTGGCTGTGGCCATGGCTTTGGCCGGTTTGGCTTTAGCTGTCTTGACCGATTTGGCCTTGACGGCTTTAGCCGGTTTGGCGGACCGGGTGGTTTTGGCTTTCACCGTCCGGGTTGATTTGGCCTTGGTTGGCCGGGCAGTTTTTGGTGATCTGGCCCTGGCCGGTGGTTCCCAGTTTTTATCTTCACTGGACATGTCACCACTGAAGTCCGATGTAAAAACAGAAATCATGCTTTACCTCGCATGGGCCCCGATGGTCAACCACGGCAAGCCCAATAGTACAAACGTCGGCCGGCCTAATTGCCGGTAATCTTTAAAAAAGAAATTCTGACATCCACTTTTGCCTAAAGTTCGGGAAGTCTCACAGAGCCAGAAACATTGCCGCTACTGGTCTACATGGCTGGTTCCTGTCCATCGGCCGGCTGACGTTTAATCCTCAGCAGGCGATAACTGCGGCCTGTCTGTCAGCCACAATGTTTAACGTCCCGAACTGAAGGCTCAACTCCAATCTGAATGCGCTATATATCCACGGCCCTACAGCCGGAGTTTTGCGGTCTAGTTGGATGAATATTTAAGTGTCCATGACACTGAGATTTTAGCCACCGGTCCCTGATTTGGAGTGTCTTAAGCCGTCTTTCTTATCTATCGGCTTGAATTGACATACTCCCACAACTGAAGACCGTGGGATTCCTGGACCAGCGAAGAACTCTGACAGAGACCGGTCTTACGGAGTCTCCCCCGAGAGCCGGTGCCAGACTCTGAAGATTTTTACAGTTTTAATACGCTCATGCTTCTGCGCTGAAAAAGATGGGCAAAATGGCTTCCCGTCTCTCTTTCTGCGGTTTAAGCCTTGGGTTTTCTTGGCAGTTTCTTCATTAGGACAAATTGAATATTTCCCAGTAAAAGGTGACCAAAAAGCTCAGGCTAGGAAAAATTAAAGTCATGAAGTTTGCGATCGGTTAAAACCAAAGTCACAAAATTCTATTTTCAAAAATTATGTCATAATTTATTGTTCCTTGCAAGAAAAATCTTTCATATGGGCTTTTAAAAGCGTCTTTTTTTTATATGCACCCTCATATTCACCCCTTTTCTGGTCATTTTTAACCCGAAATTGGCTTTAAGGGGTATCTTAAAACCGTCTGGATTGGGAAAGCACATTTCTAAAGTCCTTACAGAGTACAGACTTTTTGGTGCCATAGCTAATTTTGTGAACATAGAGCAAAAAAAGATCGATTTTTTTGCGGAAGACGAAAAAAATTTTTGGAAATCGGCAAATTTTACCTCGAACGGCCCTCCCAAAGAGGTCAATTTTTGACCGAGTTTTAAAAATCGCGGTTTTAGGTTAACAGAATCGTGAAAAAAATAAGGATCAGTCCGGCCAGGCCTCTGTATGACTTTAGATCTTAATAAACGCAATAAGTACAACAAAATGTTATTTTCAATAAGCTTTTTACAATTTTTACAGGCTATAAAGAGGCCGACCGTTTGACGGCCGGAATATTATTCGTAAAGCGCATTTTAGGTCCATGGCCTATTATAAATAGAATTTATTGAAAAAAATATAATAAAATCAGCTATTTACCTTTTCAATTGGCTTTTTTGGCTATCCCAAGAAATTTTTCTCCCCGAAACTTGAGTGTCTTACATAAAAAAATATGTGGCATCCGTGACGGCGAGATTAAATATATATTTTACTTTTCAATGACCTGTTTTCGGAGCGAAAGATCAAATTTACTTAACTTTCATAAGTTCCGAATTTGAGCTTGAGCAAAAAATCAAATTAAATATAATAAAATCAAATACTTATCTTTTCAATTGGCTTTTTTGGCTGAGCTTTTAAAGTTCTTGTGTTTTTAGCTGGACCTGTGGTTGCGTATTATTGGGTAGATTTTACACATGGCCTATTTTGGCCGGTGGAATGATTTTTACAACAATGTAATGGCTGATCTAATAAAAATATAATAAATTCAATAACTTAACTATTCAATAAGCTTTTTGCCCTGACTATGGCAAAAATCAGCCAATAAGGAGGATGGTCTTTAAGGGTGTTTTTATAAGCCTATGATAAATTTAGAAAAAATACAGGTCAAAAGCTGAATTATAATGGCTGGTATCAGAAAAACGTAATAAATTTGAATACTTATCTATGAAATGAGCTTTTTGTTCTGTGGCCGATTTCTGGCCCACCAAAGTCAGGCCTGTTTCTGCAAAAATTGGCTCATAGATTAGGCAGGCCAAGATTAATTAGGCCGCAGGCTTTCAAAGTTAAATATGACTCACAAGGCTCCGGGCAGAAACTGTTCGCCAGCAGACCAAGCTATTAGAAAGTGACTTTTTAAATTTTAACTATTAATTTCGATATGTTATATGTGGATCAGGCTACTTGCTGTTTATGCATGTAAATAGCCAAAGCCGAAAGAGAGGCTGGAGTGACCCCTCTTAAGCGGGAGGCTTGACCTAAAGTCAGAGGCCTGGTTTGCTCCAGGATTTCTACAGCCTCCCGGGACAGGCCAGGAATCAGACTAAAATTTAAATCAGCCGCCAGTTTCATATTTTCCTGGCCGGACAGTCTTTTTATTTCCTGAGCCTGACGGGCCAGATAACCTTCAAACTTTATTTCTGTCTCCAAAGTCAGCCAAGCGCTTTGCGGCAGGCGGGAAAGATCTTCTATTGACCTGGTCAGGTATTCCAATTTAACCGAGGGTCTTTTTAAAAAGTCGGCTGCCAAAAGTGAGCCTTCCACCAGCCGGTCTTTGGAATCAATCTGGCAGCAGGCGGTCAAAGACAGGACTTGGGTCTGGCTGAGACGGGTGGTACTTAATATTTGTTCACCCAAAGAAATAGCCGCCTGTTTTTCTTTCAAAAGTCTGATTCGTTCGGTGTCAAGTAAGCCCAGTTTTTCTGCCAAAGGTGACAGGCGCAAATCGGCGTTGTCTTCTCGGAGCATAAGGCGCCACTCGGCCCTGCTCGTAAACATGCGGTAAGGTTCGGCCACACCTAAAACAGTCAGGTCATCCAGCATGACTCCAAGGAGGGCTTGATTGCGGCCTAAGAACATGGGGTCGGAACCGGAGGCCCTAAGAGCGGCTCCGGTTCCGGCCCAGATACCCTGAGAGGCGGCTTCTTCGTAGCCGCTCGTGCCGTTGATCTGACCGGCCATAAACAGGCCGCGAATAAGCAGCGACTCCAGGCTTGGGGCTAACTGGGTCGGATCGCTGAAGTCGTATTCGATGGCGTAACCAGGGCGGGCAATAACGGTTTTTTCCAGGCCGACAATACTGTTGATCAGAGCCTGTTGCACTTCCGGAGCCAAACCGGTAGGCAGGCCGCCCGGATAGATCAAATCCGGACCGTCGGGCTCCAAAAAGACCATATGCCGCGCCCGGTGCGGAAAATTATGAATCTTATCTTCCAGGGAAGGACAGTACCGGGGGCCTGAACTGACGGGATTATCAGCATAGATGATGGAGGATTTCAGGTTGTCGGCCACGATTCGGTGGGTTTGCGGATTGGTCCAGGTCAGGTGGCAGCAGACTTTATTTTGCACCTCAGGGCTTAAAACTGAAAAAGGCCGGGCCTGAGGGTCGCCGGGCTGCTCTTCCAGGTCCCGAGTGTTAACCGTTTCGGCTAGAAGTCGGGGGGCAGTGCTGGTAGAAAGCCGGCCGACCCGGTGCCCCAGACTGAGCAGGGACTTTTTTAGATAGGTGGCCGGTTCTTCACCGATACGGCCGCCGGGCCGGGAATTCAGTCCGTGGTAGATGCGCCCGTTCCAGAACGTTCCCCCGGTTAACACCAAAGCCCCGGTTTTAAAGATTTGACCGTCAGACAGCTCCAAACCAATGACCCGGTCACGTTCGGTTAGGACATTTTTGGCCTCTCCGGCCAGAAGAAAAAGTCCAGGGACATGGGCTGCGTACTGCCTGGCCAGTTTATTATAGGTAGTCCTGTCCACCAGATTGCGGGTTGCTCTGGCCGCAGGTCCTTTCTTTTCGCCTAAGATGCGGCACTGGACAGCGGCTCGGTCGGCTCCCAGACCGGCGTAACCGCCGAGAGCGTCAACTTCCCGCAGGAGTCCGCCTTTAGCAGGCCCGCCAAAAGCCGGGTTGCAGGACAGGGCACCGACAGTTTCCAGCTTTTGGGTAACCAGAAGGGTTTTCTGGCCTAAACGGGCTGCAGCCAGAGCACTTTCCAGGCCAGCGTGACCTCCGCCGACCACTATGACATCATAAAGCACTTTTATGTCCGAAAGATTTAATTAAGGCGGATAAACCCCCGGATAATATGGGCCCGGATAGCGGTTATCCTTTTGTCCTTTGTAAGGCTGTCTTTTTCTGGGTGGCACCGGATTGGGCCGTAATGGCACAGGACCGCCTTTCGGACGGCGCATCTTCAAAGTCGTCAGGTAGCCGTCGCCATAGTATATCTGCCCTCGCCAGTTGTTGTCTACCCCCACCGGCACATTGGTGATCCCGTAGTCATGGACTTTCTGCCAGTAGATGGCCGCCTGACGGACAGCTCGGCTAGCCTCGGGGGTCAGACCCCTGACCGCCATAAAGCCTAAATATATAACCCTGGCTGTATCCTGATTTCTTAAATGCAGGCGGTAAAGATCATAACCGGTGTTCCAGATTGTAGCGTAGGAAGGATCGCGTAACAGGCGGGATTCCAGTTCATTTTTGACCTGGTCGACCGTTAAAGGCCGACCTGAGGGATCGGGCTGGGCCGACGCTAAAGTAGTCCCCAAAAAGAGCGAACCCAAGGCGGCCAGAACCAATAAGGTCTTTTTGAGCATTTCAGTACGCAGCTTTTCTGGGCACCGGAGTCATAGGTTTGGCCGGCAAAACTCCGGGTTTACTGTCCATATCCAGAAGATCTATGTCCATATCCTCTTCCTCGGGTAATACCGTGGACTGGCCCTGATCTTCAAAAAAACTATCTTCGGTGTCTTCTAAGTAATTGACTATCACCGCAGTTGAGGCGTCGGGGGGCATATTTTCCGGTTTGGGGGCCGGTTTCAAAAATACTCTCTGGCTGTTGGGCTGATCGAAATTAGTATCCTCTACCGGCATAGGTTCGGGGCCATCCAAAGAAATATCAGCGTCTTTGGGGATTTCATAGTCCGAAGACAGTTCGCTTTCCAGGGTTTGGGGTGGTTCGTCGTCTAATGAGTAATTGAGATCTCCGGACGGAGCCAAATCGGCCGACAACTCATCATCTAATTCTCCGTAGTTTTCGTTATTATTGTCGGCATCCTTGGAAGAACTCTCCTGGTTCGGCGCTGAGTCTTCGGAGTTTAAGTCTGGCAAGAGCTGAAATAAATTGGGCTGAAGACCGGCCGTGTCGGCATTCGGGTCGTCGGTCGGGGTCGGGGGCTCAGGATCGGCCAGTTGAGCTAGGGATTTTTTTACTTCCAAAGGAGCCGGACAGCCGTCCCGATCCCGGTAAATCTCGTCATTTGGCTCTGACGGAGGCATTTCCGGATCCGGTTGGGGGGCAGGTTCTGAGAAAAGTTCGCCTTCGGCCATTGTTTCAACTTTAGTAGCCTCGGATAAAGAATCTAAAGCCCGGTCGTCAATTTCCAAGTCACCGGTGTCAACCATCAGAGCCGATTCACCGACAGAACTTTCAGAGGTTGGAGGCAGGGATTCGGTTTTTTTATCCGGCTCACAGGACGGTCCACCGGGACCATTGGGATCGGTCGGTTCCGGAGATGATACGCCAGAAGTTTCGGCAGCCGGCCCGACCCGAACCTGGACCCGGCGGCCCCGTGGCGTAACCCGGACTTCCAGCGCCTCACCCTCGTTGGTGATATTGATATCCAGAAAACTGTCCGGCGGCATGACTCTGACATAAACGGTACTGTCGGAAGTCGGGACGTTTACGGACACCTGAGCGGGATTATTCTTATCAATCATGGGCCGACCCTTCCTCTGTCATCATTAAAGTCTGGCCAGACCTAATGACATTCTTCTTAAATCCCTTATCGACCCTTAGCTCTTGGGCCTTAAGTCGGCTTTTGGCCGGAGTATTAACAATCAGACCATATCTGGCGGTATAGATTTTAATATCCCTCAAAATACACAAGATTCGGTGGGTTGAAATTATTTTAAAAAATTTAGATCCCTCGTCAGCAAACTTCACCAATATCCAATAGCTTAATTAAATTGGTAGTGCCGCTGACCTGGAGAGGCAGGCCGCAGGTTAAAAAGACCACATCGCCTTTTTTGGCCAGTTCATTGCGGACCAGAAACTCGCTGGCCAGTTGCTCCAAGAGCATAATTGAATCGCAGGCCGGAACCAAAGCCGGAATTACTCCCCAGGACAGGGTTAACTGGCGGTAAGTGGTCTGACTGGAGGTCATGCCGATCACCGGGACGGGTTGGCGGAAATGGGAGACTAAGCGGGCCGTGGAACCGCCCTGAGTGATAGCTACCACGGCTTTAGCTTTTTGGTCAATGGCTAAGATAGAGACAGCTTTAGTGATGCTGGCTCCCATCTTCTCCAGATTCAAGTCGGTTTTTTCTTCCATAAAACGGTCGGAATCTATATGGGGTTCGGCTTTTAAAGCCACCCGGTGAAGCATGTTGACCGATTCCACCGGATACTGACCGGCTGCTGTCTCGTCTGACAGCATGACTGCGTCGGTGCCGTCTAAAATAGCGTTGGCCACGTCGGTCACTTCTGCTCTCGTCGGGCGGGGACTGTTGACCATTGAGGCCAGCATCTGGGTGGCCGTGATGACCAGTTTGCCCCTTTTTCTGGCTGTTTCAATTAATTCTTTTTGGATTAAAGGCACTTCTTCCAGAGCCATTTCCACCCCCAGATCGCCTCGGGCCACCATTAGTCCGTCCGCCACGTCCAGGATATGCTGGAGCCTGTCCAAAGCCTGGGGTTTTTCAATCTTGGCGATTAATAGCGGCGGGGAACTGGAACGATTAATCATCTCTCGCAAAGGTTTCAGATCGTTTTCGTGCCGGACAAAGCTCATGGCCACAAAATCCACTCCGGCTTCCAGACCGCAGACAAGATCAGCTTTGTCTTTATCGGTAAAAGCTTTTATCTGGAGATTGCTTTCCGGCAGGTTGACCCCTTTATGGGCGCTGATCTGGCCGCCGGTCAAAACCTCGGCAATTAAACTGTCTGACGTGCGGTCGACAATTTTCAGTTCCAGCCGGCCGTCGGCCAGTAAGATGCGGCTGCCTGTTTCCACATCATCTAACAGATAATCATAGTTAACGGTCAAAGAGTCAGGCTCGCAGTCGCCGGAGCCCTGAATCAATCTGACCGTCTGACCGGTTTCCAGTCGGCGTTCGGAAATAGCCCCCAGACGGATTTTCGGGCCGCTTAAATCCTGAAGAATGCCTACTTCCCGGCCCTGTTCCTTGGCCAGTCTTCTTAAGGCGGCAATATTGGCTTTATGGGAGGCATGGTCACCGTGGGAAAAATTCAATCTGGCCACATTGAGACCGGCTTCGATCATCCTGGCCAAAATTTCCGGACTTGAGGAGGCTGGGCCGATAGTGGCCACGATTTTTGTCTTACGTTGTAAGTGATCCAGCATAAAATCCTCCGGCTGATTGTTGCCTTAAAAAGAGATTTAAATATTAAACAAAAAACGGACTTAAGGTCCTCAAGACAGGCGAATAGGAGCAAAAAAAAGGCCAAGAAATCAGGAGTTTAGCTTTGGCCCTCAGAATGGGCACAGGGCACTACCTCTATTTAAAGTACAACATTTCAAAGTTTGAAGTCAAACACAGTTAGCTAAACCAATAGAAGGCCGAATGAGCAGGGTCATTTTTTTCTAAGCTGAGCACAGGGAGCCTTAAAAAATCAACAAAATCCCCGGAAACTTTTACCCACCCTTGGACCGATATATTTCTGACAGAGAAACCGGCAATTCAATTTTTGCTGATGGGAGGAGACTCAAGGTATTTATCGCCTACACATATGAGGTCATTGTGATTGGTTACTGAAGATTTAGGGTCGGGAGGAAACAGACGGAAAATTTTAGGCTGGCTAAACGAAAGGCAAAGGGACAGCAATATTGCAATTAAATGCTATAAAAATAGTATTAAATAATATTTAATGGTTATGTATTATATATTTCTACTAACATCGCCTCAAGTAGTTTGATTCGAGCGGCTGTAAAACTGAAGCATTGAAATTTAGCCGCTTCACCCAATTTTTAATCCTACAAAATCGGTGGTGAGAGATAGATAAGTATGAAGTCTGTTTTTGTGAGGCCGCTTTAGCCTGAACACGACTTTATTAACAGAATCAATTGTTTTATCAACAATCTTCAGTAACGATTTTGATTCAGAGCTTGTGACTATTTCCAAGCATAAATCTTCTAGCGAGCCGGAACAATCATCTGTAAAAGAAGGAAATAGGGTGAATCCTATGTGGACATTATGATTCTTATCTGATGGCTTCATGATTTGACAGCACAAATCAGGAACTGCAAAGTTGCAATTTTTTAAAGTGTTTTGCACTGATTGGATGGCCTTCTTTGAATTTGGCTCAGAATCTCTCACAATAGTAAGAGTTTTTAAATGATTGAAGTCGGGTAATAAAGGGAGAATTTTAATAAACTTTGACAGTTCAGTATTGCCGCCAAAATCTTCCACCTGGAAATTATTGTACATACAATCTATTTTTTTGAGATGTTCAAGATAATAGATTAAAAAATATTTAGCATCAACACCTTCACAAGCAATTAAATTAGGCGCAGTCAATTTTAGTAATTTATCATCAATCATTTTATCTAATTTACCGATTATTAATAATATATTCTAAAGAGTCATTTTAGAAAATTTTTGAGTATATAATTCATTTAAAATTGTTAAGTGTAATAAAATAGAAGTTTTTAGAATTATTAACATTTGAATATAATGTTTTTGTTCCTTTAATGCATTCATAACTGTGAGTTGTGGCAAACACTTGACAATCAGTTTCAAGCGATAGTTTGCCGATAATTTCCCATAATTTAGGGAAAAAAGAATAATGAAAACCAGTCTCAATCTCCTCATCGATTAGAATTATTGAGCCTGGATTAGCTAATATAATTAACACAATTTGTATTAATCTATTGATACCATCCACAAGCATATATTGACTGGCAGCTTTTGCGACAACCCTATGTCAGCATAAATCCCGCTAAGGCCTCCAATAAGAATTACAGACAAATTTTTAAGGCGAGGTTCCAGAAGACGAATGATATCTGTACACTTGTCTACGCTATCCGCCATATCAACTATACTAAATAATTCAGATAGATATTGGGTGGCTATAGAATTTTTTGAGTATAAAAAAATATATTTGGAATTTTTAGATTAAAATTACCAGTATGAATAATTATAACACCATTTAGATCGATCAAAAGAAAATGTGAAATATAATTTTTGTTTGATTCGAGTATTTAATTTTGAAAGGGTAATTATTAGCTATATATTTTGTTATTTCAGACTGATTAGGATGAGTCGGTAATTTTGTTAATGTAGAAAGAGAAAATGTTAAGTCATTAGAGAGAGTAAGATTTTGCATTTTTTGTACCTTTATTATTGATATTTCATATAAATATATTTATATTCATATTAATATTTAAAACAGCAAATAATAGCTTCCAAATCATAGTTTAATTGACATTTAAAAAAGATATTCAACTAAAATTATTAATTTTTATTAATATATCACTGTAATTGATTCCTATAAAATAAATATACTTTTAAAGATAGTAGATTTTCCAATATTATTCTTTCTTGTTATTAGTATAATTGATTTTTTCTCTTAATAGTGAAATCATTAAAGCAACGAAAATTTTTTAAACTTAATTCATTAATCATAATATTAAACCATTAAAATTTTTTGATTTTAGTCTATTAATGATAAAATTTTTCTAAATTTGCATAATTTTAATTTATTATAATTTTAGCATAATACGGGAGGAGAGTTAAGAAAGACATCTTCTTCATCCTCAGTCGCCTTCCCTCCTTCAGGATAACTTGAAAAGTCAGGCGAAATAATGGTAAAATACTGCGCATAAGCGGAAAGACTGTTTTTTTTATGTACTTTCACTTTTTAAATGTCAGGTGGCGGAACATTATTATTGTTTATAGGCCTTTATACTCAGGTATTTCCGATGTCTTCTCAAAATTCATTCTCATTTAAGTCCAAAGTAGCTTATTTGTTTAGTTTATGGAAACGCACACCATTAAATAATAGTAATAGGCCTAAATTGTTTGTCGACGCCGAAAAAGAAGCTTTAACAGATGACTTATTGAATGTTTCCAAAAAAATAGGACAAAATGAAGCAGTCTTAGGGCGATACTCCTTGGGATTTATGTTTCAGGGCGGAATTGCTTCCAACATGGGTATGTTCGCCTATATTATGCTGGCTTTCATGCCATGCTTTGTTTTTGTCTTAATCTCTAAAGGTTGGATTCTTTATGTTTTGCCGACTTTTTATTATTCCTCAAAGCTTAATAATTTTTTAGCCATCTTATCTATGGCCTCATTATTTCTTATGGCTTTTAATATACTGGTTGACACCCATCTGACTGTTACTAATAAGTCAATCATTCTGACCAGACGATTTTTTAAACTGATAAAGATCTGGTCTAAAAAGTACCCTCTGACCAATGTTTCGATATGTGGCAATATTTACAACTATCAATGTTTATTAACTGTTAATCGTGATAATTACGACAAAAAATTAATATTAAAAATCAAACTGCATTTTTTCAATATGTGTCATTCTTCTTTAGACATAGTCATCAGGATGCAATACGCTCTTTTGCTGAGCCACTGGTTTCAGGCTTTGGAACTATCCAATAATATAAAGTGGTATATAGAGCCCATTGACTATATTGTTTTTGGAAAAACTGAACGGTCACCTGAGCTGTGGGCCAGGCATTCATTTACTCCCAACGGGTTTTACGATTTTTACGAGGTCTTAAAAGATGTCCCTGAGGATATGCTCCTTAAGGCTGAAGGGGAGCCTAAAAAAAGTAAGCCCCAGGTTTCTAATATATATTTAATTATTGATTATCTAAAATATACATTAAATAAAGGTGATTATAAATCAAATGACTTCTACGGACAGCTTCTTGACAGGGGGGAAAGATTGATATGCGCTTTGGACTTAACTGAAGTAGGATCAAGACCGGTTGGAAAACTTATGGTGACAGATAAAAGGCTGAATATTTTAACTAAAGAATTTAAGCTAAATAGAGCTTTTGACTTAAAAAATACAAATCTGGAAATTGCTATCAGTAGGAACTGGTCGTCTTCTGGCTGGAGTCACTGTGCGTTGTTATACCCTGGTCTTAGGCCCTATTTTATTCAGCTTGAATCGTCTAACGCACCTGTCATAGAGCTTTTTAAGTTTCTGGGTGTTAAAACTACTCAACAATAGTTAATTTATAAAATAATATTATTGATTAATACTGATATATTATCTTTTAAATCTATCATAGCATTAATATAGTAAAGTTTATCAAAATTAGTCAAATCCCCCGGCTTAATAGCCCGGGGTTCTATTCGGCCGGATTTTAGGTAATGGGATCTTTTTACTCCCGCCAGAAGGCAGTTTCGGGGAGTGAATAGACGGCCTTCCCTGTCCCTGAAGACTACGTTGGCTATGGAAGTATCGGTAATTTCCCCTTTTTGGACAATTAAAATGTCATCGGCCAGACTATGGACCTTTAGTTCTTTAAGAACGGAACGGTCTAAAAATTTCTCACCGTAATAAAGATCGCTTGCAACGAGCTTAAGATTATTAATGAGCGGAAAAGTATAGGGGACAGCAGTAATTTGCCAGGTCTCAAAAGAGTAGACGAGCCGGACCCTGATCAAAGCCGGGCCCAGATCCCGGGGCAGAATTTCCGGCAGGGCGAAAGAGGTATCCCGGCCGAAATACTTAAGGAAAGTCCTGCTTATTCTTTCTTCATGGAGCGGAACGTTAAAGTACTGACCGTTTGAATATTTGATGGTCTCCAGAAATTTTACATCGGTCGGTATATTATGCTTAGGTGACATCGGCAGTTCCTTTTCAGACAAAGGGCAGGTATATTTTCTCAATAGCTTCGATATATTCACTTTCCATGGAGCTGTAGGCCGTTATACCGCCGCCGCTACGGAAAACCATCTGTCCGCCATTATTTTCAATAAAACGGATCAAAACCCCGGAATCAAAGTTATGCCCGTCAAAATATCCGTAAACCCCGGTATAGTAGCCCCTGGGTTTAGCTTCGGCTCTTCTGATAATATCCAGGGTTGATTCTTTCGGGGCTCCGGAACACGAGCCGCAGGGCAGCATCCGAAAGATAATATCCCCGATATTAGCAGGATAATCATCAGGCAGTCTGCCGGTAATTTCCGAACTGACCTGGAGAATCTCCCGCTGCCTGGTCTTAATGCGGTCAATGTAGCGGTAACGGCTGACTCTAACTTCCATGGCGCTTAAGCTCAGATCGTTTCTAAGCAGATCGACAATTGTGGCGTGTTCGGCCGATTCTTTGAAGTCGGCCAAAATGACTTTTTCGGCCTCGTCAATTTCGGCGTTAATGGTGCCTTTCATGGGGCAGGTGGAGATGCGGCCGGAATCTATCTGGACAAATCTCTCCGGGGAAAAACAGACAAACCGGTCGGGCACATACAACTGGTAAGGTGAGTTACTCAGTTGAAAAATTTCTTCTAGGCTCAAGGGACATTCTATATCCGTGGCAATGGTCAAATTGGTCAGGTAACTGTCACCCCTGGCCAGACCATCTTTGACGACTTGGAACAGATCGGCGTACTCCCTTTGACTCATGGGCTTTGAAGTTAAGTAAAAATTATCCGCTAAAGGCTTATTCAGAGGCTTTTTATTGCCGCGCCCCCAGATTTCATAGAGAATTTCTGTCTGATTTTCCGGATTTTCGATGATAAACCCTTCGGTTAACTCAAAATTAACGGCAAATAAAAACTTTTGCCCGTCCAGGCCCAGACGGTTCATTTCACGTTGAATCAGGTCAGGAGATAAAGACTCCATTCAGACTGCCTCCTTATAAAGAAAATTTCGGAGGATCAAAGGCCCTGACGGTGTCAGAATTGATTCCGGATGGAACTGGACACCGTGGATGTCAAAACTTTTGTGCCCCAGGCCCATGATCAGGCCGTCTGAATCCCGGGCTGTGACCGTCAGTTCTGGAGGCAGATATTTTTCATCGACCAGCCAGGAATGGTAGCGTCCGGCTTCTATTTCTCCGGGTAGTCCTGAAAAGAGACGGGTAGGGCGCAGAAGTTTGACCCGGGATTTAAGGCCGTGGAAGACTGTTTTTAAATTGATAAGTCTGGCGCCAAAGACCTGAGCCAGGGCCTGATGGCCCAGGCAGACTCCCAATATCGGTTTAACCGGGGCGAACTTCCGGATTAAAGGCAGAAGATTGGTCGTTTCTGAAGGTACTCCAGGACCTGGGGAGAGGATAATTCGGTCAAATTCCGGGATTTTTTCCAGATCAAGCCGGTCATGGCGAACTACTTCCAGGCTGTCTTCGGGTCTTAAAATTTCACGACTCAGGTGAACTAAATTAAAGGTAAAGGAATCCCGGCAGTCAAAAATTAAAACTTTCATTGGGCACCATAATATTTGCCCGGGATAACCAGGAATCAGTCTTGGACAGAGAGCTTATAATAGACTGGGTGACCGGCTTCTGGGCAATAAATCTTTGCCCCCGAGCCAGACATCTTACATTCTGACGCCGCATTATGCGGGTTTAGCGAGGGCCGGAAAAACCGAGTTAACGGGTTTCTGGCTATGTGGGATTATTCCAAACAGGTAATGTCGGAAAACGTGGATAATTATATCCGGTTGAGTAAAAATGTCAAGACCGGCCGGGGCTTGGGGGAGAGCCTGAAATATAGCGGCTGTCTGACTGATTTAAGGTCCAGAAAGCGACCGGTCTGGGACGCATTTTAACCGGCTGACTTAATTTGGCCTCAAGTCTCCGTCTGATCCTATATTTTAGGTTTCAATTATGGAAAAATCAATGTCAAAAGATTGTATTTAGAAACTTTTAGCTCCAAAAACGGCGTCAATTGTCCAGCCTACGACAACTGAAAAACTTCGTCAGGATTCACATTGTTGTTTTTCATGTAGGTTGGGGAGCGGCAACGAATCAGGCAGAAAATCCCGGCTTTTTCCGGCACCTAGCTTCCTGAGAAACGGAAACCTTTGGCTGCACTTTGACCTGTCTCAGATCTTTATCCGTTACTAGATTGTTGCTTAAGGGAACATCCTTTCTTAAGGGAAGATCTTTTGTAGACATGAAGCGCAGAACTCCAGACTTGAAGTTCCTTAAAAATGAAAGGAGATTTGAGGGAGATTAAAGAAAGAGATGAGGTGACTAAAATTCGCAGGATTACACGGCCTTCGGATTTTAATTGAGCTGGCTCTAAAGAACCGGGTTGCCCTAGCCCGCTGTTTGCGGCAGGTAGCCTAGCCGGACTGGCCCATATGGTCCACTGACTGATTAGTTGCGTCGCCTGGCAATTGAGTTGTCAGGGTATTAGCATCGCTCTTCAAGAATTATATACCAAAATTTTGTCCAATGCTGGCCAAATTTAAATTACAGCCAAGTATGTATGTTAAACTAAATAAAAAGAGAATTTTGCCTGTGTTTATAGAATCAATTAATCATAAAACAGAAAATAAGTCTTGATGAATAATTAAATAATATGCATATATATGATAAACATTCAGTTAATAACTGCACTGAGAATTTTTTGAGGTGCAATTAAAATTGCCACTGACTTTAAAAGTACTTTAACTTAAATCCATTGGAAAAAGAGGACTTTATTCTTTCTAAATTGCCATAGGAGTTGATGAAATGTTAATCAATTTCTCTATTGAAAACTGGATATCCTGCCGCTACAAAGCGACTTTATCAATGGTCACCACAGAAGACACCCTATACGGAAAAGGAATTCCCAAACCAGCCGAACACAAAATTATAATCCTTCCGACGGCGGCAATTTTCGGTGGTAATGCCTCAGGTAAGACTAATTTATTCAGAGCATTGAATTTCGCCAAATTTATGGTCAATGGTTTTATGCCTATTGATAATATAATGACCATTGATCAGTTCAAACTGGACACTGGTAAGAAAACTAAATTGTCAAAGTTCGTCTTCGAATTATTGATCAACGAAAAAATTTTCGAGTTCAGTTTCGTTTTGACATCGACTGAAGTGTGAGAAGAAAAGCTGATGATCTTTAATCCTACCAGAAATCAGATAATCTGCCGCCGCTATAACGGTAAACTTCAATTAGCAAAGAATCTTAAAGATCAAGAATACCTCCAGTTCGTCTTCAGAGGCACACGTGATAACCAACTTTTCCTGAACAACATTATCTAATAAAAAGTGAATTATTTCCGACCAGTCTACGATTGGCTTAATGATGTCCTCAAATTTATCGCGCCTGACGCACGTTTGGGCCTCTTTAATTCAATTTTTGATAATTGAGATCATTTATATCAGACTATGAACAGTATTCTGCCTCAACTTGACCTCGGCATTACTTGTTTTGCTAGACAAGAGATATCTTCTGACAATGTTTCATTCCCCCGACATCTGAAGGCAAAATTCATGCAAGAACTCAATGACGGACAGATAATCCGTATGCTATAATTATTCTAAGTTGCTTTTAAAATTGAAATAATCCAAGGCCAACATGTCAAGCTCCGGAGAGCTGCTCTGTTTGCTTTCATTTGCGCCAGACCAGCGTTGGCTTGCTTCATCGCAACATCTAAATTCGGGAAGAATCCATTAGCAAAATAATCTCTTCTCAATATATTCCATACTCCTTCAGTTGGATTAAATTCCGGAGAATAAGGAGGAATAACGATTAAAGATATTACCCCGGCGGATAATTATGCTAAAATAGTTTATCCTTTGTTTCTTCAGTCTTTAGCATACTCAAAAATTATGCAATTTATTTAGTCTATTTGTAGTATGGCTAAAAAATTATTATACAGTGATCATCTGTAAATAATAAGGAGTATTTGATCTATCATAATTATCCGCCGGGTTAATACATTAGAAGGAATGACCAGACCATTTGATTTATGTGGAGATACTTCATCTACAACCATTACAACAAGTTTATTTGGATGAGCTTTGCTGACTTGACGCAAAAACCTGGACATACTGTTAGTATTCATGTCAAATGACTCCATATAGTCAGTATGTCCAATTTTTGGGCAAACTGCACCGAAAATATATCTGTACTCCCGAACAAGGTCTTTCATTATTTTAGGCCTATGCGGAACAGTAACCCAACATTTTCCAGGATCAGACATTCGCCCAAATCTTGCTTCACCCTGGAACATAAGGCTAACTGAAAATTTGTTTGTGTTTTTTAAGACAATTTTTCCCAGCTCCTCCGGCAAAGTTTTTTTTGAACTCTTCTTGAAGCAGAGGGTCTCTTTTAGGGTGTCTTGTGTCAGGAAGCACTTTCCTCCAGTTATGCCGATTTAAAAATTTATAGAAAGCAGATCGCGGTGTAACTCTGCCCACAGCTTAATTGTACGCATCACGGAGCTCCGGCATTGTGACAATTAGGCCTTCGATCGTTTTTCCAGCCCATTTATCAAGAAATTCAGTTTCCTCCTTAAAAGGTCATCAAACGATTTCGCCCGCCGCTCCACTCACCTTTACTTGCCGCCAATTCGGGGGTCCGCACTATCTTTATATCTCCGTAAACAGTACCTGCTCCAATACCGTAAAGGTCCGCAAGCTCTTCAGCTGTGTATCTGCCATGTGACATCATAAAGAATAACAGCCCCGCCATATGTTCTCTGCCATTGCTGGGGGAGTCTCTGAATATTTTGGCCTTGGTGAGCTCTTCTGCAGTAAAAATGAACGGTTTAGCCATAATTTATCCTCCCGGCTAAAATTATTACCTCGGCATTTAATTCTGAGAATGCTGTAATACCGTTTCTATTACAGGTTTTGAGCTAATTCTCTTAGAGTTTTCGTGCCGTGGTAATATATAATTTTAGTCTATTATTTACGTCAAGATGAGATATCAGTATCTATATGATTTTATTACTTCATGATAGTCACGACTAAATTTCTTGTAACAAAAATATTAACTGATAGAAAATAATATTTTTTTATAAAATATTTTACCTAGAAACGAAATTTTTTAAGCTACAAAAAAGATTGTGCATTGCTTTTTAAGCATAAAATTGAATAAATTTTGCTATTTTTAAAGCTTGCTGGAATTATTTTTGAAAAAATGACTGGCCGTTCTCCGGAAGTTTGACTGAACTGAAGTTGAATTAGATATTAATCAGGAATCAGAAGGCATAAAGATGATACTCAATTTGTTTCCTGCTTTTATTGCTCTGTCTTTCAAACTATCTAAAAAAGTTTACGTAGTAGACGAAATAGATCGTTGCCTTTATACTCTTTTGACCAGACTATTGATCGAAAATTTTTTGGACTGTTGCTCAGACGGTTCAAGAATTCAATTGCTATTTACTACTCATGATATTCTGCTTATGGATACAAATCTATTGCGCCTTAACGAGATGTGGCTAACTGATCGAGACTCTAGTGTGGCTTCAAGTCTCTTCTCTGTTTCCGAGTTCCCAGCCAGAGTCTAAAGATGAGATAAGAGCATCCCCTCAATAGTGATCTTAGCGGTCGTATGGACGGAATTCCTAATGTTTCTCTCAGAACTCTTAATTCGATATCAGCTGTACCGCCTAAAATTTAAATCAAAACTAATGTCGACTAAAAGACATAAATCACAGAAAACATCAGCTTGGTAAAAAGTCACCGAGATTCCCAGTCAAAATGGTCTTGTCGGAAAACTTTTCCCTGTTCACTGCGAATCCAAAGAAGAGGTCAATTTTTTACCACTTTTCAAGTGTAAATTATTAGGGGTCAAGAATTAATTTAAAAATTAAGCATTGTAGGGTTGAGTTCAGAGAAATATATATTGACTTGAGGGGCTGGATTCTGTAAGGTCTTAAAGACCAATTCCCGGCCTGAAAGTATAAGATCCCGGCCTCTCAGGCCTAAAGTTAACGGCCCAATCACTTAGCAGAAAGAAATTATGCGCTCTGATCTCCGCTTTACCCAATCGGCCCTGGTCGGCTGGTCCCGGGATTTAGGGCCCGACCGCCTGGCCTCTTCATCTTTGGAAGAAGCTTTGGCTCCTTTAATGACTCGTTTAAAGTTGCCCAAAGGGATTTTAGCTCAGTTGACCGGCATCAATTACCGCCATCTCTATCCGGCCGAAAGTCCTATAAGTTCTGGTGGCCTCAAGGCCGCAGAAAAACTTTTAGATAAATTTCCCGATTTATTCAATAAAATAGATCTCCATTTTTCCACTTCCGTGGGCCGGGATTTCCTGGAACCCTCAACCGCTTCCATTGTGGCCGGCGCCTTGGGATTGGGACCAGGGGTAAAAAACCTGGATTTAGGCAGCGCCTGTCTCGGGTTTGTGGACGGAATGGAACTGGCGGCTAATTTATTGGAGTCCAGAGCCGCCGAGTACGCCTTAATTACGGCCGGAGAAAACAGTCGTCCTTTACTGGAAAATACTTTGGGCCGCTTATTGGAGCCGGACATCACGGTCCGGGATTTTTTCCGGAATTTTGCCTCCTTAACTTTGGGCTCAGGCGGGGCGGCCATGCTGGTCGGACCGGCCGGGCTCCACCCCAACGCTCCACTTATTAAAGGCGCTGTCAGTTTAGCTGACCCGAAATCCAACGATCTATGTCGGGGTGATTTTGCGGGCATGGAAACTGATTCCGTCCGACTTATGACGGCCGGGGTGGCTTTAGCCGAATCAACCTTTGAGATGGGGAAGAAGACATACGGCTGGACACCCGAAACGTTCGAGGTCATCATCTGCCACCAGGTCAGCCAGGCCAACACGGATAAACTCTGTCAGACTTTAAAACTGCCCCCTGACCGGGTTTTTAAAACTTACCCCGACTACGGCAACATGGGCCCGGTGGCCGTGCCATTCAGTTTTGCTTTGGCAGTGGAGCAAAAAATCATCCGTCCTGGCCAGAAAGTGGCCTTAATGGGTATCGGCTCAGGTCTGGCCTGTTCTATGATGGAACTGGAAATTCCCCTTTAATTCCCTTTTAATTGGCTATGGGCACTGAAAATATTTGAGGCAAACATGCGGTTGAGGATCTATCCGGTCAGCTTAAAACAGGGGCTTATTCTGAGCGCTTCAGGCGGTCTGGCTCAGGCTCTGACTTTGCCCAGAAGTTCATGGTGGCCACTGGCTTTTTTCTGCCTGATCCCTTTATACGCAGCAGCGAAAGAACAAGTCCCCAAGAGAGCCTTTTTATTCGGCTGGATTTACGGTTTAACCCTGGGACTTCTCAGTTTTTCCTGGCTGGCTGAAGTCATGGCCGGTTACGGCGGTCTGGGTTCGGGAGGCTGGGTCATACTGTTTTTGCTGGCCGCTTTTCTGGCTCTTTTCCAGGCTGTCTGGGCCAGGCTCATCTGTTCCTTTCAACCCGGAAAATTCGGGCCTTATTCGATACCAATAATAGGGGCCGGACTCTGGGTGGGTCTGGACTTTGGGAAAAACTGGGTCTTCACCGGCTTTAACTGGTCACCTTTGGCTGTGGGCTTATCAAGCGTCCCTTCTTTAATGGGCGCAGCCGATCTTATAGGCTTATACGGCTTGGGATTGCCGGTTGCGGCGGTTTCCGGCTGGCTTTTTTATCTGGACCTGAAAAATATTAAAACCTACCCTCTTTTATTGATTTCTATTTTGACGGTCGGGGCTTTATATGCTTACGGCCATAAGACTTATACCCAGTGGGAAGAAAGAATTTCACAGGGTCCGGAAAAGAAAATAGCCGTCCTCCAGGCCTCTATTGACCAGATGATCAAGTGGGACCGGGATCACCGAGACCTAATTTTGGCCCGTTTAGAAACATTAATGAATCGGGCACAAAGAGAAAATCCATGGCTTACCGTCTGGTCGGAGACGGCGGCTCCCTTTTCTTACGGCTATGACGCTTATGAAACCGAGTGGCTGGACACTGTCATAAAAAAAAGCCGGACAGGGGCTTTGGTCGGGGTGACAGCAGTGGAAGATGTCAACGGTCAGCATCATCTTTTTAACCGGGCCTGGCTCATGACATCAGGGGGGAGCGGCCCGTTTTACGATAAAAGGCATCTGGTGCCCTTTGGGGAATATGTGCCAATGGCCGAAGAACTGCCTTTTTTAAAGTGGCCGTTTTTTCAGGGGGTCCTGGGTGCGGCCGGCACCTATAGTCAGGGTCCGTCAAGACCGCCGATTATTTACGATAATGTCCGATTGGGCATAATGATCTGTTTTGAATCTATTTTTCCCTATTTAGCCAGGGACCGGACTCTGGAAGGAGCCCAGCTTTTGGTGGTCACCACCAATGACGCTTGGTTCGGTTTAAGCTGGGCCCCGGAGCAGCATTTGCACCAGTCTCTGTGGCGGGCCGCAGAGAACCGGCGGCCTTTAGTCAGGGCAGCCAATAACGGGGTCTCGGGTTATATAAACCCATCGGGACGTTTGATGGCCCATTCGGCTCAAAACGAGATAGAGACCTACATCTACCCAATAAGCTTATTACCGCCACAATATCTGGAACTGACTGTCTTTACCAGGTTTGGCCACTATTTACCTGCCGGGCTGGCCATAGTTACGGCTCTTTTGGCCTTGGTTCGCCTTTTGAAGTGGTATATTAAAATAGTGCCCAAAAATTGTGAGTAAGAAAACTTTTGGGGCTGAGTAACAAGTAGAGTATATTATCGTTAGATCTATCTGTTCGAGTAAATATTGCTTTGTATTTTTTTGTTTTAGGCAAATTATATGTAATATTATCTATTTTTATCATTTGAAAAGCCAAGTTTGAGACAAAAAAATGGCCCAGGGAGAAGAAAAAATAAAAATAGGCTTTAATATAACGGCCACTTTAGATCTGGGGCAGCATAATATTTGGATCTGGGCCGGAAATTACCGGGGCTTATAGCCTTTGAATAAGCGGTTTATCTTGACACCTGGCTTGTTTTTTACTATTTATAATAAATATCAGACCTGGGATTATAGGTCTTTGAGCTTGGTTATGACCTGTACTCAGGCCGACTGAGACCTTGAAATTTGGTTTTAGAGAACATACACATTAGGGGTCACGACTCCTATTGGAATAATTTTATTGAAATACTGGATTAAGTGGGTTATACTTATTGTAATGAATTGTTTTGTCTTTTGGCCCCAAACATTTGTTAGTTTTCAGGAAAATTAATCCGGAGGCTTTTAGGGGCTTCAATTTTCTTTTCTGTTGTTTCTACTGCCCTATTAAGATAGTTTTATATGTTTTCTGTGTCAGTCAGCCCGGCCGTTTATGGTCAGGGTTTTCAAATAATTTTAGCTTTTCGCTTTTTTGTAGGTAATTACAAGGAGAAACTCGCATGAAAGCAAAGATTGCCTTTTTGGCACTATTTATTTTCATCTTGGCTGGGCCTGGGCTGGCTCAAGCTCAGATGAGAGAAGGTTCTTTTCACTTGAGTCCTATGGGCGGTATTGTCATGCCCAACGGCACAATGCATCTGGATAACGCTCCGGCGGCTCTGCTGGGTCTGGGCTACAACTTCACCCGCAACTGGGGCATAGAGTTAATGGGTACCTATGGCCACCATCTGGACAACGACGGTCCTGCTCATTGGTACAAGAACAGGCTGTTCAGGGGAGACGAGGGCAGCGCCGACCTGTCCATGGCCCGGCTGAGCGCTGTTTATCATTTTGATATTGACTCAAACTTTGTGCCCTATATCTCTTTAGGCATCGGCGGACAGTGGGCGAAACGCGATGCTTACGCAGATTACAATTCCGCCGCCGGGACTGCCGCCGTCGGTTTCAAGTACTTCTTTAACGAAGTTGTGGCTCTCCGGGTTGAACTCAGCGACACCATGGGCTTCCAGCGGAAAGATTTGGGCAGACAAGATCGACGGGAAAAAGAGCGTCTTAACGCTCCGGTCATTGCCGCCGGTCTGACTTTCCAGTTTGGCGGAGCCGGTCCTTGCGCCGATTCCGATAATGACGGGGTCTGCGACATTTATGACAAATGCCCCGGTACTCCGGCCGGTTACAAAGTGGACGCCGATGGCTGCCCCATCACCGTGTCCATAAACCTCCACATCAACTTTGACTTCGACAAGTCGGTCATCAAACCTCAGTATTATTCCGAAGTCCAGAAAGTGGCTGACTTCCTGAACAGCCATCCGCTGTCCACCGCTGTGGTAGAAGGCCACACTGACAGCCGGGGGACTGACGAGTACAACCAAAGGTTATCCCAGCGCCGGGCCGACGCAGTAAGGGCTGCTCTTCTGGAGCAGTTCAACATCGATCCCGGACGGATCCAGGCTATCGGCTACGGTGAATCCAGACCCATTGCCGATAACGCTACCGCCGATGGCCGGGCCGAAAACCGCCGGGTCGTGGGTGTCATCTCAGGTCAGGATGTGGACAAATAATCCGGGCTAAGGATTAAAGTCTCATCTTAGGTCTTGACTTACATTTGAGAAAAACCAGGGCAAAAACCCTGGTTTTTCTCTTTTAAGCTGTAATTTAGGAGAAACAGGTGGTCTGGGACCTTGACCCGGTTTTGTTCTGGGTGCCTTTAATAAATCTGCCGGTACGTTATTACGGTATTATCTTTTCCCTGAATTTTATTCTGGGTTTGCTGCTTTTCCGTTGGCAGGTTAAAAGGAGCGGGGCCCCGGCCGACGAGGCTCTTGATATGGTCTGGCCGGGCTTTTTGGGTCTGGTGATTGGAGCCCGTTTAGGGCACGTCTTATTTTATAATTTTGATTATTTTTTATCCGACCCAGTCTGGCTCTTCCGGGTCTGGGAAGGCGGCCTGGCCAGTCATGGGGCGGCTGCAGGCTTACTGGCCGCTATCTTCTGGTACGCCAAAAGGCATAAGAAGTCCTTTTTAGATACCTGCGACCGGTTAAGCTTCTCAGGCGCTCTGGGCTCGTCTTTGATTAGGCTGGGCAATTTTTTTAATTCGGAAATTGTAGGCAAAAGAACCTCGTCGGCCTGGGGAGTTAAATTTCCTCTCTATGACTATCAGCTGCCTTTAGATTTAGTGCCGCCCCGTTATCCCAGCCAACTGGTGGAGTTTGGGGCCGGGCTTTTAATTCTGGGCCTGCTTTTAATTATCGACCGACTGACCGGGGGGGAAAAACGGCCCCGAGGCCTTTTAATTGCCTCATTTTTTAGTCTCTACTTCCTGGCCCGCTTTTTAATGGAATTTTTAAAAGAAAGGCATGGTCCCCTGGATAATCTTTTCCTTTCTCGGGGGCAATTATTGTCAATAATTCCTTTTATGCTTGGTCTTTGTCTTTTAATTTATTTAATTAAAAACAAAAGGTCAGTCTCTTGAAAGTAATCTGGCCTCATCGTCTGCCGACTTTATTTTATCGGGCCTTTGTTCGGGACAGTATCAGGCTCTATCAGGTTTTGCCAAGTAGCCTGAAACTTAGGTCCTGGATTGTTTTAGGCGGCCAGATTTTAGCGGCTGTAACAGAAACCTTAACCCTTCTGGTCATCTCTGTTTTTGCCCTGACCATTGCCGCTCCGGAAGAAGTGGCGGAGCATTTTTTAATTAAACCGGTTTTGAAATTATGGCCGTCTTTGGCACAATTGACCGTCGATCCCCGGAACATGCTCATTTTTGTGACTGTCCTGATGGTCTTATTTGTGATCATTAAGGGGGCAACGAATATTTTTTCCTCCCATCAGGTAACGGTTCTGGCCCAGAAAGTCAGTGTCGAACTGGCCCGGCAGACTTTGGCCGATTATTTAAACCGGGATTATTTTTGGCATTTAGAGCCCAAAAGCCAGGATACGATCCACCTGGTCTTAAACCGCAATCGTCTGAGCACTTATGTTTTTTTAGATCTCCTTTTATTCTCCAATAACTTCTGCTGTATAGCCCTTTTTACCTGTCTGGCCGTCATTGAACCCAAACTTACTTTGATCTCCGTGGTCGTGTTTTCGGTTGCTTCCGTCGTCATCTACGGCCTTATCCGCCATCGGGTGGACCGGGTCGGTCAGAAGATTTACGAATCGGTCATGGCTGAAAACCGGGAACTTATGGCCGTAAGCCAGGGCATTCGGGAGATCATCATCTACGGCCGCCAGAATACTGCTTTGGGCAGGATTATCAAAATTGGCCGGGATAGTCTGGAGGCTAAAGCCTTTCATGATTTTTCCGGCTTTCTGCCAACTCAGTGTCTTGAGGTCGTCGGCTTTGGGACTGTTGGCCTGGTCATTATTTCCATGATATCTTCAGGTTTGCCGTTGGCCGAAATTGTCACTTCAGCGTCCCTTCTGATGCTGACGGCCTGGCGGATTCTGCCGGCTATCAACCGTTGCCTGTCTTTTGCAGTCCAGCTTCGGGGCCTCAGGTCTCAGGCCATGGCCTATTTGAATTTGGCCGAAAATAACAGTTCCGGCCGGGATTTGGCAGGCAGCAAGAATAACCGGGAGGAAGAAGAGGCAGAGCTTAATTTTACTCACGGTTTAAGCTTAAAAAACGTCTCATTCACTTATCCAGGCGGGGCGGGGCCGGTAATTAAAGATCTGTCCGTTTCAATTTTAAAAGGTCAGTCTATAGGTTTAATCGGACCTTCCGGCTCAGGCAAAACTACTTTGGCTCTCCTTTTGAGCGGTCTTTTTAGCCCTCAGGAGGGAGAATTTCTGGTTGACGGGCAGCCTTTAGTCACCCAGCGCCAAAAGAATGCCTATTTTAATAAACTTGGCTTTGTGCCTCAGAATCCTCTTTTAATTGACGGCACCCTGGCTGAAAATGTGGCATTTCGGCAATGGGGCCAGGAAATAGATCTGAACAGAGTCCGTCAGGCGTCCAGGGAGGCGGCCATGGATTTCATTGAAACAGACCCCCAGGGGCTTTTAAGGCCCATTGTATCGGGACAAAAATCTCTGTCCGGCGGTCAGGCCCAAAGAGTGGCCATTGCCCGGGCCTTATACTCAAAACCGGACATAATTATTTTTGATGAAGCCACTTCGGCCTTGGATTTGGCCAGTGAAAATATCATCAAAAGGACTCTGGAGAATACCCAGAGCCAAATGACCTGCATCATAATCGCTCACCGCTTAACCACAGTCGAAGGTTGCGATGAGCTTTTATGGTTGGAAGATGGACGGATTAAAATGGCCGGGCCGCCGGAGACGGTAATTGAAATCTATAAAAAATTTATGACCGAACTGTCCCAGGCCACTGATCGGACAACTGAGGGGCCTTTAGACAAGGCTTGAAGAAAAAACGGCCCAATATTGCCAGGAAGGCTGACGGCGGTCACCATATTGACATCTGACAGGAGAACCTGATACCGCTTGATATACCCTGAGAGTGTATGCTCTCATTATTCATTACTGCTCTTTTTTTGATAATTTCTTTCAGTCGTTTCATAGGGCAGAACTATTATGCTTGTGAGAGGAGTAAGAACATGGATCTGCGCGGAGGGCAAACAAAAGGGTGTTACCTGCTGCGACTCAGCGGATCTTGGGTAATGGAACTCATAGCATTCTCAACTATTTATTTAAGCTAATGCCCTAGCTTCAGCGGAATAAGTACACTTAAGTTAAGGCGCGGATTTTCAGAGGTTGGTTTTTTGGTCAGGATGAACATAAGCAGGAGAAGTCCAGGCCTTAAAACAATACCGCTTCTTCCTTACAGGATGGTCCGCAAGAACAGCTTTTTTTCTTTTTATTCAGGCAGGATAAGTGTTTTAGGTAACCATAAGACCAGGTCCTAAAGTCAGCCGGTTGAGTTGGGCCTCAGTTATTCTGTCCAGGAAATCGGGCAAGTCACGATTTTGGTCATGACGACAGCTCGTCCAGGCGGAGTCAGGCTAAAACAGTCCGGCCTCTCTGCCTTCGCCGCCGGCCTTTGACGGCCCTGCCTCTGCCATGACAGCTTCAGGGAATATCCTGCCGATCTCGCCTTTACCGCCAAATTGAAGGGTAGTCTTAAAAAGGCATCTGGCGCTGCACTAAAG